>JBQMYA010000023.1:0-40407 GCA_052173735.1 Prevotella sp.
GAGCACCTGACTGTTAATCAGGGGGTCGTTGGTTCAAGCCCATCTTGAAGCGCATAAGAGTACTAAGGTTTTCTTTAGTACTCTTTTTGTTTTATATACCTTTTTGTGTTGAAGCCCCAGTATAGTTGGAAGATTGAGGAGGTGGATTATAAAGTGGTATAAAAAGTTAGTCGCCTTAAACACTATGTTGTTATGTTTAAGGCGACTAGCAAAAATGTCTCAAAAAATAAGCTTTTATTTCTCGAAAACGTTTCTTATTTTCTCTGCTATTTGTGCAAGTTCATCTTGAGAAGGATTTAATTTAGGCTTGTGAAAATTCATATCAGCCTCAGAGTTCATAGGAACAAGATGAATATGTGCGTGTGGAACTTCTAAGCCAATAACAGTAACGCCAACCTTTATGCATGGCATTGCTGTTTTAATGGCGTGTGCCACCTTCTTTGCAAAGACGTTCATTGCAGCCAAATCTTCGTCAGATAGATCAAAGATGTAATCTACTTCTTGTTTAGGAACAACCAAAGTGTGACCTAATGCCACTGGGTTGATGTCGAGAAAAGCATAGAACTTATCGTTTTCTGCAATCTTATGTGAAGGAATTTCTCCTGCAATAATCTTTGAAAAAATAGTCATAATAATTAGAATTTTAGGTTAAACAAAAGGTTTAGTCGATGCTGATCGCATCAATGCGTAGTTTGATTGTGCCATTAGGAATCTTGATTTCTACCTCGTCTCCAACTTTTTTATTAAGGAGCCCTTGTGCAATAGGTGTTGTAATAGCAATCTTTCCTTCTTTAAGATTCGCCTCACTTTCGCTAACAATGGTATAAGTCATTTTTGCATTGTTACCCATGTTAGTCATAACTACTTTCGACATAATTTGTACAGCATCTGCACTAAGAAGAGAAGTGTCAACAATCTTTGCTTCAGATAAAGACACTTTAATTTTATTGATCTTTGCTTCTAGGTGAGCTTGAGCCTCTTTTGCAGCATCATACTCAGAGTTTTCACTTAAATCACCCTTATCTCTAGCTTCGGCAATAGCGGCAGATGCTTTAGGACGTTCAACCGATTCGAGATGCTTTAGTTCAGCCACTAGTTTATCGTAGCCTTCTTGTGACATGTAAGCCATAATGCGTTTATATTTTAAAAGTTTATACTCTTGTAATTAAATAATAAAATTTGAATTCCAACACTCTTACTTCGAGGGTGCTGGAATTCATTTTTTTGTAATTAAAATCTTTTGTAAATATGTTTTGCAAAGATAGGCATTGTTTTTAAGAAAAGCAAATAATAACTATGAATTTAAAGAATTTAAAGGCTAAACTAGAAAAGGAAAGTAAAAAGGAACATTGATAAAAAGAAGAAAAATGCAATAAATTGAAACCAAGTGTAGGGTTACATAAATATGAATAGCATAGAAAATATAAAAAGATTGTAATCTTTTCTACATATTTATATATAGAGAACCTTATTATATTAAGGCTTTCTAGAGTGTAATGCTATATCATTGTGATTGTAAATAAATCAAATGTTAAATGCTATAAAAATACAACTACTTTCATTTTATAATAAAATAAAAATATCTTTTCTTCTTCTTTATTTTATTTTAGAATACTCTGTAAATTTCTTTCTTACGCTTTTAATTGTTAATAATAGTTTAAAGTTGTGTGCTATTTTTATTATTATTTGGTACATATCGTTGTTTGACTTACATTTGTGCAGTGATTAAGAGAAGCATAGTATATATTATGAAATTGTAAGCATTAATAAATAATAATGTTTCAAATTGAAATTTTATACACTTTTACATGTTATTTTTTTTATTATTCTATAGCGAACAGAATGATAAATAAGATTTATTATAAGAGAGAAAAATAAAAAATTCAATTCTTTATTTAATTAAAACATATAGAAAGATAACTTTATGAAGAAAAGACTAGCCGTGTTTTTAGCTGGTATATTCCTTTGTTTAGGAACAGCTTTAGGGCAAACAAAAGTCTCGGGAGTGGTTATTGGTGCCTCAGATAATGAGCCTGTTATTGGTGCAACCGTAATGGTTGTTGGCACAAAGATAGCTACCGTGACCGACGTTGATGGTAAATTTTCACTTTCAGTGAATGAAAGCAATCCCAAAGTAACAATTAGTTATATTGGTATGGTGGCTCAAACACTAAAGGGAACCACCAACATGAAGGTGTTATTGAAAAGTGACGCACAGGTATTATCAGACGTAGTTGTAACAGGTTTGACAAAAACCGACAGACGTTTGTTTACTGGTGCTACCGATAAAGTAGATGCTTCGAAAGCTCGTTTAAATGGTGTTGCTGACATTAGCCGTTCTCTTGAAGGACAAGCTGCAGGTGTTTCGGTTCAGAATGTTAGTGGAACTTTTGGTTCTGCACCTAAGATTCGTGTTCGCGGAGCAACCTCTATTTATGGTAGTTCAAAACCTCTTTGGGTAGTAGACGGTGTTATTATGGAAGATGTTTCAAATGTTGGAGCAGACGATTTAGCTTCTGGTAATCCCGAAACACTTATCAGTTCTGCTATTGCAGGTTTGAACTCTGATGACATTGAAAGCTTCCAAATCCTAAAAGACGGTTCAGCTACATCTATATATGGTGCTCGTGCTATGGCAGGTGTCATTGTTGTAACAACTAAAAAAGGTAAACAAGGACAAGCACATATTAACTATACAGGTGAATTTACATCTCGTTTAGTTCCTTCTTATTCTAACTTTGACATCCTTAATTCGCAAGATCAAATGGGTATCTATCGTGAATTAAAAGATAAAGGTTGGTTAAATCTATCTAATGTGCTCAATGGTAGCGACTATGGAGTATATGGAAAAATGTACGAACTTATTAACTCTTACAACAAAAAGGCTGGTCGTTTTGAATTAGAAAACACAGAAGAGGCTCGCAATGCTTATTTACAACAAGCCGAATTTAGAAATACCGACTGGTTTAAAGAGCTTTTCTCTAGCGCAATTATGCAAAGTCATGCTGTGAGTTTGAGTGGTGGTACTGCAAAATCAAACTATTATGCTTCAATGAGTGCAATGCTTGATCCAGGTTGGTACAAGCAAAGTAATGTGAATAGATATACTGCAAACTTTAATGTTTCACATCAAATACTTAACAACTTAAATCTTAATCTTATTGCAGGTACATCTTATCGCAAACAAAGAGCACCTGGTTCACTTGAAAGAGAAGTTGATGCTGTGAATGGAACTGTTGCTCGTGATTTCGATATTAACCCCTATTCGTATGCTTTAAATACATCAAGAGCACTCGATCCAAATGAGACATACGTTCTAAACTATGCTCCTTTTAATATTTTCCACGAGTTAGAAAACAACTACATCGACCTTAATGTGCTCGATGCTAAATTCCAATTCGAATTAAAATATAAGCCTATTAAAGATTTAGAGCTTGCAGCCCTTGGTGCATTTAAATATGCAACAACATCTCAAGAGCACTTTGTGAAAGACAAATCTAATCAAGCAGAGGCATATAGAGCAATGCCTAACGCTATTGTTCGTGACGCAAATAAACTGCTTTACACTGATCCTGATAAGAAATACAGCACTCCTTACACTGTATTACCTAATGGCGGTATATATCATAAGGGTGAGAATAGAATGAGTAATTACGATTTTCGTATCACTGCTAACTACAATCGTACATTCGATAAGGTTCATATCATGAACTTATTTGGTGGTATGGAAACCAAAGATATTCACAGAACACGTAGTGGTTTTGAAGGTTGGGGAATGCAGTTCGATGCAGGTGAAACACCATTCTATGTATATCCATATTTTAAAAAGCAAGTAGAAGAGGGTAATAGCTATTATTCTTTAGCTAACACTACATCACGTTCTGTGGCTTTCTTCACCAACGGTACGTATTCATATAAAGGAAAATATGTATTTAATGGAACCTATCGTTATGAAGGTTCAAATCAAATGGGACGTAGTAGTAAGGCTCGTTGGATGTCTACTTGGAACGTATCGGGTTCTTGGAACGTACACGAAGAAAAGTGGTTCGATAAACTTAATCCATTTTCTCACTTAACTTTCCGTGCTTCTTACAGCTTAACAGGTACTCCACCAGATATTTCTTATAGTAATTCTACACCTATTTTCTTATCTTATAATCCTCATCGTTTATTCACAGAGGATAAAGAAAGTGCTATAGGCTTAGAACAATTAGGGAATATAGACTTAACTTATGAAAAGAAGAACGAGTTGAACTTAGGAGTAGACTTTGGTTTATGGCGTGATCGTTTAAATGTAACTTTCGATATTTATACACGTAATAACTTCGATGAAATGGGTCCAATGATTACTCAAGGTGTCGGAGGTGAGGTCGTAAGATCTGCAAATGTGGCAGAGATGCATTCTAATGGTATGGAACTTAGTGTCTCTTCAACAAACATAAAGACCAAAGAATTCTCTTGGATCACTAATTTTATTTATTCATATACCAAAACAAAGATTACAAAATTACACAATCAAGGCAGTGTAATCAATCTTGTTAGTGGTAATGGTTTTGCTTTGAAGGGATATCCAGCACGTTCATTGTTCTCAATTCCATTTGTAGGAATTAGCGATGAGGGTACTCCTTTGTTCAGAAACGAGAAAGGTGAGATTACATCTACAGACATTAATTTCCAAGAAAGAGCCAAAACAGACTTCTTAAAGTATGAAGGTCCAACAGATCCTGTATATACTGGGTCGCTAGGAAATACGTTCTCATATAAAGGATTCCATCTAAATGTATTCATGACTTATTCTTTTGGAAATGTTGTTCGATTAGATCCTAAGTTTAAAGCCTTTTATAATGATTTGTCTTCTATGACACATACGTTTGTAAATAGATGGGCAACTTCGGGCGATGAAGCACATACTAATGTGCCAGGAATATTGAGTTACCGTCAATATACATCAAACAAGAACCTTAGAATAGGCTATAATGCTTATAATTTTTCGGATGTTCGTGTTGCAAAAGGCGATTTCATTCGTTTAAAAGAGATTTCTCTTGGATATGATTTCCCAAGAACATGGTTCTCAAATACACCTATTAATAACTTATCTCTTAAACTTCAAGCAACAAACTTGTTCTTGCTTTATGCAGATAAGAAGTTAAATGGACAAGATCCAGAATTCTTTAATGTGGGTGGTGTGGCGTCTCCTATGCCAAAACAGTTTACTCTTACAGTTAAGGTTGGATTATAATAAAGATTGAATATTATGAATAATAAAAAATATATACTAAGTTGTTTTGTTGCATTAGGCGTCTTATTTGCTGGTTGTAACGATTATTTGGATAAACAACCCGATAGTAGACAAACTATAGACACAGAAGAAAAAGCTTCTAAATTGTTGGTTTCTGCTTATCCACTTGCTCATCCTGCGTATTTGTTTGAGATGTATTCAGATAATACAGACGAGCATGATAATCCTTCATGGACATCTGCAGACCGCTTTCAAGAGCAGGCTTATTATTGGAAAGACATTACAGAAATAGCCAATCAAGAAACTCCTCAGCAACTATGGAATACACATTATACTGCCATTGCAACTGCCAATGAGGTGTTAGAGCTTGCTAATAAACCTGAGAGTAAAGGTAAATATAAAACTCAAAAAGGTGAAGCTCTTCTTTGTAGAGCATATAGTATGTTTCAACTAGCAAACATCTTCTGTCAGGCTTACAATCCTCTCACAGCATCAAAAGAGCTTGGTTTGCCTTATCCAACATTACCAGAGCGCACTATAAAGGCTAAATATACTCGTGGAACACTTGATAGTTTGTATATAAAGATAGAGCGTGACCTTTTAAACGGAATGGAACTTGTTGGAGATAATTATCTTGTTCCTAAGATGCACTTCACAAAAGATGCGGCAAATGCATTTGCTGCTCGTTTCTATCTTTACTATAGAAAGTATGATAAAGCGATAGATTATGCTACAAGAGTATTAGGTTCTAATCCTGAAAGCAAGCTACGTGATTGGGCAAGTTGGGATAAATTAGAATCAAATGGACAGATTCAAACCAATGCTTACGTGAAAGCAAATCAAAAAGCCAATATTCTTTTGCAAGTAGTAGCAAGTGAGTGGGGAGCAATAAATGGTCCAACAGTTATTGGAAATAGATATTCTCATGGTTCATTGCTTTCGAAAACAGAAACAATTCAGGCACCTGGACCTTGGGGAGACGATGGAGATGGTCTTAATGTTAGTGTTTGGTTTGCTAATACGCTTTCAAAATATATCTTAAGAAAAGTACCTTTGTCTATTAAGTATATTGATCTTAATGCAGGATCGGGTATTGCTTATTCTGAATTTGCAGTATTTACTGCCGACGAAACCTTGCTAACAAGAGCAGAAGCTTATGCTTTAACGGGTAATTATGAGGCAGCTTTGAATGACATAAATACCGAGTTGTTAGCTTTCTCAAAAAAGAAAGTACAATTAACTCTCCCACAAATACAAACCTATTATGCTGCAGTTCCTTATTACACAGCAAAGAAACCAAGTATAAAGAAAGCACTTCATACAGATTTTAGTATTGATGCAACCACACAAGAACCCTTGCTTCAAACGATACTTCAATTGAAAAGAATTCTTACTTTACACGAAGGTTTGCGCTTACAAGACATCAAACGATATGGAATTACCGTTTATCGTCGTAAATTAGGAACGAGAAACGAAGTGAAAGAAATAACAGATTCGCTTGCTGTAGGCGATCCTCGATTAGCTATTCAGCTACCTCAAGATGTTATTGCTGCTGGTCTTCAAGCCAATCCACGTAATCATTAATCATTAAAAGTTTATTTTATGAATAAAACAATTGTATCATTTATAAGCTTAGTGTTTATCGCTTTAGCCTTTGTTGCATGTTCTGATGAAGGTCCAAAGCAACCAACAATATTCCCAACAAAGCCTGTTAATAGAAACAATTTCGAGCAATGGTTGCTTAAGAATTACACCTATCCATACAATGTAGAGGTGCAATATAAGTTGGTTGATGGCGAAACAGACATCAACTACACACTTTCGCCAGCCGATTCAGCAAAAAGTGCACAGCTAGCTATCATCATTAAGTATCTATGGTTCGATGCTTACAACGAAGTGGCAGGTCCAGAGCTTGTAAAGCAAAGTGCTCCAAGAGTATTGCAGATGGTTGGTTCCTCAGCATTCACACGTCAACAAACCGAAGTTGTGGGAACTGCTGAGGGTGGATATAAGGTTTCTTTATATAAAGTGAATGATCTTACACCAGAGGTGTTGAAAGATTATAAGCTTATGCGACTTTATTATTTCCACACCATGCACCATGAGTTCACTCACATTCTCAATCAGTTAAAGCCTTATGATAGTCAATACGACCGTATAACCGAGTCGGATTATGTCAGCGGAAACTGGTATGGTAAGTCACCAAGAGTTGCTCATCGTCTTGGATTCGTATCGCCATACGCTATGGATCAAGGTCGAGAAGACTTTGCAGAGATGCTTTCTTACTATGTAACGCTTAGCGAATCAGAGTGGAACGACATTCTTCAAGATGCAGGAACAAAAGGTGCTTCGCTCATAAAGCAAAAGCTCGAGATGGTGAGAAGCTATATGAGTGCATCGTGGAATGTAGACATCGACGAACTACGTACTACAGTATTGCGTCGTGCAGGACAAATTGAAAAGCTAGATTTAACAACTTTAAAATAAGGAATAGTATATGAAGAAATTATATATATATTTATTCTTGCCCTTTGTTTCATTATTGCTTAATGCATGTTTAAAAGACAATTCTGAGGTGTTTAATACACCAACAGCACTCCGATTGGATGAGGCAGTGAAGCAAAGTAAGGAATTATTAGAATCATCTAAAACAGGATGGGTTCTTAATTACTACACAGGTAGAAGTTATTCAAATGCTGGTCGTACACTTCTTTTTAAATTTAAAGAAGGTAAAGTGACAATAATGGGCGATTTAACAGGTCCAGAAGTAACCGCAACATCAGATTATAAAGTGGTGAAAGATCAAGGTGTTGTGTTAACATTTGATACACATAACGAAATTCTTCATTCGTTAACACAAGCCTCTTTGCGTGAGCCAGAAGGAAAACAAGGCGACTATGAATTCTTGATTATAAAACAGACCAAAGATAGTGTTTATCTTCGTGGAAAGCGTTGGCACAACGACATGGTATTAACTCGATTATCTGAAGATGCCCAATGGAAAGAGTATATGACACGAGCGGTAATGATTAAAGAGTCGATGGTAGTAAATACATTTAAGTTTATTATGGAAAACGACACCATAGCAGAAGGAACTATCGACCCAACAACCACCCGTTTGAATGTCGATATCAAAGGAACAACCTACGATATGCCTTTTAACTTTACCAATAAAGGAATTCATTTACAAAGTCCTATTGTCATTAATGGTATCTCGTATGCAGATTTAACTTGGAATGCAGAAAACAATTCATTCGAAGAAGGACTTTTTAGAGCTGCATTATTTGTACCAAAAGGATTTAAAGCAATAGATTTTTGGTATGGCACTTGGACTGTTGAGTTCACCAATACAACAAAGGTTCGTATGAATATAACACTCACGTTGAAACCTGGCGATGGTAAGCAATACCTCAAAGGAGAGTTGAATGTAACAGTACGTAACGGTAGAAAAACTATTACAACAACTTATCCTATGACTTTAGGATATAATCCTTCTAATGGAGGAATTTATCTCGGAGCACAATCTGTCACTGATCCTACAGGTAAATTTGCAGGCGGAATTCGTTTACTTCCTTTGGTTATTAATGGAAATAAAGCAGATCTTGTAGAAGATGGAGTACTTACTTATATATGGAATGAAGAGACAGAAACAGCTCTTTTAACTGATACAGGGGAAGGAAGTCGTACAGTTGACTCTTTTGTTGGATTTGGATTAGGAGACAACCTACAAGTAATTCTTGATGAGAACAACGAACCTGCGCGTGCATTCTATGTGCCACAAGCAGTTCAACTCAAAAATCATAAACCCTTAAATTAAAGATTATAGTTTTATGAAAGATATCAATCGTTTCTTAAAATCGCTCTTCTTGGCAATGTCTTGTTTTGCAGTTGTAGCGTGTAGTGATGAAAACACTCCAACGAATACTAAGCTTGAGATTGAAGAATCGAACACATTTTTTAATGTAGAGGGTGGAAAAAAAGAAGTTCTTCTTGCCAATTCGGCAACAAAGGCTTATGCACTAGATAGTTGGTTACATGTTCAAACTGATGGAAAGAAAGTGCTTTTATCTGCAGGTTTGAATACTTCTACAGAATCAAGAAACACTCTTCTTATTATAAAGAATGAACAAGGCGATTCTGTTCGTTTAAATGTTTTACAAGAAGGAATTTACTATGGTCTTCCACAAGACCAAAAAATTCTAGAAGATGATAAAGCTATCGAACGCTCTATGCGTGTTGTTTCAAATGTAGCAATGGATTATAAAGCTACTGAAGATTGGATAGACGTGTCATATAATAATAATATTCTAAAAGTAAGGGTAAAAGAAAACACCACAGGTAAACCAAGAGTGGGGTGGATCACTGCATCGCTTAATGCACAAGCACTTAGTGCTAATAGTATTATAGGAGAGCAACCAACTCTTAAAACAGACTCGCTTAGAGTGGTGCAAGCGTCTATCGACGATTTTGTAGGAACCTATTCACAAACTGCTTTAACAATGGATAGCTTGCAACAGCTTATTCCTATTAATAGTGTAGTGAAGATAGAGAAAGTCAATGAAACAACTGCTAACTTTATAGTTGATGACACTTACACATGGGAAATTAGCTTTGTGAAGGGTGTTGGCTTTAAGATGACAAATGGAAAGCTAGGTAGAGTTACACAAAAGACACCAAAAATTAAGTGGTATTCACTTTCTGTTCTTGTTGCAGATGATTATCGAAATGGACATACTACTGCGATAAATGGTATGCATGATGTACTTCCTTTAACAATGAACGACAATGGAGAACTTATTTTTGAAGATGCTTTAGGCATGAATGCAGAAAGAACTTTCAAGTCGTATGGATGGAACTACTACTCTACAACTAAGCCAGATTTAGGAACATTGCAGGGAGTTGACAAGGTGTTTATTCAACCTAAACTCACTCGAACAAATTAATATTGCACCTTTTTGAGGTGTACCTTAATCTCAAAACAGCAGAAGGGCGACACTATCTTGATGATAGATGTCGTCCTTTTTGTATTCAGAATCTTTTTATATCACAACATTTTATATTATAGAATAAATTGTTTTTTCGGACCTTAAATAAAGGATAGTGTGCGGGATTGCGATGGTTGTTGCTAAATATGCATGCTATTGTAGTTTAAAAACATTGCTTTTGCAATGTAAAAGCAATGCAATTACGATGTAAAAAGATAGCTGTTGTGGTGTAATTGAAATGATAATTTGTGATGGAAAGTAGAGGTTTGGATGTTTTCTAACTTGAGTTTTGTCATGAATAGTCCGATAAAAGTATAATTTATGTCAATAAAATAAACTGGTAACAAATGTTATTATTTTGCTATAAACGTAGGTTACGAATGTTACCAAAATGTATTTTATTTATTGTAACGCTGAAAAATAAAGCCCTGTGGCATGCTAATTGTTTCGCTCTTTACACCTCTTTAATAGCATAAAATGTGCCACTTTCCATTTGACAGGGTGACAGTAAGAGCTATTTGTTAAATAACAGAGCAATAGAATATATCTTAGATGTAGACAGGCACTTCTTAGAAAATTTTCAATTAATCTCAATATAAACATTTAAAAACAAATAAAAAAAAGATGACACCAAAGAAACTATGGTTAGCGTTGGCTGCGGTCATAATTGGATCGTTTGCCGTTTTGGGCTTCTATGGCGTTGAAATCTTCCGTGAAATGCCACCATTTCCAAACAAAGTGGTGACAGAAAAGGGTGAAACGCTATTTGAAGGACAGGATATTAAAGATGGACAAAATGTGTGGCAATCGGTAGGTGGCCAAACAGTTGGTAGCGTTTGGGGACATGGAGCCTATGTTGCTCCCGACTGGACTGCCGATTATTTGCATCGTGAATCAGAACTAATGCTTAATGCATTGGCAAAGAAAGATGGTAAAGAATATTCTAAACTATCTGAAGCAGATAAGGCTAAATACAAAGTTCTATTACAAGAAGAATTGCGTAAGAATACTTATAATCCTAATACAGGTATTATAACTTATTCTGAGATGCGTGCACAAGTAGCTCGTGAGCTACGCAATTACTATGCAAAAGTGTTCTTGAATGCTCCTGAAATGGCAAAATTGCGTGCAGCTTATGCTATGCGTGATAAGTCTATTGAAGCAGTTGACGGACTAACAGCAGAGCAAAGATTAGATAAAATGGATGCATTCTTTGCTTGGTCGAGCTGGGTTTGCGTAACCAATAGACCAGGAAGCAACGTTAGTTACACCAACAACTGGCCTCACGATCCTGTAATTGGCAATGTAGCTCCAACTTCATTACATCTTTGGTCGGGCTTTAGTGTATTGCTATTGCTTTTCTGTGTAGGTATATTGGTATACTATTACACTCAACATAAAGAAGAACATGTATCAAAAGTTCCTGAAAGTGATCCTATGAGAGAACTCAAACCAACAGCTTCTATGCGTGCTGTTTTGAAGTATATCTGGGTGGTAGGGGCACTGATGTTAGTGCAAATGCTTTCAGGAGTGATTACTGCTCACTATGGAGTAGAGGGTGATGCGTTCTTTGGATTACCAATTCAAAACATCTTCCCCTATGCAGTTTCACGTAGTTGGCATGTTCAATTAGCTATTCTTTGGATTGCAACATCTTGGTTAGCAACTGGTCTTTACATCGCTCCAGCCGTTTCTGGTGTTGAACCAAAGTATCAAGCACTTGGTGTAAATGTGCTCTTTGGCGCACTTGTGTTTGTTGTTGCTGGTTCACTAGCAGGTCAATGGTTTGGTGTTATGCAGAAACTTGGCTTGGTGGAGAACTTCTGGTTGGGACATCAAGGATATGAATATGTAGAGTTAGGACGCCTTTGGCAAATCCTTCTGCTTACAGGTTTGGTGCTTTGGCTATTCCTTATGATTCGTGCTTTGATTCCTGCTTTGAAACGAAAAGATGAAAACAGACACTTATTAACCCTTTTCGTTATAGCATCACTTGCTATTGCTTTCTTCTATGCAGCAGGTTTAATGTATGGCAGACAAACACACATGGCAATTGCAGAGTATTGGCGTTGGTGGGTTGTTCACCTTTGGGTAGAAGGCTTCTTTGAAGTTTTCGCAACTGTTGTAGCATCATTCTTGTTCTGTAGATTAGGCTTATTGAAGGTGAAGAGTGCTACAATTTCTGTACTCTTCTCAACAATTGTGTTCCTTGCAGGTGGTATTTTAGGAACATTCCACCACCTTTACTTCAGTGCAACACCAACAGCTGTGCTGGCATTAGGTGCAACTTTCAGTGCATTAGAAATTGTTCCTTTGGTACTTATTGGTATTGAAGCATATCATAATTATCAATTAAGTAAGGCAACTCCATGGATTAAGGCATACAAATGGCCTATCTATTGCTTTATTGCAATGTGTTTCTGGAACTTCTTAGGTGCTGGTATTTTTGGTTTCTCAATCAATCCACCTATCGCTCTTTATTTCTTACAAGGTCTAAACACTACTGCAGTACACGGACACGCAGCTCTATTTGGAGTGTATGGCATTCTTGGTATCGGCTTAATGTTATTCGTTTTGCGTGGATTATATCCCGATTACGAATGGAACGACAAGTTAATGGGTGCTTCATTCTGGTGTATTAACATTGGTTTGTTGTTGATGACTGTGGTAAGTATCTTGCCAATTGGTATCCTTCAAGCACACGAAAGTATCACAAACGCTTATTGGTCGGCACGTTCTGCAGAGTTTATGCAACAAGATATTATGCAAACTCTTCGTTGGTTACGTGTTCCTGGCGACTCGTTCGTTGCTATTGGCGAAGTACTATTGGTTCTATTTATAATAGGATTGCAATTCGGTTGGTCTCGTAAAGGACGTCGATAAGTATTTCAAGTCATCTTCTGTTATCTCATCTAGTATGAGAACACGGAAAAGATAATTATAAAATTGTTAGATAAAAAGAGTAGGCGAGTGTCTCAATGGAGATGCTCGCCTATTTCTATTTTATAACCCAAAGAGGCTTAGAGAGTATTTGGTATTTCTCAATTTACCTTCGCTTTAAGCCCCAATTGCCTTTAATCCATGGCTTATGATGATGGGTGTGAGATCTACTTCTCTTTTGCTTGTATGCAATTTAAAATGAAATGCAAAATAAAAGCGTTGGTTTCTTGATTAGAACCAACGCTTTCTTCCTAATTAAAAATAAAAGAAGGATCTTCAGAAGAAGATAAAACCCTTCTTAATTATTTTGCAACCATATATGGGAAAATATAAAAACCATAGAAACCTACAAAGGTCTTATTATCTGCTTTCTCACTATTAAAGATTGCAAAACCAAAACTTTTTACTTTTTCTAGTTCACTACTTCCGTTTGCTTCGAATGATAATACCTTATCTTCGGAAGGTACAAGATCGATTGTTGTAGAGGGATTAAAAGTTGCTTGTCCTTTGCTTGAAACTAAAATTGATTTTAAATAAAGGGGTTTTGCTGAAGGACTTTCGGTTTTACGTACAGTTTCTGCAGCTCTGAAAACAGTCTTTCCACCTTTTTTATACTTTGCACCCCATTTAAATAAGGTTCCAAAATGAAGTGAAATACTATCTTGAGACTCTTTACTAATTTCAACATCAAGTGTATGACGTGTTAATTTTCCTTTGTCTTCTGCATGATATACAAGCGTATATTGTCCTACTAAGTCGTCGATACTTGCTTGAACAATGCGAATAGAATCTTTTAATGTACCGGAATTAATTTTTACATAGCCAATACGAGGCTTGCCTGTAGTGTTCTCTGTAATACTAACAGTTAGTGATTTGGGGTTTCGTGTGGCTTGAATCCAATCTGCTGATGTCTTTATAGTGGTTGCTTTGTTGGTAACAAATTTGAAAGTGGCTGTTGTAGAAGCATCTTCAATGATCAAATCACCATTGCTTTCAATTCCAAACACGCTTCCTTCTTGTGTAACACTAATGGTTGCTGTGGCTCCGTTGGTTGCTTTTAATTGTACTTGAGCACTACGTGAGGTTAAATTATCATTACTTAGAGTTGTTAACTGTACGCTTTCGCCTTTTATTTCAGTCTTTAGCCAATTGGCTTCAGTTGTTGCTTCGGTGATAGTAGCGTCTGTAACAATAACAGATGTGTCTGCTTCTGCAGTAAAATAGGTTTTTGCTTTGAGCACCTTTAAAGTGTTTGTTGAAACATAATCGGTGCTATCATCGCTACAAGATGCCATAAATAGGCATCCTGTAACAAATAATAAAAATCCAAATATCTTATTCATAACTTTGCTTCTATTAGTTTACACGTGTTAAAGAGGTTATCTCGTAGAGTATAACAGGATAAATATAACGACCTTGAGCGTTTTCAACAGGCTTTCCATCTGTCTTAAATGCAATACCGACAAAGGTGTCGGTCTCATATTTCCCAACTCCATTACTTACAAGTTTTGCCGATTTAGAGGCTTCGTCCCAAATGAAGTTAGCACCTGCTCCCTCTGCTAGATTGAAGAATCCACCACTCTTTATTGATACAGGAGTGAACAATACACCTCCAGGAGCCACTGTACTCTTCACGTCAATGTGTTGCATTAGGAATTGTAAGCATCCTGCATTAGAGTTGTAGCCATTTACAAGTGGATAGCTAACACCTCCAAATTCAATGGCAACGTCAAGTGATTTGCCTTTTCCTTGCTTTACAATAGCAAAAGCATTTGTTCCTCCTTGATGATTGATCTTCCATTTGCCAACCCAGAAAGAGGCTGGTTTATATCCTTCAGGAATGATTGCGTTGAAGGTTATATCGCCATTGTTGAGGTTTTGGTTGTTGGTGTTCAAAGTGAATGTGCGATATTCTTTTCCTCTAATAAATATTGGTTCAGGAAGGATAACACCTGTTGGTGTTGTGGCATAAGCGCAAGAATAAGAGTTGTTTTCAACTTTTATGATTGCATGTCGTGATAGTGTGTTGAACAAAGCACTACCAATAACATCACCTTCGCCAAGTGAAACTTCATAATTGTTAGATATTTCATCGCTAATAGCATTGATACTATCTAAATGTTCTTTCCAGTTAATATTGTTTGCAAGGCGTGTTAAGTACATGTGATTGCCCCATTTCTTTCCTTTTAAATGGATAGTATCGGTTGTTGCCTTTAGAATTAGGAACTCATAATCGCCCTCTTCACCATTAATGTTTTCTGATTTGGCTTGTGCCTTTTCGTGCATTATTGCATTGAAAGTGGTGAAGGTGAGGATAGGACCTTGATCTTTCTTTAGCTCATACTTAGAAGTTGAAATAGAATCGCTACCAGCAAAGTCCGCTGCAACTGTGGCTTTACCATTCTTAAACTTAATAAGATAGGTGTAACCACCATAACGATATTCCTTACCAGTGTAGTAATGGAGCTGCCAACCATTTGTTGCACTCTCTAGAATTTTAGCGTCTTCTTCTAAAGATTTTGCAATTCTGACAGATGCCGACTCGTCAAATACTTCTTTTTCATCGTGCACACAAGCACTAAGAACCGTCAGTGCTAAGGGAATTAATATATAATTTAAAATTCTCTTCATATCGTTCTATTAGTTTAAATGTTCTAAATCAATGTTCTTTAAGTTCTTTCCTCTGCGAAGAACCGAGTCTCTTAAATCATCAAGATTAATGTTCCAAGAGTTCTGCATATAGCTTTTTATGATTGACATCTTTTGATTAATTAAGTTAGCTCCTTTGGTTCCTGCATGCTCTAAACGTTCATTCCATTTCGCTGGAGAGTCTGTTACATAGAAAGAAAGCAGTTCTGCGAAGTCTTCTCTTGCTTCACTACGAGCGTATTTGCTAATATATCCTTCCTTTAAGCAGTCGTCTTCGTTCAATTGATACCAGTCTCCACTAACGTAAGTGGTTGATGTTATCTGCGCAAAGGCATCATCGTATGGTTTCTTTTGATTGAGAATGTGAGTGAACTCGTGGTGCATAGTGTGGAAGAAGTAGAAGTTTAACCAATCGTAATTATAGATGGTTTCTTTTGTTAGCGAGTTAACTCTATACAACGTAACCTTATATCCACCTTCAGCAGTAGCCAATGTTTCAGTTCCATTCGAGTTGTATGCAGGATTTCCTACAAGTGTTATGATGCGAGGAGTATTCAACTTAACAAAACTTTGTCCTGCAACTTCATTGTAAGCATCGAACCACATATACTTAGTTATAATTGATAACTTAGCCGATTTAGCCGAATCGGCAGGTAAAAGGTTATGTTGCCCGTCGGTTTCGATGTCGTTTAATTTATATTGCCAATCAACATTGTAAGGTAATACATAGTTTGTTTCGATCCATTTCTCGAAAGCATCGAGTGTAGGAAGAGTGTCTGGGAAGATAGAATTACTATCAGGATTGTCCTTAGAACATGAAACAAACGAACCTGCTAATGTAAAAAACAATGCAACTAATAAATATTTATATTTCATATACAGTCTCCTTATTTTTATTTTTTATTTCTTGGATTAGCCTGCAAGCCTGCAACAATGGTCTCTTGTGGTAGCTGAATGGCTACACGAGGGTCGTTAACAGTTAGTGAATCAGTTGCAGGGTTGATGGTATTGTTTGTTTCTATTGATCTACGATAAATGGTTATACCATATCTTTTCACATCTTGCATACGCAAACCTTCGTGCATTGTAACCAAACGTTTAAGCTGAAGAATTGCTTGAAGCAATGGTTCTTGTGTTGTTTCTTCGATAGTAAAGTTGGTATGGAACTTCTTTTTAGGAGTTGGTTTCACTGGAGTGTAATACGCAATTGAATTATAGAAGTCCTTAATGGTTTGCAAAGTCAATGTAACAGGGGTCTTAGAGAATGCCTTTAACTCTGTGTTTAAGTCTGCAAGAGCATTGTCGTATTGTCCTGCAAGAGCATAAGCCTCGGCTCTAACCATTAGAGTTTCGTCTGTGTTAAACGCAGAATAGGTAGAATAAGCTAGACCACTATTATTATTTGAAGAAGAACTTGCAAAGAAGAATGGTATCTTTCTTAATATAACTTTAGACGAAGCGGTGTTCGACCAAGTTACATAACCAAGCGAAGAGTTATTGCCCCATGGTCCTTTTGCTCTCAATGTCTCAGTATTAGCAAGAACTTCACCATGTGCAAAGCGTGCTCCTGCAGTTCCAGGACCACCATAATAACCATGAGCACTGTATGCAGAAATAAGCAATAAGTTGCACTTAGCATTGGCATCAATGTACGCATCGGGTTGCCATTGCTCGTTTGGACTTAGCTTATTCCATTCAGTCCAATTACGAAGTTTATTCTCTGGGTTCGCACCTAATACCTTTGTAGCATACTCAATGGCTTTATCATACTTTTGATAGTATAGATAAAAGCGAGCAGCAAAAGCATATCCAGCATCAGGAGTGAAGTGATATTTAGGTTGTTGATAGTTACTTCCAACCAAAGCTAAACCCTTTAAAAGATCTTCTTCAATCTTTTTATAAGTTTCTCCAATTGTTCCTCGGTCATAATGTACACCTACATGATTCTCAGGAGCGGTAGGATAAGGCATACCTAAAGCCTTATCGGCGCGTTCTGGAGTGTAGGCTTCACAGAAAACAGTAGTTAATTGAAACACAGCATAGGCTCTACAAAGGTAGGCTTCACCTAATTGAGCAGTATATTCTTTTTTATTTGAAACACTTTCAATAAACTCTATAGCCTTATTTGCAGCAGCGACACCACCCCAAAAACCATTAAAGATGTCTGTAGGAGCATCTCCATAGCCATTATCGATATTGTCTTGCCACTTAAAAGATTGCTCTTGGAAGTTTGAAAAGGCATTCCATGAAGGGTTAATGATCTCATCAGTGTTGTCTGAATACGATTCAAGTATGCTCGCAGTGTATGTTCCTGGGTAAGCAGTTACAAGCAAACGACTCACATCTGATGGGTTTTTAAGAGTCATTCGGTTATCTGGTAGCATGTCTAACTTATCTGTACACGAGCCAAAGAGAGTTGTAGCAGCTACAAACAGTAATGATATATATGTATATTTCATAATCTTTCTAATTTTATTATAGTCCAACCTTAACTGTAAGAGTAAATTGCTTTGGCATAGGAGAAGCAACACCACCTGTGTTAAAGAACTCTGGATCTTGTCCGTTTAACTTGCTATCAGCATACAATAAGAATAAGTTTGTAGCTTGAAGTTTAAGCGATAAGTTATTAATAGGTGTGTTAGAGAACCATGCTTTAGGCAAATCATAAGCAAGAGAAATTTCTTTTAAGCGAATGAAGTCTCCTTTTGCAACACGAACATTAGATAAGTTATAAGCACTATACACTCTATCTATGTTGCTTGTTTTGCGGTATCTGTATCTATCTATGATGGTTGGAACATTGGTTGTTAATTCATCTCCGCCCCTCATCCATCTATTTCTAAATACTTTTGTCATTGAAGACAAATCGTTATAAGCCGACTTAAACACAGGATCTAATCGTAATACATTTCCAAAAGAATAGGTCATGAATACATTTAGATGGAATCCTTTATATGAGAACGTATTTCCTAGCGAGCCAGTATATACAGGATCGGTTGGACCTTCATACTTTAAGAAGTCTAATTTCTGACGTTCTTGAAGGTTAATGTTTGTAGTTGTAACCTCACCTTTCTCATTTATGAACATAGGAAGACCCTCTTCAGTAAGTCCTACGAATGGAACAGAGAACAAAGCACGCACAGGATAGCCTTTCAATGCAAATCCGCTACCATTTACAAGCTGTCTAACAGATGCATAATTGTGTAGCTTTGTGATGTTAGTGTGCGTATATGAGTAGATAAAGTTCGTGATCCAAGAGAAATCTTTAGTCTTTATGTTTGTTGAAGAAATACTAAGTTCCATACCATTAGAATGGAGTTGTGCAATATTGGCACTTCTTAGCACTTCACCACCAATTCCTTCTGTAGGTGTAAAGCCCATTTCATCGAAGTTGTTACGTGTATAAATGTCGAAAGTTACATTTAAACGGTCACGCCATAAACCAAAGTCTACACCAAAGTTCAACTCGTTTTTCTTTTCATAAGTTAAACCAGTATTTGCTAAATTAGTAATTTCTATACCTGGTTCTTTAACAGATGCAAATCTACGATAAGGTGTTCTAGAGCGTAATATTGCTACAGAGTTAGTGAAACTTGCATCTGGTGGAGTACCAGTTAAGCTGTAAGACGCACGCAATGTTAAGTGAGATAGTGGGTTAAGTTTATCGAACCACTTTTCTTCGTGTACGTTCCAAGAACCTGAAACGTTCCATGTTGACATCCAACGAGCTTGTTTACTGCGTCCCATTTGGTTCGAACCTTCATAACGATAAGTACCATTAAAGACGTATTTGCCTTTATATGAATAGGTTCCATTAGCGAAAAAGGCTTGACTAAACGAGCGAGTATTGCCAAGAGTATAGTAAGTTTCAGATCTTTCTATTTGTTTCTTGAATAGGTCGTACACATAGAATGGAGTTTCACCAGCGTCGAACTGCATACCCCAACCTTCGAAAAAGCTTTTTGTTCTGTTTATTTCTGTGGTTTCCATACCACCAAATAAGTTCATGATATGAACCTTATCGAATGTACGATTGTAGTTAGCAGTGATACGAAAATCGTAATTACTCATTCTATTCTCACCCTTATGATATATACCGCCATTAGGTAATACAGTGTAAGGAGTGCTGTATTTCTTATCAGGATCAGTGTAAAGCAGTTTATTTGCGTCACGAACAATAGCGTTAGGCATTGCTCTATATGCCTCTGCTTGATTAGATTTGTCTTTCACAAAGTGCTCTTGAGATGTTGTTGCATATTTAAATGCACCAAGGGCTGCAAGCTCTAAATCTTTAATAGGCTTATATTTTAATTCGAATTGGAATTTAGCATCGAGCACATTAAGGTCGATGTAGTTGTTTTCTAACTCGTGGAAAATATTAAAAGGAGCATAGTTTAGAACGTATGTCTCATTTGGATCGAGTGCTCTTGATGTATTTAAAGCATACGAATAGGGGTTAATATCGAAATCACGAGCAACAGTTCCATTCACAGCATCAACTTCTCTTTCAAGTGAACCAGGTGCTCTTTGTTTGCGATAAGATGTACCTGCAATAAGATTAAGATTTAAGTTGTTAAGTATTTGATGTGAAACATTAAAGTTTGCAGTATATCTATTCACATTACTTTGCTTGTACCAACCTGGATCAAGCATTGCACTCATTGATGCATAATAGTTTGACTTTGCAGTACCACCATTCATACTAACTGAGTGGTTTTGCATTATTGAGGGTGAAAAGAGTAACGAAAACCAATCAGTATTGCGATATTCTGCTTCACGAAGATAGCGGTTTTGTGCTAAAGTAGTGTTTGCTAACTTAAATTGACCTGTTGCTGGGTCGTAAGTGTTAATGAGTTCATACATCTTTCCATATACTCCATAGTCGCTACCATTAAGCACATTAGAGTAGTTTAACCAGCCTTTATTTCTTAATTCCTCATAGATACCCATTTGGTCTTGCGAATTAAGGATGTCAAAGTTAGAATAAGAAGGAACTAAACGAGATGTAAATTCACCTGTATAGTTAATATGTGCTTGTCCTTGTTTACCTTTTTTAGTTGTTACAACAATGACACCTGCCATAGCACGAGCACCATATATAGATGTAGCTGAACCGTCTTTTAGGATTTGGAAGCTTTCAATGTCATCAGAGTTCAAACCTGCAATAGCAGAACTGATAAGTGTTTCGGGATTACCAGAAGCTAAATCGTCTGCTCCAACATTTGAAACATCTTCCATAATAACACCGTCTACTACCCAAAGAGGTTTTGAACTACCATAAATAGAGGTTGCTCCGCGAACACGAATCTTAGGTGCAGAACCAAAAGTTCCACTAACATTCTGAACCGAAACACCTGCAGCTTGTCCTTCAAGAGAACGGCTAATGTCAGCAACACCATTTAAACGAGCTTTCGAAGCATCTACTTTATCGGTAGCACCAGTAAACAAACGTCTGTCGGTTTTTGTCAAACCTGTTACAACTACGTCTGATAATACCTGTGCGTCACTTTTCAATAACACCTTCATGTTGGTGGTTCCCTTTAGTGTTTGAGCCACCATACCAATATAACTAATTGTTACTTTGGGATTGCTTTCATTCACTGAAAGCGAAAATTTTCCATCCATGTCGGTCACGGTAGCTATCTTTGTGCCAACAACCGTAACGGTTGCGCCAATAACAGGCTCGTTATCTGTGGCACCAATAACCACTCCCGAGACTTTTGTTTGAGCTAAAGCACTTCCTAAACAAAGGAAAATGCCAGCTAAAAACACAGCTAGTCTTTTTTTCATAAATTTTCTCTCTATTAATAATTAATGTAATACAATAACTTTTTATCTATAAGGTTATATTTTTAAGACTTCTTTGCGTGTCTCATTTCTATAGGTATAAAAGATGAGATACGCAGAATATATATCTTGTTTTAAATTGAAACAAAATTCTGTTTTCTACTAAAAAGAATGAAAGAAAAACAAAATTTCAGTAGAGATGTTAGCGAAATTAAGAAAAATGAAAGGCATTTACAAGGAAAATAAAAAAAGAAACTATTTCTATAACAAGTATTAACACAATTCGAGAGGGGAAACATTAAATTTCTATATTTATGCAAGTTACATGCAGAAATATAATCATTATCGTCTATTTGTTATAAACTGAAAGCTAAGAGCGTATCTATATTGTATTTATTTTGCAAAATATTCCCAATAAAATGGTTTTTATTACGAATTTAATATGCTCTTTTTAAAATTTTTATTTCATTCTTTTTCTTCTCTTTTCATTACACTTTTTTATATCGGATATAATGCATGTTAAAAAAGAGTTGGTATGTAAATGAATTTTATTTAGAGATGAATGATATGAAAAAGTTGTGAAAATGACACATGTTCATTTTTATTTTAGACAAAAAGAATTTTTGATGAGAGGTATAAAAAAGACAAACTACGTAAGTTTCTCATTATCTATGATTTATAAGAATAATTTTTGAGTGTTGTAAAAGCATTGCTATTGAAGTGTAAAAACGTTGCTATTGAAGTGCAAAAGCATTGTTTTTAAAGACTAATAGTATTGCTTTTATTCATGAAAGAATTTGATATTATATATGAGCCAAAATATCATTTCATTTTAAAGGTTTTTTTATCAGTGTATTTAGTGATGAAATGTTGAATAAATGAAGAGAAATATATTCTAGAATAAGGAAGATATTGCGAGGTGAAATAAAGGTAAAATGATAGATTTTTTAATGCTTTTTGATGGACTAATCGCATTAAATATGTATATTTGCATGTTGTTTGTTCTTTATGTCGGTAAAAATGACAGATAATTACCACTCAACAATCTAAAAGAAACAACACCAAAAGCAGTTAAAAAAATGTTTCGCATGCTCTTTTATAAATGAACTTGAGTAATAAAAACTTGTTGACTGCAAGTAGAAAATAACCATATTATAAAGCAAAAGAAAGCACACGAAGATGAAAAAAACTATCTCAATGGCGTTATTATTGCTTATTGCGATATTCGCTAACGCACAGATGGCAAATCCAGTGAAGTCTTCTTCACAGTTAAAAATGGGTAAGGGAGCCGAAGCCGAAATGCTTTTTACTCTTACAATTGAGCCTCATTGGCACGTTTATTCAACAAACTTGGGGTCAGGAGGACCAACAGAAGCAGCCTTGAAGTTTGACAAAAAAGACGGTATTGAGCTTGTTGGTGGCTTGAAAGCAGTGGGAAAAGAAATCAGTAACTTTGATCAAATGTTCGGAATGAACCTTCGCTATTTCGAAAATCATGTAACCTTCGTTCAAAAAATCAAATTTACTAAGCCCGAATACACCATCGACGCTTTCTTAGAATATGGTGCATGTAGCGATAAAATGTGTATGCCTCCTTCTGAAGTAACATTGAAGAAGAATGGAAAAGCACCCGTTACGGCAACTGCAGACGCTGCAAAAGACGTAAAAAAAAACGAAAATGAAATAGAAAAAGAGGCAGAAACACCTGAGGTTGTGAACCCTTTGCCCACCGATAGTGTTGCTCCTGCAGAGGTAGATACTACATCGAGCGTAGCAAGTGGAGACCTTTGGACTCCCGTAGTGAAAGAACTTCAGGCAAAAGACGGCGTTAGCGACATTGCTAACCAATCTGTTTTGTACATCTTTATTATGGGATTTTTAGGCGGATTGTTGGCACTTTTTACACCATGTGTATGGCCAATTATCCCCATGACCGTTAGCTTCTTCCTTAAAAGAAACAAAGATAAAAGCAAAGGATTGCGTGATGCAATAACCTATGGTATATCTATTGTGGTGATTTATGTCACATTAGGATTGGTTATTACATCTATATTTGGTGCAAGTAGATTAAATGATTTGGCAACAAATGCGGTGTTTAATATCGTGTTCTGTGCTCTTTTGGTGGTCTTTGCACTATCTTTCTTTGGCTGGTTCGAGATAAAGCTTCCCGAGAAATGGGCAAATTCAGTAGATAATAAAGCCAACAACACAAGTGGATTGATATCTATCTTCCTCATGGCTTTCACCCTTTCATTGGTAAGTTTCTCTTGTACAGGTCCTATAATAGGCTTCCTTTTGGTACAAGTAAGTACAACCAACAGCATAACCGCACCCGCAATAGGTATGTTTGGTTTTGCTCTTGCACTTGCATTGCCATTCACTTTGTTTGCATTGTTCCCCTCTTGGCTCAAACAAGCACCCAAATCAGGTAACTGGATGAACACCATTAAAGTTACATTGGGTTTCATTGAGCTAGCATTTGCATTGAAATTCTTCTCAGTTGCCGACCTTGCTTATGGCTGGCACCTATTAGATCGTGAGGTATTCCTTGCTATTTGGATCGTGATATTCGGAATGTTAGGTCTTTATCTCATTGGAAAACTAAAGTTTCCAAGCGACCTTGTGAATGGAGAAGATAAGGCAATGCCCGTTCCTGCAATAGCTCTTGGTATGGTATCTCTTGCCTTTACCGTTTATCTAGTGCCAGGATTGTGGGGCGCACCCGTTAAAGCTGTAGGTGCTTTTGCGCCTCCTATCAATACACAAGATTTCAATTTAGATACCAAACAGGTACACGCTGCATACAAAGACTATGAGGAAGGAATGGCAGCAGCTAAGCAATTGGGCAAGCCAGTGATGATAGATTTCACAGGATTTGGTTGTGTTAACTGCCGTAAAATGGAGGCTTCGGTATGGACCGACCCACAAGTCGCAACTAAGTTAACCAACGATTATGTTCTTATCTCTCTCTTTGTAGACGATAAAACACCACTTAAAGAACCTATTGTCGTTACAGAAAACGGACAAGAGCGCAAGCTTCGCACCATAGGAGATAAGTGGAGTTATCTTCAAAGAGTTAAGTTTGGTTCGAACACTCAACCTCAATATGTTGGACTCGACCACAACGGACAACCCATTACTGGCTCTTATAGCTATAAAGAAGATGTTCCTGCCTACTTAGACTTCCTTGATAAGGGTCTTGCAACCTTTAGAAAAGCGCAACAATAATAGGCTCATAGATTGATGAAACGAATGTATATTGCTCTCGATTCTTATCTAAAGAAGACAAGATCCTCATTCGTTTCATCAATTGTTTTTAATAGACTATCTACAATAAGTTATTTTGTTTGAAAATAAAAGCAATGTTTTTGGTGTGTAATAGCAGTCCTTTTAGCATGCAAAAGCAGTCTTTTTACAACCTAAAAGCAATCCTTTTAAAATCGTGTAGCTTTCTAATTACCTTTCAAACTAATTCAGAAACATTATAATCAACACTTTAAATTAGCCTTAAACAATGATTAATGCAGAAACAAGAGCACAGATTATAAGCCTTATTAATAAAGAAGTTGTGCCTGCAGTGGGCTGTACTGAACCTATGGCAGTGGCATTGTGTGCTGCAAAAGCAGCCGAAGTGTTGGGCTGTAGACCACAAAAAGTGAGAGCACAGCTAAGCGCAAATATCCTAAAAAACGCCATGGGAGTGGGTATTCCTGGAACAGGTATGATTGGATTGCCTATCGCAATTGCCTTAGGTACATTGATAGGAAAGAGCGAATATCAGTTAGAAGTGATTAAAGACCTTACGCCTGAAACTTTAGAAGAAGGAAAAGCCTTTATTAAAGAGCAGCGAATAACGATATTAAGGAAGAGTAATATAGAAGAAAAACTATATATAGAAGTAGAGAGTTCTACCGAAACAAGTAAGGTAACAGTCATCATTTCATGCGCACATACAAACATTGTGTACATCGAAAAAGATGGAGAAGTGTTGTTAGATAATCGCACAGCTCGTTCAGAAACATGTGAACAAAAAGATATTTCGCTTAATTTGCAGTTGGTTTACGACTTTGCAACCACTGCTCCAGTGGGTGAAATAGACTTTATTCTCAAAGCTAAAGACTATAATTTAAAGGCTGCAGAAGATTCGTTAAAAGGCAACTACGGACATTGTTTGGGTAAAACAATGAACCGTCCGCTATCTCATGGAATCTTTGGAGATAGCATTTATTCGCATATTATCGCCAAAACAGCATCGGCATGTGATGCTCGTATGGGTGGAGCAATGATACCAGTGATGAGTAATTCGGGTTCAGGTAACCAAGGAATATGTGCCACTAACCCTGTGGTTGTTTATGCTTTAGAGAACAAAAACACCGAAGAAGAATTGGTGCGTGCTTTAATTTTGAGCCATTTAACCGCTATTTACATCAAACAAAGTCTTGGAAAGCTTTCTGCTTTGTGTGGTTGTGTGGTTGCTTCGATAGGTAGTAGTTGTGGAATAACCTACTTGATGGGAGGCGATTATGATAAGATTTGCCACTCAGTGAAGAATATGATAGCCAATTTAGCAGGTATGTTGTGCGACGGAGCCAAGCCAGGTTGCTCGTTAAAGATTAGCTCTGGTGTTTCAACCGCATTGCTATCGGCAGTGTTATCAATGGAAGGACGTTTCGTTACTGCAGCCGAAGGTATTGTAGATGATGATGTAGACAAGTCGATTCGCAACCTAACCAGTATCGGAGCCAATGCAATGAACCTTACAGACGAGATGGTTCTGAATATAATGGTGAGCAAAAATGGTTGTTAAAACATTACTAAAAGAGCTATTTTGAAGAAGAAATAAAGCTTTTAAAAGTGTATGCTTATTCTGATGAACTTTATGTTCCTATTACATAAAAAGATGAATTTCATCGTAATGAGAATAAAAAACGAAATGAAACGAGCATATATGAAAAGATAGAAATATTGCGTTATCAAGTTTTGGTTGCGCAATATTTAGTTTATAGCTAACCTATTGCTAATGAAATATATAAAGCTTTTTTATAATAGTATTGCTATTGTGCTTTAAAAGCATTGCTCTTAGCATATAAAAGCATTGCTTTTTAATAGCGAAAGCTATGGTTTTATATTGTAGAAATATTGCAGTTAAAATAATATTCTGTTTTTATTGAACCAATTAAAGGAGTGTTTATTGTAAGAGAATAGTGTATTCCTGTTTAGTAGTTAATGTATTCATGTTGTAATAAGAAGAAAGATCTATTCTAAATGAAATTTTAATATATTTTATTTCAATAATATTAAAACTTCACCTTTTAATTTTTATAAAGGCATAAATACGCCTTTATTGGCTATTTTTTATGATATTATTATATCTTTCTTTGTTAATTATATTGTCTTTTTTATGGAATGCCTTAAAAAAATAAAGAAAATAAGCCTTGTCTCTTTAAGTTTTGAAGCCTTGTTAATAAAATAATTACTATTTAATACATAAAAAGTTGTCTATATACAGTTTTTATACAACAAAACGTTAATATATATTTAATTTCGGTTTTAAATGCAACTTTTCTTTGTATTGTTCGTCGGTTTTAAATACTTTTGTAAAAAGTTATAATATAACTGCTTAAAAAATCAATTTCAAAGAATACGTTGTTTATTTATAATGAAACGTAAGAAATTGCATAAGGGGTGTTAAGTCCAATGTAAAAAACGATTGAAAGGGAGCTGTTTTTTGTGAATGATAATTACAAGAGATTAATCCCACATTATTTATTATTATATGTTATAAACCAAAAAGATTATGAGAAGAAGACTAACATTGATTTTTTTGAGTCTCTTTGCTCTCGTTTCTGCAGCTCTTGCACAAACAACAGTTAAGGGATTGGTTCTCTCTTCGGAGGGGAATGAGCCTGTGATAGGTGCTTCAGTTAAAGTAGTTGGTTCCGAAAAGGGCGTAATTACTGGTACCGATGGAACATTTACACTAAGCGTAAGCGATTTAAAAGAACGCTTAGAAGTATCATATATTGGTATGATTACTAAAGTGGTGAAAGCTTCACACAGCCTAAAAGTAATATTAGATCCTGATCATAAACAGATAGAGGAAGTGATTGTTGTTGCTTATGGTAAGCAAAAGAAAGAAGCATTTACAGGTGCTGCAGGTGTAGTTGGTAGCGAAACTCTTAATAAGCGTGTTGTTTCTAACGCCTCAAATGCTCTTGCAGGTAATGTTGCGGGCGTGCAAATGTATAGCACAAACGGTGCTCCTGGCGCAGATCCTATCATTCGTGTACGTGGTATAGGATCAATTTCTTCAAGTAACAAACCACTTATCGTGTTAGATGGGGTGCCTTATGATGGTGAAATTTCATCAATTAACCCATCTGATATCGCTTCAATGACCGTCTTAAAAGATGCTGCTTCGAATGCTATTTATGGTGCTCGTGGAGCGAATGGTGTTGTGTTGATAACAACAAAGAATGGTAATACTGGTGATGCAAAAATTTCTTTTGATGCTAAGTGGGGTACTAACAGTCGTTTAATACCACAATATGATGTGATAAAAGACCCAGGACAGTATGTTCAAACCCATTTTAAGAGTTTGTATAACTCTCAACTTTATGCAGGAAAGTCTGCGGCAGATGCTTATGCTTACGCAACAGCTACTCTCTTTGACGCTGATAGTGGTGGTTTAGGTTATCCTATTTATACTTTGCCAAGGGGTGAAAATCTGATCAAAGAAGATTTTAGTATCAATCCAAATGCAAAGCTAGGTTATTCTGATGGAACCTATTATTATACCCCAGACGATTGGTATAATGCTGCATTTAAATCTAGTTTCCGTCAAGAATATAACGCTTCTGTGTCAGGAAAGAATGATCGTTTACAATATTATGCAGGTGTTGGTTATCTAGGAGATACAGGTTTGATTGCTAATTCTGAATTTAAACGTTATTCATCTCGTGTTAATGTAGATTATCAAGCAAAGAGATGGCTACGTGTTGGAACCAATCTTGCTTATGCATATACAAACACTCGTTTGGTTGCAGGGCAAGATTCTGAAACAGGTTATACTTCTGCTGGAAACGTATTCTATATTTCTAATAATATAGGTCCAGTGTATCCGCTTTTCGTTCGTAATGCCGACGGAACAATAAAGAGAAATTCTGCAACAGGAAATCCAGTGTATGACTCAGGTAATAACACAGGTTATTCTCGTGGAAACTTTGCAGGAAATGCTGTACGTGACGTGCTATACAATACAGGAAACTCTGATCGTGATGTTTTAACAAGTAAACTTTATGCTCAAGTAACACCAATAGATGATCTTGTTTTAACTGCAAATATTGCAGCCAACCTTATGAACCAACGTAAAAACACATTGGGAAGTATGTTTGGCTCGGCATCAACAGAAGATGGTTTCGTTTCTGTTGTGGCAACAAGAGCACTAGGAGTGAACAATCAATACATGGCAGAATATAGTAAGGTAATAGGTAATCACAGCTTTAGTGCATTGCTTGGATATGAAAAATATCATTATACTTACAAAGCTTTGAGCGCAAATAACGACCATCTTTATAATCCATTTATTGGCGAATTGAATAATGCTGCCAACTCACCTCAAAATCGTCCAGAGTCATATGTAGACGAATATATGTCTCAAGGTGTATTCTCTCGTTTACAATATGATTATGAAGGTAAATATTTTGCAAGTGCTTCATTCCGTAGAGACGCTTCATCTGTATTCCATAAAGATCATCGCTGGGGTAACTTTGGTAGTATTGGAGCTGCTTGGTTGATAACAAAAGAACCATTTATGCAATCGCTTACATGGTTGAACTCATTGAAGCTAAAGGCAAGTTGGGGTAAACAAGGTAACGATGCGTTGATTAATCCAACTACAAAAGAGCGTCAATATTATGCTTATCAAGACTTTTATTCACCTTCATATAGTAACGGAAACTATTCATTAGTAATGACTTATAAAGGTAATAAAGATCTAACTTGGGAAACATCTTACAGCTTTAATACTGGACTTGAGTTCAGTGTGTTGAACAATCGCATAACAGGTAGCGTCGATTTCTTTAGCCGTAAGACCGTAGATCTTATCTATAATAAGCCAGTTCCACCATCTTCTGGTATTGTTACAGGTTCAATTCCAACCAATATCGGTAGTGTTTTGAACACAGGTATAGAACTTGATTTGAATGGAGTGATATTAAAAGGACACGATTTGCTATGGACTGCAAATCTAAACCTTACTCACTATAAGAATAAAATCTTATCACTTTCACCTGAATTAGAGGCTCTTGGAGGTCAAAAGGGTTCTAACTTTATCCGTAAAGTCGGTGGTTCACTTGCTAATGCTTATTTAAGACAATATGTAGGAGTTGACCAAAACACAGGAGAAGCACGCTATTATAAAGATCCAGATAAAGGAGATTTTACCGCAGCATCATCATATAATGCTGCAGAACGTACCGACTTAGGTGATCTTTTACCTAAACTTTATGGTGGATTCGGCACTCGTTTAGAGTTTAAAGGCTTCGATTTTGCCGCAATGTTCTCGTATCAGTTAGGTGGAAGAATATATGACGACGGTTATGCTTCATTCATGCACACTGGATCTGGATCACGAGTAGGAACCAATTGGCATAAAGATATCTTGAATGCATGGACTCCTGAAAACAGAAATACAAATATACCACGTCTAAGTGCTGGTGATAATGTTACAAATAGTGCATCAAGTCGTTTCTTAGTTAGCTCTGATTATTTGAGCATCAACAACCTAACTTTAGGTTATACTCTACCAAAGAACTGGCTAAGTAAGATTGGTTTACAAGCTGCCAGAGTATATATGGCATGCGATAATCTAGCAGTTTTATCTGCACGTAAGGGTCTTGATCCACGTTATTCTTATAGTGCTTCAGGCTCAGTAGGTGCTTCTAGTGATTATCCTGCAATGCGTACAGTTACTGCAGGCGTACAAGTTACATTCTAAATAGGGGGAAATTATAATGAGATATACAAAATATTTATATACAGTTCTTGGTGTTGCGCTACTGGTTAGCTGCTCGGATATCAACGATATCACTACACAAGGAAACGATCTTTCTGCTGATCAAGTAGCAGAAACCAATAGAGTTAATCCAGAAAGACTAAAGGCAAGCGTCACAGGTCTATATCAAATTGCTGCTCGTCCAGGTAAAGTTTATGACGCAGACAATGATGCTGGAATCATGACTTACATGCTTTCGGCAGACTGTAATGGTCCAGATATGACCAGTACTGCTGCTGGTTACAACTGGTATTTGCCTTCTTCGAACTACTCTGACCATTTAAGTTCGTCTGGAATAAATAATATTGGTTATAGTACTTGTTACAATCAGATAGAGGCAGCCAATACAATTCTAAAGCAATTAGATGAGTCTACAGCCACAGCTGCACAAAAACACTATATCGGTAATGCAAGATTTTGTAGAGCATTCGATTACTTGTTGCTTGCAACTCGTTATCAATTGAATTATCAAGTTGATAAAACAGCACCTTGTGTGCCCCTTGTTACAGAGAAAACAGCCGATGTTTACCATAACAAACGTGCCACAGTTGAAGAAGTATACAATCAAATTATATCAGACTTAACATCTGCAATTGAGCTACTACAAGGCTATGAACGTCCTGATAAGAGATATGCTAACGTGGCAGTAGCTAACGGTTTGCTTGCAAGAACATATCTTGCTATGGGCGAATATGCAAAAGCTGCAGACTATGCACAAAAGGCAATTGATGCAACCGATGCGCAACCAGCATCTATAAGAGATGTTTCTAAACCAACATTCTGCGATGCTTCAAATGAAAATAACTGGATGTGGGGTGTTCTTTTAAGTGTAGATGATATCTCCTCTCGGTCTATTGCACCCATGAGCTCACAGCTTTCATCATTCCCTGGCTATGGTTATACTGGGGCAGGAGCATGTTATAAAGATATAAATGTATTGTTGTATAATAAGATTCCATCAACAGATGTGCGCAAAGAATGGTGGATTGGACCTTCAAAAACCAACAGTCATTTAGATGGATTAACATGGTCTGAAGGAGGAGAAACTTTAAAAGGAAATGAGATTATTACAGGTTCTTTAGAGTCGAAACAACCATTTAGAGTTTATACTAATGTAAAATTTGGTATGAAAGGAGGTATTGGTTCACAAAACAATAATAACGACTCGCCTCTAATGCGTGTAGAAGAAATGTATTTAATCAAGGCTGAAGGACTTGCAATGAGCGGTAATCTGGAAGAAGGAAAGCGAGTTTTAGAAAACCTTATCAAAACATACAGAGACCCTTCATATAGCGTTACAGCTAGAACAAAAGAGGCTTTCCAAAACGAAGTGTGGTTTCAACGTCGTGTAGAGCTATGGGGTGAGGGATTCTCAATGTACGATTTGTTACGCTTGCAAAAGCCACTTGTGCGTTTTCATGCTGATAAAAAAAGTAATGTTGTAACCCGTTTCCGTTTCAATATGCCTGCAAATGATCCTTACTATGCATTTCGTTTCACACAAAAAGAACGTGATAACAACAAGGGAATCGTTGATAATACAGCAGGAAAAGAACCTGTTACAGGTCAAAATCCTGAGCTTAGAGATGGCGTTACCGATTAAATAGAGATTTATTTGGTTTATATATAACGTAGAGTTACTTGCTAATCGCATTATTTAGCAGGTAACTCTTTTTCGTTTTACACTCTTTTAAACAGCATTATTAATAGTTACTTCTATTGGAAAAATATTATATTTGCAGATAAAACCTATTTTAGTTCAACGAAAATGCAGCAACAATAGAATATATGAAGTGGTTAGATATTATAACAAACAAACGCTTAGGACAAGAAAATAAGCATTATTTGCGAATGGATGACAGGTCGGAATTTAAGAGAGATTACGACCGTTTGATCTTTTCAGCACCCTTTCGACGTCTTCAAAACAAAACACAAGTCTTCCCATTGCCTGGTAGTGTGTTCGTACATAACCGCTTAACGCATAGCTTAGAGGTGGCTTCAGTGGGCATGTCGTTGGGTAATGACGTGGCAAAAGAATTGTGCTCGAAACACCCTTCGTTACAAAATTCTTTGTTTGAAGAGATTGGAACCATTGTTAGTGCAGCCTGTTTGGCTCATGATTTGGGTAATCCTCCCTTTGGACACAGTGGAGAAAGTGCCATACAATCTTACTTTTTAGAGGGCGAGGGGGCAAAACTTGAATCGTTATTAAAGCCCGAAGTGTGGAGCGATATCACCCATTTTGAGGGTAATGCCAATACCTTCCGCTTGCTCACTCACAGATTTAAGGGGCGACGAGAAGGCGGATTTGCTATGACTTATACCACTCTTGCTTCGATAGTGAAATATCCATCGTCGTCGAATGCATCTCAAAAGAAAGGTAAGTTTGGTTTCTTTACTGAAGAAAAAGATGTGTTTCAGCGTGTGGCTAACGAGCTAACCATCCCTTGTTTGCACGATAATGGTTCAGAATTGCGCTATGCACGTCACCCACTTGTGTTTCTGGTTGAGGCTGCCGACGATATTTGTTATGAGGTGATGGATATTGAAGACAGTCACAAACTCAAGATCTTATCGTTTGATGAAACCCAAAATCTCTTGCTTTCGTTCTTCTCTTCAGAGCGCAGAACAATGATATTGCAGCGTATTGAAGAGGAAGAGCTTACGGATAAAAATGAGATAGTGGCTTATTATCGTGCATGTGTGATTGGAGAATTGATTCGTGCGTGTGTGAAAGTGTTTGTAGATAATGAGGAAAAGATATTAAGTGGCACCTTCGAAGGGGCGTTGATGAAGCATATCGACAAGTCTCTTTACGAGGCATATCAGCATTGTGTAGACTTGTCTATTAAGCAAATATACAATAGTACGCCTGTGTTAAATGTAGAATTGAGTGGTTATAAAATCATTCAAACATTGTTACACTCTTTCGTTAATGCTGCTCTCGAACCTAAAAAGTTCTATTCTCAGCAGATTTTGAAGCAGTTTAGTGAGCAATATGATATCACTAACGACGACTTGAATGTGCGAATTATGGCTGTTTTAGATTATATTAGTGGTATGACAGACTTGTATGCGCTCAATATTTATCAGCGAATTAGCGGTATTTCGTTACCACTTGTTTAGTATATTCGTATCTGTTAGGCGTACTCTTCCTTTCTATTAGAATGGAAAGGAGGATGATATAAGATTTAATTTTCTTGATAATACATACCCCTTCTCGGTGAGATGAAGAAGTGAGGGTAATTCTATCGCTAACTAAAGGCATTGCTTTTGCATGGTGAAAGCAATGCTTTTATCATGTAATTTCAATACTTTTAAGGCACAAACTCAATGCAATTATAAACACTTTGCAAAGTGTCTGAAAAATAAGGGAATAGTAAAGAGTGGTCGAGAAATAGCTATTTGTTCTCGAATAAAAGTAGAATAAAATAAAAAGAGTTTAGCAACTCACCTATAAAGTGGTGAAAGTCTAAACTCTTTTGTTGTTTCTTTTGGGTAGAATCTTTGTTGTTTGGTAGTTCAGTTTATTCCTAAACGCCAACAAAAAGCGATTCATTAGTCTTTAAATAAGTCTGAAACTTAATACTCATCCTCGTTGAATAAGAAGTCTTCTTTTGAGGGATAATCGGGCCAAATGTCTTCAATACTTTCGTAAACATCGCCTTCGTCTTCTATTTCTTCAAGGTTTTCAATAACTTCAAGAGGTGCACCCGAACGTGAAGCATAATCTAATAGCTCTTCTTTTGTTGCGGGCCAAGGTGCATCTTCCAATTTAGATGCAAGTTCAAGTGTCCAATACATAGTTGTTATATTTTTGTTTTTTCGTTTAAATCTGTGTTTAACAAAGAGTCTGTTAAGAATCGAGTCTTTTTTATTCTCAAATTCTTTAATCCTTTATAGGTTCTTTTTTGCGTTATAGATGCTTATGGAGTATGATGTAAGTACTCTTTTTCTTCTTAATGACTACAAAAATAATGATTTTTGTTTAATATGCAAAGGTTCTATTATTTTTTTACTCTTAAAGCATAAAATTTGTTTCTTCTGTTCTTGAATACTAATATTTGCCTTATAAACATGCAGTTGTAGCGATGTAAGTGCAAGTATTGAAAGGTTGAAATTAGTTGTATTTATGAGTTGTTTGCTTTGGGATAAGACACTCTAGTGTGGTAAATCGACTTCAAACGCTCTATTAATACCTGCTTAGCAATACTGATGTCTTTAAACGTAATGGGGCAGTTGGTGAAATAACCGCTATTGAGTTGGTCGTCAATAAGAGTGTTTACCAAGTTCGAAATACTTTCTTCGGTATACTCTGGCAGTGACCTTGAGGCTGCTTCTACAGTGTCGGTCATCATCAAAATGGCTTGCTCACGAGTGAAAGGGTTAGGTCCTGGATATTGGAAAGGAGCCTTATCCACTTCTTCATCAGGATGTTCGTTTTGGTATTTAATATAAAAATACTTAGTAAGTCCTTCGCCGTGATGTGTTAAAATAAAGTCTTTTATAAATTGAGGAAGGTTGTGTTTGTCTGCCATTCGCAAGCCTTCGGTAACATGACTAATAATAATTCTTGCGCTTTCTTTATAAGGCAGGTTATTATGAGGACTGCTTCCTACTTGGTTTTCGGTGAAGAATGCGGGTGAAATCATCTTTCCTATGTCGTGGTAGAGGGCACCAGTACGAAGTAAAAGACTATTTGCTCCAATCTTATAGGCTATTGCTGCGGTTAAATTGGCAACGGTAATAGAGTGCTGAAAGGTTCCTGGAGCAACCTCACTCATCTCTCTTAAAAGGCTTTTGTTAGTGTCTGATAATTCAAAAAGTGTGACATCAGATATAAAACCGAACGTTTTTTCGATGAGATACATTAATGGATAGGTTAACAAAAGTAACAAACCATTAGCAATGAAGTGATAATACATTTCATGATCAAGGGCTATACTAGCATCATTCTGCATATACTGTAATGAAAAATAGATTGCAGCCGACGATAAAACTACGCAAAGTGCAGCTTTAAGTATCTGTACTCGTTGCGAAAGTTCACGTAAAGAGTATATGCCAACCATTCCAGATACGAGTTGAACAATAATAAATTCGAATTGATATTTAACAGCTGCTGCACATATAAGCGTTATAATGGTGTGAGTTAAAAATGCAGTTCGGGTGTCCATAAACACACGGGTGAAGATAGGTACCATTGCAAAAGGAATGATATAAACGCTGAAAAAATTTTTAGACACAATGATAGAAACCAGTATTGGGAATAGTGTTATCATCGTATAAAGCATTGCAATGTTTCTAGTTTTAAAAAAATAGTCTTTTCTAAACAATGCTAAATAACTCGTAAATAGGACAACTAAAATTAAAACAAATAGCAATTGACCTATAAGGGTGCGTGTAATTTCTCCAGAAGAAGAGTTTCTGCGATGTATTTCACGTTCAAACGAATTGAGAACTCTATAAGTATAGTCGTCAACAATCTCGCCTCGGTCTATAATTTTCTGCCCACTTACAACTATTCCACTTGCAACAGCTATGCTACTAAGTAGATCTGCTTTTTCGGTTTCAGTTCTTTTACGGTCGTAAATAAAGTTAGGTTCAAGAAAATCGTTAAGGTCTGCCCTTTGTAGAATGGCTTTTTGAGAAACTAATCGCTCATCATTTAAAAGCTGTTCGTATGCCGACATTGTAGAATAAACACAGTTTAGCGCAACACTTTGAGCCTCTTTCCCTGCTACGACACGTATTGCAGCAGACGAATCTTTAGCCATTTCGTTATACTCTTTTGTGTAAATAATACCCGCTTGGTATAGCCTGTGAAGTCTATTTGCAATAATATTCTTATATTCGTTGGGTAGATTGGGAATGCCATCTTTAAACTTCTCGTTGAAGCGAGCAATGTTGGTGGCTTCTACCGAGGGCGAATAATTATAATAAGGCATAAACAATTGCAAAAGAGAATCTTGCTCTTTTTTTATCGATTCGTCTGTTTTGTACACAGGAAAATCGAATTTTGCAATGAAAGATCCATATACCCAAGGGCGTCCAACATCGTATCTAAACTGTTGTTGTTTGTTTCTTGGCAAGAACCAAACAATGAGTCCGACACTTAAAAGGATAAGAGTTGCTTTTGATAAGAACCCCTTTAAAGAATTATTTTTTATTGGATTGATTTGCATGTATCGAAAAAACTTTACGAAATTTACAATGCGAAAATACAAAAAAAATACGCTAAAATACAGAAAAAGATGTAATTTTGCACGAAATTTAATATCTTATATAATTGTAAGAGTATGACAGATAGAAAAGTAAGAGTACGTTTTGCGCCCAGTCCAACTGGTGCTTTACATATTGGAGGCGTACGAACTGCCCTTTATAATTACCTCTTTGCACGTCAGCATGGAGGCGACTTTGTGTTTAGAATCGAAGATACTGACTCAAATAGATTTGTTCCTGGAGCCGAAGAATACATCATAGAATCATTCCGTTGGTTAGGTCTTACATTTGATGAAGGCGTTGGTTTGGGCGGAGAATATGGTCCTTATCGTCAAAGTGAACGTCGACATATCTATAAAAAATATGTAGATGAGCTTTTAAATAATGGTAAAGCGTACATCGCTTTCGATACTCCTGAAGAGTTAGAAGCTAAACGTAACGAGATAACTAACTTCCAATACGATGCAAGTACACGTCAATTGATGCGCAACTCTTTAACGATGAGCAAAGAAGAGTGCGAAAAGCGCATTGCAGATGGTGAGCAATATGTTGTTCGTTTCAAAGTAGAACCAGGCATAGATATACACGTTCACGATCTTATTCGTGGCGAAGTGGTTATCAAGAGCGATATTATCGACGACAAAGTGCTTTACAAAAGTGCCGATGAATTGCCCACTTATCACTTGGCAAACATTGTAGACGACCACCTAATGCTTATCTCTCACGTCATCAGAGGTGAAGAATGGCTACCAAGTGCGCCTTTACATGTGTTGTTATACGAAGCTTTTGGCTGGCAAGACACAATGCCTCAATTTGCTCATCTACCTCTACTTCTCAAACCAGAAGGCAAAGGTAAGCTTAGTAAACGTGACGGAGATAGACTCGGTTTCCCTGTTTTCCCATTAGAATGGAAGGATCCTAAGACCGCAGAAGTATCGTCTGGATTTAGAGAATGTGGCTATTTCCCCGAAGCAGTAATCAACTTCTTGGCTCTATTAGGATGGAATCCAGGAACCGAACAAGAGCTATTTACATTAGAAGAGCTTGTTAATGCGTTCGATATTACAAAGTGTAGTAAGTCTGGAGCACGCTTTGATTATCAAAAAGGAATATGGTTTAACCACGAATATATTTTGCACAAGAGCAACGAGGAGATAGCAAAACTCTTCGCATGTGTTGTTGCAAATAATGGAGTTGACGAGACATTAGAGCGCATTACACTTGTTGTTTCGATGATGAAAGACCGAGTTAACTTCGTACATGAATTGTGGCCGCTATGCTCTTTCTTCTTCCTTCCACCATTAGAGTATGACGAAAAGACTGTAAAAAAGCGTTGGAAAGAAAATTCTGCACAAGTAATGACCGAGCTTGCAGGCGTTCTTGAGTCGTTAGATGACTTTAGTATCGAACATCAAGAGCACGTTGTGATGGCTTGGATCGAAGAAAAAGGCTACAAGTTAGGCGATGTTATGAATGCCTTCCGATTGGTATTGGTTGGTATTGGCAAAGGACCTGGAATGTTCGACATCTCTGCTTTCCTTGGAAAAGAAGAAACCTTGCGTCGTATTCGCCGAGCTGTTGAAATATTAAAGTAAAAAAATTAGATCATAAAAGTGCTATGAGAGTAACCCTCTCTATAGCACTTTATCTTTGTTTTGCAATGCTTTTGAGTAGCAAAAGAAGCCTTATTACATCATAAAAGATGCCCTATTGCCCTGCAAAAGCATTACAGTTAGCAAATATATTTTGTTGAATTAAAAAATAAGAACGTTTTGTATCACATCGCAATATACCTCTATTTAATAGGAGTCGCTATTCTCTCACTCTTTAACCGCAAAGTAAAGAAGATGTGGAAGGGTGAACGTGAAGCCGTGAAAACGCTGAGGGAGAAAGTAGATCCCAATGCTAAATACATTTGGTTTCACGCAGCTTCTCTTGGAGAATTTGAACAAGGGCGCCCTCTTATCGAGTATATTCGCAAGCATTATCCAAGTTATAAGATTCTACTTACCTTCTTTTCTCCTTCAGGATATGAAGTTCGTAAAGACTATGAGCATGCTGATATAGTGTGTTATTTGCCTTTAGATACCGTATTTAATGCACGAAGATTTTTAAATGCCATACGTCCTTGCATGGTATTCTTCATTAAATACGAGTTTTGGTATAACTACTTACACATCTTAAAGAAAAGAAATATACCCGTATATAGTGTTAGTAGTATTTTTAGACCCAATCAAATATTCTTCCGTTGGTATGCTTATAACTATCGAAAGGTATTGAAGTGCTTCACACATTTCTTCGTTCAAAACGAGAAAAGCAAAGAATTACTTTCCACAATAGGCATTCATAATGTAGATGTTGTGGGCGATACACGTTTTGATAGAGTGTTAGATATAAAAGAGCAAGCAAAAGATTTGCCCCTTGTTCAAACCTTTATAGCCAATAAACCTACCTTTGTGGCTGGCTCAAGTTGGGCTCCCGACGAGCAAATCTTTATTAAATACTTCAACGAACACCCCAATTGGAAGCTCATTATCGCTCCTCACGTGGTGAATAAAGAACATATCGATAGCATAAAAGCACAGGTTTCAGGACGTGTAGTGTTGTATAGTGAAGCGTCAAAAGCCGATGTTGAGACGGCAGATTGCATGATAATCGATTGTTATGGCTTGCTTTCGAGCATCTATCGATATGGAAATATTGCTTATGTTGGAGGCGGATTCGGAGTAGGAATACACAATGTTCTTGAGGCAGCAGTGTGGAACATTCCCGTAATCTTTGGTCCAAATAATCGCAATTTCATGGAAGCTCGCAACTTAATTGCCGCTTCTGGAGGCTTTGAAATAAGCTCTTACGCTAATTTTGAGGCGTTAATGCAGCGTTTCTCACAATCACCTATCTTCTTAGAACAAAGCGGAAACAACGCAGGACAATTCGTAAAAAACTTTACAGGAGCCACTGTTAGAGTTTTAAATCACGTTCAATTATAGAAAAAAGAAGCCTATAATTTAAGCTTGTATATTGTTGTAGGTAGAATAATTGTATCCGTATGGGGTAATACATCTTCCTTTAATCAAAAAATTATTGTTAAGTTTTAATAGCAATAATATTCAACATCTTGCAAAGAGCATTGTATTGACAATCTTATAGTCGGGATGAGGCGACTCGAACGCCCGACCCCTACGTCCCGAACGTAGTGCGCTACCAACTGCGCTACATCCCGATGCCATCTAAAAAGCAATCACTCAAAACCATTAAAAACGCGAAATGCATCTTCTTGCCTTGCGATATTGCGGTGCAAAGATACGCCAAAAATCTGAATAATATGCATTCTGCCTAAAAATGTTGAAGAAAACAGCCCCTAAATAATCTGCGCTGAAACTCCCATCCCGCACAGCCCTACCTAAAAATGTTGAAGAAAAGCATCCGAAAATTTGCGGCACCCAGATTTTATTCCTATCTTTGCACCCGCAAACAAACAAGGTGCCATAGCTCAGTTGGTAGAGCAAAGGACTGAAAATCCTTGTGTCCCC
>JBQMYA010000024.1:0-39425 GCA_052173735.1 Prevotella sp.
AACTCATCAAATGGGCGGTTGGTTGTGATTTTCTTATCGTAGCACCATATAAAGAACGTTCTTATACGGGAAAATCGGTCTATTAAGGTATTCTTACCTCTAGGTAGAGGAACTCTTTTTTCAGGAAAGGTCTCATACAATTTAGGATATTTCTCATAGTAGATATACTCATTTTCAAAGAAATCCCACATATCCCTTAACGTGTCAGCAGTCACCTCATCAACATCAAGAATAAAATCATGATATCCACGTTTAATGGTTCTAACATACATTTCATATCGAGCCAAAGAACGCTGAATAACTTTAAAGTTCTTCACACGTACCGCAGATAATTTATGTTCAACAAGAAATTTGGCAAAGAGTTCCAAAAGTTTAGGTTTATTTTCCTGCATCAACTCTTCTTCTGTCTTATATCGATTGGGGTGATGATATTTATTAATAATCATAGCCAACCATTCATTGTCAGCTTCTGTCGTGTATTGTTTGGTTATCGTTGATATTATATCCTGAATACTTTGAGATAAATGCGATTTGTTTTCTTCTGAAACCAGCGCAACACGATCTTTGTATCCTTGCTTCTTGCTACTCCAATGGTTGGGGTTGATAACAAGTTCACTTGCAGCCTTAATGTCTTTCTTTCCGTCACGCAAACGAAAATAGATAGTTGCCATACTATCTATTTTCGTTCTTTTTTGCTGTCTTGCGAATGAATGCGGTAACCTTCATAATCGTTGTTTTTAGTTCTGTTGCAAAGATACTAATTTGTTCCCAAATTGTTCCCAATCATCCTAAATATATTTTTATTATTTTCAATCAGAATAAATGTAATTTTTCTTTATTTCATTGATTACAAGTGATTTATGTTTAATTGTGAGGTTTAATAGAATTAATCTAAATGTTCCTATATTTAATATTTCAAATGCGGGTCTGGGTACAAAAGCTTAAATGTAAAGCCCTGTAAATTAAATATTTGCAGGGCTTTTTGTTGCTAATGTGTAGTAAAGGTGTACTTAATAGACAACAGATAGCAAGAAGATAGGATTAAAGTGTGGTAAGATAGGCATTAAAAACAAGTAATACCTGCACTTGTTTCTTGTGATTTATCAGCAAATTTCAATTTGAATCATCATCGTTATCAATAGTTTTTAGTTTCTTCTCAGGTATAAACCAGGTATAAACTTACAACAATATGTACTCTTTTGTGGCGTGAAAACTACTCTAAAGACACCCAATCGGTTTCTTTTTAAATTGTTTATTTCCATGCTCTCACCACCCTTTTCCCTCCATCTCACTTCCCTTTCTCTCCTCAATTCATAAAAAAAGAAGAGGCTTTTGCATTGCTTTTGCAAAAAAAAAGTATATTTGTAGCGGAAAACGAAGCTGACCCAACAGAGAGATTTCGCATTTTGACTGTACCAATCTACATGAAACGAGGAACCCCTTACATTGTATCAGTATTCATAAAAAGTAGTATAATCAATTGAAACGCATACGAATTATGAAACAACGGTCATTTATTTTATTCATCTTAGCCGTGTTTTGCATCGGTTTGATGTCGTCTTGTGATAATGATAACAACGGCGATGTTCGAGTGTTAACCAAAGAAGAGAAAGCAAGAGCTTTGAGTCTTACCCTTGGAGAATATACCACAGGCATGACCTTTGTGCTTAATCAGCCTTCTAAACCAGGCTCGAAGTATAATAAAGTAGACACCGTTCGCAACATAAAGTGCAGAGTGGCTAACGACACAACGCTCACCATAGCTTCTATTCCTATGCGAGCTTTGACCGATTTTATTGAAGACAGCAATTTGAAAGCAGCCTTAAATCAAGTAGAAGCACAACCACTTGTTTGTAAAATAAACTTCTACGACGATGCTCCTATTTGTTTTCTTATAACAAAAATACAGCCTCAAACCTTCAAAGTGACATACGGAGGCAAGCAACACACAGTTGTTCAAAACTATGATGTGGCAGCTCCTTGGTCGTGGGGATATTATGATTACAAGTTTTCTAAGGATCTTTTTGCGATCGTAACCACTGGAAAGCTGACCTTAGATGGCGTAGAAGTGCCCCTACGAGCTACCACTATTGCGGTGAATACAACGCCCGATAATATCTATAGTGTAGATCTTTTACGAGCAAAATATAAGCAATAGCACATCAACGAGATGTTTTAATGTGATAAAAGAAGGGAGAACAGCCACAGAGTTGCTCTCCCTTTTTCGTCTCCTCACCCACCCTTTCCTTCTCCCTTTCGCCCCTTCTCTCCCACTCTTCACAAAATATTTAAAGGCAGTGAGATGGGAATTTTTTTTAAGAGGGTGTTTGTGGACGCAGAAAAAGCGGTGATATTGCGCTTCAATTGCAATGTAATTGGTAGATAAAAGCAGTGCTATTATGAGCAAAAAGCATAGCAATTGGATACATAAAGGCAGAAAGCCGTTAAATAAAGCGTTTTAAATGCGTTACAATCGATTGAGACAGTTCGATGTGGGGGTTGTGTTGCGAAAAGCAAATAGAAGTCGTCAGAAGCAAATAAAACGGCAAAAAGACGATAAAAAGCAACGAGCGGGGCACCCTTTGTATAGTGTCCCGCTCGATTTGTATTGTTAGATGTTATTTATGCACAGGGCATTATTTCCATCCTGGGTTTTGTTTTAGTTGTTTGTTAAGCACCAATTCTTGTGTTGGAAGTGGATATAAGAAACGATGGTCGTTTGCTTGCCATTGTCTTCCTGCATCGTCTAGCTTTTTAGCTGCTTTATATTGGTATAGATAGGTTGCACCGTTGTAATCTATTGTTGGGCGTCCTGTCTTGGTATCGAATGTACCTGCAGGGAATCCGCTTACAGATAGTGGTGTGATCTTAATACCGAACATTGTTTTGGGATTAGACAATAGCTTCATTGCGTTCCAGCGTTTGAGGTCATCGAGGCGGAATCCTTCTGCTACAAGTTCTATACGGCGTTCACGTCTGATCTCATAAAGTAGATTAGAGAGTGTATAGCCATAGTCGATAGGCTTAGCATCGGCAACTGGAGATGTTGTTAGGTGAGGCATTCCAACACGGTCACGCAACTTGTTGATGGTGTTATCAAGTATGGTTTGTGTGCAAGTGCCCAATTCTGCATGTGCTTCGGCATTGATGAGCAACACTTCTGCATAACGATATACGAACCAGTCGAATGTAGAGTTACGTGCTTCTTGTTGTGCTGTGTTTGCATGATGGAACTTAACGCAGTCGTAACCAGTTACACTCTTGCTCGCTCCTACTCTATTTGCAGGCTCGTTAGCTGTGCGTACACCGTTGCGTACATAGTAAGGCTTGTGGCTATTGTCTACAATTTGGTATAGACGAGGGTCACGATTGGTTATCTCTTGCTCTAAATCGTCGTCGCCTGCATAGCCAGAACCGCTGTTGTAGATAGGTGTTCCGTCTTTCATTAAGAACGATTCGATGAAGTCTTTAGATAAACCCATACCTCCATTTTGTACTTGTCTACCCAATTCGTGAGTTAAAACTCCTGTATGATAGAATCGAGCAAGAATACATTCTTTATTGCTTGATAGATCTTCTTGAGTGAATTGGTTAGAGTAATAAAGAGGATAACCTGCGTATGGAAGTTGGTCGCAACCTGCATCTGTTCCCTTTACGATGTCGAATTTACCCGAATCCATCAAGGTGTCGGTTTGTGCCACAGCTTCTTTTAATAGTGCATTAGCACTTAAATCTCCCGTTCCTGCTTGGTTGTGGTATTTTTTATAGGTACCAAAGTGTAGATAGATGCGTGCTAACTGAGTGCGTGCAGCTTCTTTGTTAAGGCGTCCAGACTCTGATAATGCCTTCTCGGGAAGCCATCTTATGGCAAATTTAAAGTCCTCAATAACACGTTTAAGCACTTCGTCTTGTGGGTCACGACCTTTATATAGTCGCTCTTTATCATCGGTTTGAAGGTCTGAGTCATAGTAAGGTACGTCTCCAAACATCTTCAATTTATTGAAATAATGCAAGGCACGGAAGAATCTAACCTCTGCAACATACTTGTTTATTTCATTTTGATTACCTTGAACTTTAGAATAACGCTTCATAAAGTAGTTGCAATTTCTGATATCATTCCAATACCATCCGTTGTCCCAAGATGCTTCTGTGGGTACAGTCATCTCATCAAATAGATAAGAACTATAGTCAGATGTAACGAAGTTGTCGCTCACATTGTCGAGAGAAGCCGATGGACTGCTCAATGCTCCGTATAGTCCGTTGGCATAAAGTTTTAAGTCTTTGGTTGAGTTCCAGTATGTTTGATCTGTAAAAGAGTCAAGCGGAGATAAGTCTGTATAATCACACGCAGCAGTCATACCTGCAAGTAATGATAGTGCGATATAATGTTTGATTTTCATAATAGTTGTTTTTAGAAGGTGGCACATTAGAATGTTAGATTCAAACCTACAGCAATTTTCTTGTTAATTGGGTAGGTCATGTTGTTTAAGGTTTCAGGATCGAACGCCTTTATGAGAGAAGTGATGGTGAATAGGTTTTCACCTGTAATGTAAACTCTAAGACGTGAAACACCAATCTTACTAACAATAGATTTAGGAAGGGTGTATCCTAAGGTTACATTCTTTAAACGACAGTAGCTTGCATTTTGTAAATAACGTGTACTTACTGTGCGGTTACCTTTGTTTTTCCAGTTTAATTTAGGGAAGAAGCCATTTGGATTCTCTGGACTCCAGTAGTCAAGAGATGTTGTAAGTGGTGTTTGCCACTCGTCAGTGAAGCCCCAATAAGCAGAAGAACCAGAGCCTGGGAACCAATCACGCTTACCAATTCCTTGCCAGAACATTTCGAAGTCGAATCCTTTATATTCGAATCCAGCTGTAATACCATAAGCAAAGCGTGGTGTAGAGTTACCAATTATCTTTTGGTCGCCTGGGTTTGACAATGTATTGTCACCTCTATCAATTTTGTTGTCGCCATTTAAGTTCTCGAAACGAACGTCACCTGCGCCCCATTTTCCACCATAAAGGAAAGACTGACTTACGTGATTCTTTGCCTCGTCGTCGCTTTGGAATAGTCCATTAGAAACGTAACCCCAGATCTCATTCATCTTACGTCCTACATAATATTGACTGATAAGTCCTGTAGGGTTATTGAATTTAGTGATGGTTGATTGGTAATCTGAGAGAACACCCTTAACATGATAAGACAAACCACATGCCAAACGGTCGTTCCATTCCAATGAAAGTTCCCAACCAACAGTCTTTAAGTTTGCTGCATTTTGGCGTGGAACCTTAGCTCCTAGCACTGAAGGAAGCACCTCACCATTTACGAGCATGTCCTTAGTATTACGACGATACCAGTCGAAAGAGAAGTTAAGACGATTACGAAGGAAGGTTGCATCGATACCTAAGTCAACCTGATTTACTTTCTCCCATGTGAAAGAAGAGCTTACAAGACCTGGTGCTGTGATGGCAACAGGAAGCTTTCCGCCAAGGATTGCGCCATATTTGCTGTTAATTCCATAGGTTGCAAGGTATGGGAAGTTACCATCTACTACCTGATTACCCAAAGATCCGTAAGAAGCACGTAGCTTTAAGTTGTCGCACCAGTCCTTCATGCTTTCAAAGAATTTTTCTTCTGATGCACGCCAAGCTACAGAAACAGATGGGAAGAACTGATAACGATATCCTTTTTTGAATTTAGATGAACCGTCGTAGCGGCCGTTTAATTCAGCAAGGTAACGTCCTTTATAATCGTAGTTGATACGAGCAAAGGCGCCATTAACCGACCATTGACCCATATTTCCATTGATATTCATATCTCCAGTAGCCTGATTAACAGCTGGATTGTTAGAATCTATCAAGTCTTTTCTACCTGCAAAGTAGTAATCGGTGCGTTTTTTCTCTTGGTTATAACCCAACATAAACTTAAAGTTATGTGCTTTTTTTGCTAGCGATAGGTTATATTCTGCGAAAGCATTGAATGAAGAATAGTAGTCTTCGTTATTCACTTTGGTTACACTACTTGGGTTAGTCCAGGGATAATAGTTTTCTGATCCTGGCACAGCAGTGTAGTCGTAGAAGTTACGAACGTGCTGAGTTGAAGCCCAACCATAGTAGTTCCAAGTGTAATCGGCATTGATAACAAGTCCTTTAATTGGAGTAAGTTTCAAGCCAGCAGTCATCCAAAGGTCGTTTTGGCGAGAGTTTGCGTTACCTCCTTGAGCCTGAATTGCAACAGGGTTAGTGAAGTTTCCTTGTCCTGCATAATTGCCATCGGGGTGCTTAACAGGCATCAATGGACTCAAGTCTGATTTCATCATACCGCTATAAGCAGAGATACCAGAGTATGCTGTCGAGTTCATTGCAGTTGTTCCACCTGTTGGATGCATTTCAGTTGTATAGGTATGAGCGATCTTAGCCGACACTTCCATCCATGGAGTCAATTCAGATGTGATGTTAATGTTAGCGTTATACTTGTTATATTTCTCGTTTGTAGCTTTCAAAATACCGCCTTGATTGTTTGCTCCAAGCGAAACATAGTAGCGAGTTTTTTGACTTCCGCCACTAATACTTGCGTTATAAATTTGTGAGAACGATGTTTTATAAAGCTCTTTCCACCAGTCTGTATTACCACAGTAGCCATATTTGAACGTACTATAGTTCTTATCGAAGAAAACAGGTTGGTCATAAGTGCCGTTCATGTATTTCTCTGCGTAAGAATATACTAATGGATTGAAGTAATGTCCACTACCACCACCGTTTTGATAAGCGATGTCAATCATCTTAAGATAGTCTAAAGAGCTTACATTGTGCATTTCAACAGCGGGCTTTTGCCAGTATCCTGAAGCTGAGAACTGCACTACAGGCTGAGAATTTAGCTTACCTTTCTTAGTGGTAATAAGGATAACACCATAAGCAGCACGTGCTCCATAGATAGCAGCAGAAGCTGCATCTTTTAGTACAGAGATTGATTCTATGTCGTCAGGATTTACTAAGTTAGGATCCATTTGTACGTTATCCACTAGCACAAGGGGTCCACCTCCGTTGAGCGACGTTGTTCCACGAACATTAAAAGAAGAGCCTGCACCAGGAGCACCACCTTTATTCATCGATACATTGAGGTTAGGTACAACGCCTTGTAAGCCTTGTCCGAGGTTACTTATAGGTCTATTCTCAAGCACACTACCGTTAACAGAAGCCACAGCACCAGTTAAATTGGCTTTCTTTTGTGTACCATAACCCACAACAACAATTTCATTCAAGTCGTTTACATCGCTTTGTAGTGTAATGCGCATGCCGTTTTGAGCTTTTGCTGTGTGCGATTTAAAGCCAGTGTAAGAGAAAGTGAGTTGTGTTCCGGGCGCAACATTGATAGAAAAGTTGCCTTCAATGTCTGTTACTGCTCCCTGAGAGCTACCTCCAGCTCGCACTGTTACACCGATAAGGGGTTCACCTGTGTTACTAATTACAGAGCCTTTGATTTGTTCAACAGACCTTGTTTGTTGAATAATAGGTTTAGAAGCTCCTACCATTGAAGAGGGTAGAAGTAGCATTCCACATAATAATGTAGTGCCTCGCAATAGATCATTGAAGCGCATCTGTTGCGTTTTGTAGGTTAATCTCTTCATAATTTTTTTATTATCAAAAAGGTTTATAGATTGTTTTATAAATAAATTCAACTAACGATCGCAAATATATGAAAATAATTCTGCAAAAGATATCGTTTATCTTTATAATATTTCGTTAAACTTTGTGAATGGACATAGAAAAGAAACGCTAAATATTTCCGAAGCTCTTTATTTAAAGGTGTTACATAAGTATTAACGAAGATATTGACAATTCTTTATGTTTTGTATTTATTGGTCTTTTGTGTTTTAATGCTGATGCAATTACCTCGTTTCCCTTATATCTTCTATTAGAATAACTATAGGAAGTATATTATAATTAAACAAGTTAGCATTATTTCTCAATAATCATAGAAAAGCAAAAGTTGAATAATTGATATAAAAATAAAAGAGAACTATTTTGTTATAGTACTCTTTTATTGAATTTCCCAATATAAATAGGATTTTATAGTCTGTTTTTATTGTTTAATCGTTTATTGCAATTAAATCTTTTTATACTTTCAGTATTTTTTTAGCACCGTTAATTATTGTTTTCACCACTTTATCTGCGCATAACGAGCCAACGATGCAACTGGTTGTGGCAACAATGGCGAAGACAAGGCGAGTGGGATCGAAGCTGAAATAGAGCTTAAAGGCTTTAAAGAGGAAGGTGAATAAAGGCGAATAGAGGTAGATAGGGAGCGTTCTTTCACCAATGTAGCACACTTTCGTACGCAAAAAGTGGGGTGAAAGGTTGTTGGCAAGTAACATAACGCTCATCGTCACATATACTATCGCTATGCCTGCAAGACTCTCTTCAACAAAGAAATCAGTGTTACTGCACAGCACCGCTAATGCAACCAATGTCAAGATGTTAGGACTTAACGCCTTGGTTAGTGAAATGTTGGCACGTCGAAGAACAGCTCCTGCAATGAAAAAACAGCCCGAAGCAAACGAAATAATGTGAACATATTGTGCCAAGAGCCATATTGTGAGCACCATTGAAAGGGCTTGTTTGCTTGTAGAAGAGGCGAAAATAGTGTGCCAAAACTTATACACCACAGTACAAATAATAAACGTATGTAAAAACCAATAGGGACCAACTGGAGATGCAAAGAAATGATATAAGAACGTGCTTATATTGAGTTCGGGTATGGGAACCGCCACCATTTTCAAGGCAGAGATAACGATATAGCCCGATTCGAACACAATATAGGGTAGGAGAATCTTTGTAATCATTCGCCCAAAGCGGGGTAATGGTGCCTCGATGTTCATCAACCAGCCCGAAATAACTAAGAAAGCAGGCATGTGAAAGGTATAAACAAACTGCTTTGCAATAGTATATTCAGTTGCAAAATAGGTTAAATGAAAAAGCACAACCAGTGTAATCAATATACCTTTTAAATAGTCTAATTCTTCAATTCTTGCAGGTTTCATTCGCTTTATGGTGTTAGTGGGGTATTTAGTAGAACTTTTTTCAAATCTCATTGCACCTTGTTTGAGGCTCGCCAAGGGCGTTATACATACCTTGTTAGGTGCTAAATGCAAAGGTAGAGATTAAGTGTGATATAGCAAAATGTATCTTCTTTTTTGTCGGTTGATGGCATTTTATAGAAGAAAAAGAGGAGACGTGAAATCTAAAAATGAGGGTATAAAGAGCAAAAAACAAGCTAATAAAAAGGTATGTAGAAAGCCCATTAAAACATAGTGCAAAGCAATTGGAGTGGGAGAGGAGTGTAATAATGTTTCACGAGGAACATTGTTTCAATGTTGTTGAAACACAATGAGATAATAAAAAGATGAATGTCGGTGGCGTTTGTTGCGCTTTAGCCCACATTCATCTTTTGTTTTATATGCTTTTTGTTTCGTGTAGCGATGGGTTTTCGCCTTTATTGGTCACGAAAAGCGAAGCAGAAGGTTATTTAACCACTTCTTTTTTCGTTGTTCCGTCGCTGTATTTCACGATGTTAATGCCCCCTTAACAGGAGCCGAAATAAACTCTCCATTAGCAGTATAACGAGCCACAACGTGCTTTTCTTTGCTGTCGATAGAGGTGCTTTCGATGCCTGTTGCGTTGGCAGGTTGAATCTTACATTTATTGGCATTCACAATTTTTCCTTCACTCTTTCCTTCACTCTTGTCAATCAATAGCACGCAAACAGATAAGTTATCTTTGTTCTGTATCTTTTTATATTGTGCGATATTGTCGAACGATGTTTCGTGAACAATAGGTTGATCGCCAACGAATGGGGCTTTTATAATGCCTTCAAGACCATCTGTTATGTTCTTTGCAGCAATGGCAACATGATTGTTTTTCATGTTGTAAACAACCGAAGGACTATTTATAAAGAAGTCAAGTTCTTTTGAAACGCCCTTTAAACTCATATCTCCTGCAAAATGATTGTTTTGTCCCCATCTAGGATTGGTCATGCCATCTTCGGTCAAAACATAAGCCAAAGCATAGTTGCCTTCGTTTGCATCTACTCTAAAAGTGGTTGTAGATGTAATGCTGATATTCTTCTTTCCTTCGTCCCAAACGGCAGAAACATCAATGTCCATGTCTGCTCCCGCTGCTTGTTCTGTTTCAAAATCGCTTCCATGAACAAAGTAGGTCAATTTTGTTGAACGGTTCATTAACACGTATGGGCGACCTTTATACTTCAATAATACGTAGCCATAGTCTGCGCAACTCAATACATCTCCATCGTGAGCAGCAATGCCAATAAAGCTTTCTGGATAGTTGTTCTGCAAATTTTCCATTGCCGCAATACCACGAGTACAATACTGGCACCACATACCTGTGAAGTCTTCGACCACCACTTTGCGTGTTGCTACTTTGTTTACAAATGAAAATGGAATATTAGCAGTGCCCACACTTGCTTCGTTACGTTGTCCATTTACCATCGTAATGGTACATGCTAAGGTCGAAGCATCAGTAACTTTGCTTACAGGAAACTCTATTTCACATGTTGAAGTGTCATATTTTGTGAGGGCTTCTTTAAAGGTATAAGTACCTTCCGAAACTGTTCCTTTGTCGGTTGTGACAACATAATCAAACGAGTTGGCAGTGTTTCTACCATAGTTGGTTACACTGATAAAAGCCTTAGCGGTGGTTGCTGAGCGTACAATGTACGATTTTCTTGCTGCAGTTGATACTAAAACATTATCTGCTGCCCAACACTCGTTGATGTTAAATAATACGCTTAAAACTAAAATAAATGCGCTTAGAACAAATTGTTTCATAGTAGGTTGTTGTACTATAACTTAGCGAATGATTTGCTTTGTTGTACTAACTAAGCCCTTGTTATCGTAAGCTTGCACGATATAAGTACCTGCTTGAAGACCTGAAAGACTTGTTGCTTTGTTTAAAACTTGAATTCCTTGAAGGTTGAACACATTGTAGTAAGCAATGTTTGTTGCCTTTGCTGTGTTGATTCCAGTGGTCTCTGAGGTGAAATTATAAGTCACTTTAGGACCTGCTATGAATGCATCTTCTTCTTGGCTGAAGATACTTTGGTAGAAAAGTTGCACTGTAACACTTGCTTTACCCTTATTTATAAACGCAAATTCAATGTCTACTTTAGGTTTAGTTTCATCGCTTGCAAGGAGTGGTTGTTTATCTATTGTATAAGTTCCAACACTTTCTTCTTGTGTGCATTCATCGTTAAAGCAAACAGAAATGTCTTCTCCATCAATGCTGTTGATGGTGTATTGTAGATAAACTGTATAATCTTTTTTGCCAACATTGTCAACAAATAATACTTCTTTAATCAGCTTTCCGCTTTCGTCATAAGGGTTGTTGGTGGCTACATTGCTTGTTATAACAGCATTGTTTTCGATCACTTTTCCGTCTTTGTCGGTGAAAACAAGGTCAAAGTTGTTTGTTTGTGCCTTTGCTTGAAGCATAAAACTTAAAAGGAAAAGCAAACTAATTGAGTAGAATTTTTTCATAATTGTATTGTTTGTTATTGTTTATTTGTTATCATCTTTTTACCTAAAAAAACCGTTACCTATCTTTTATATACTACTACTTAGAAATGGCTTGTTGCACCACTTGCACCACACCGCTGTCGTTATACACAAAAGCAACGATGTGGCAGTTGTTTAAATTGATGTTAACCTTAGCCGAATAGCGGTGCTCAAAGGTTTTGGGGGTGTTGCTATTGAGGTTTATCTCTTCGCCCATTGCTCCGTTAATGGCGTCTCTCAACACATGGTTGTGGGTGTAGTTGCTCTTAACTTCATTGTTAGGTAGCTGTTGAATGGCAGTGATGTCGTTTTCAACGAGCCACAATTGCAGATGTCCTTTCACTGCTTCTCCGGTGTTGTTGATGGTTGTAGAGATGGTGATGTCGTTGCTGTTGGCAACACGTTGCGCTTTTGTTGTTATTTTGATGTTACTTTTTTGTTGCAAATCTTCGTATATCTTAGCCGCCCAAGCATTTCTTTTTAGTACGCCACCATTGCGATTTATCACGGCACAAGGTAAGCCACTTATTTTCCATTGCTTATAATATTGGTCGGCAAGGTCGGTTCTTAAACCCACAACATGACCATTTGATTTGAGTGCAAGCGGTCCTCCATGAATGGCAACAACCACTACATTACCCTCATTATATTTGCTTTGAATATCCTTTAAAGCAACACTTGCTGCAGGACAGTTCAAACATTTTTGTCCAGTAAACTCCTCAACCAACACATTGCGCTCTACTGTTGCAGCTGGAATTTCAATCAATCGGTTATTATTGTCGATGTTGTTACAGCCCAATAGCATAGCCATGCAAAGGAAAAGAATATAATATTGTTTCTTCATTTACATTAAAAATTATAATTATAAGATAGGCTTAAGCCCTTAGTTGCAGGCACATAGCGACACACTCCGCCTGCGCAATTATAACCAGCACGGGTTCGTTGATAGCCCAACTGAATGCGATGTGCTCCGTTATAGTAGCCAACAAACGACTGATAGTAGTGCTGTTTGGTGCTACCACTATTGAAAAGATCAGATACCGACACCATCCAATGAGGCGAGAACGACACTTCTGCCAACGCAAAAAGCCAGTCTTTATCCCCATCGGCAGAGTTTAAATACTGCGCTTCGGCACGAAGTGTGGTTTTGTGCGATAGCTTTTGTTTTAGTTCGGCAATGAAAATGTTGTTGTGCAACATGCCCCCTTCGCCCTTAATAGCCGTTTCGTTGTATCTTTGATTCATGTACATCAATGCCAATTGAGTGCTTTTAGAGAGCTTTTTCTCTACCTGTAAGTTCATGTCTTGATAGTAGGTGGCGTCTCCCCACTTCCAAAATGCCGAGCCATAGCCATCTTTCCCAGGTGTGTTGATGCCGTTGTTTTGAATGGCATGCACATGACTTGCATTGAATTTCACCTTAGTTCCGTATGCTCCACCTAACGAACTGCCCTTTTTAAAGGTATAGTTCAACGAGCATTGGTATGCCCATTCGCCATCAGGGTGAGTAGAATAGGGGTATAAAGCCGCAAGAGAATAGGTGTGTTCCATAGTGAATGGAGGCATGTGATTGATGAAAGACGACAGTCCGTCCATACTTCTCACGCTTCTAAAGCCCATGTTCACACTTCTTTTAGCTTGCACGATAGCTCCCAATCCGCTTTTAGAATAAGAGCAAGAGAGCATTGAAACATATCCTTTTCGATAGATATAGTTGTTGTTTTGCGTTGGGTCTTGTCCTTTAAAGGCACATTCTGCCAAGATGTTTACACCCTTATGTTGCAGTTGAACCCTTGCATCTACCACCGAAACGTTGTGTGGAAGGTTTAAGCGATGGGTACTAACAACAAGAATATCCTCGTCTTTTTCGTTCTTATTCACCATCGATGCGCCCACAGAAAGATAGGTTTCGCTTTGTTGAAGAGGCTTAATCCATTGTTCTAAGTTCAGTTCGAGGTCGGCACCCGATATGAAAGAAGGATTCATTTTCCAGTATCTTCGTTGCTTTCCTGCCAATGCTTTGAGGCGAACACCATTGAAAGGATTTGTCACAATGCGTGCGCCAAGAATAGAGTTGTCTATTCCTAAACTGCGCTCTTCATAGCTTCTGAGGGCAAAGCCTGCTCCGAACTGCTCATAAAAGTGTCCCAATGTAAGCTCAACTTTATTGAAACGACCTTTTAAATAGAAATGAGGAACGCCCCAACCCTTAAAGTCTTGTTCAAAACCAGGTAAGGGATGTTGCATATATTCCAATCTAACTCCAGCGTCAAAGTTCTTATACGAGGCGTTAACATCAACATAAGTGTTGTTCAACACCTTGTGTTCGATCTTGTTAATACCCAACTTTGTGTCTTTTTGAGGCACGAGAAAATCACTTTGAATGCTTCCCGATAGGCGCACTTTGTCGCCCTCTTCCTGTGCAAAAGCAGAGAGAGTGGGAGAGAGTAGAAGTGCTGTTGCAATGCAAAAATAACTTATTTTCATTTCTTGCATGCCTCTTTCACCTTTTCGTATAGCTCGTTTTCGCTTCCATCAGCATATCCGCTATGCTTATAAACGATGTTTCTGTTTTTGTCTAACACCAATACAAAGGGAATCATTTGCGCACCAACCGCACGGCGAACCTCTCCGTTTGGATCGAGAAGCACCTCATATTGCCAGCCATTAGCATCTACTAAAGGCTTCACTTTGTTTACGTTTTGAGCTTGGTCGATAGAGATAGCGATGAGTTTAACACCAGTTTCTTTTTGCCATTCATCATACACCTCGTTAATGGCGCTTAATTCTCTGTTGCAAGGTTTGCACCATGTAGCAAAGAAAGAAATGATAATGGGTTTTTCATTGTTAGAAATGGTGTCGAGACGAACACTTTTTCCATCGATACTTTTTAGTGTTATTTGTGGCAATTGCGCTTTAATAGGGGCGCAAAAAGTTGCTAATAAAACTAACAGTAATAGCCAATTTTTCATTTTACTTGTGTGTTTTTGTGGGTTAATTTGGGGCAAAGTTAGTTACTTTTGATGCATCTTGCAAGAATATTGATTATAATTTGTAATGAGATTGAATGCTTTCAATGTTAAAAAGAAAAAGTGGAACTACAAAAAGCATTGCAATTGCTTTGTAATTCCACTTCTTTTAGGTTGTAATTGCATTGAAATTGCGAGCCAAAAACACTGCTTTTTCAAAGTGATAAAATAGCGTGTGTTTTGTGGTTCTTGTGCTCTTCTTTTCCGTTGAAAATGCTGTTTTGGGGGCAAAAATATATATATCGTTTCTTCTTGCTATCTTTTCTTTCAATGAGAACAACACATCTCATGCTGTTTGGGGATATTTTGAGCAAGAAAGATCAATGCGCCTCGAGCCAGTTTGCACCCCAACCAGCATCGGCAATCAATGGCACTTTAAGGGCAAAGGCATTCTGCATCTCTTCGAGCACAATCTTTTCAACCAGCTCTTTCTCTTTTGGAACAACGCTAAAGTTCAATTCGTCGTGCACTTGAAGAATCATCTTGCTCTTTATTTCTTCTTTTTTGAATCGCTCATAGATGCGAACCATTGCCAATTTGATGATGTCTGCCGCACTACCTTGTATGGGTGCGTTGATGGCATTGCGCTCTGCATAACCTCGAACGGTGGCATTTTGACTGTTGATGTCGGCAAGATAGCGACGACGATGCATAAAGGTTTCTACATATCCGTTTTGCTTTGCAGTTTCTTTACACTGTTCCATGTAAGCCTGAACCTGTGGAAAGGTTCTGAAATAGCCCTCGATGAGCTGTTTGGCTTCGCTGCGTTCGATGTTCAAACGCTCTGCCAATCCGAAAACAGTGATGCCATATATAATTCCGAAGTTGGCACGCTTTGCCTTGGTGCGCTCGTCTCTTGTCACCTCGTCGATGCTCTTTTTGTAGATTTTTGCAGCGGTGGCAGCGTGAATGTCGTGCCCTTCTATAAAGGCTTCGATCATGTTTTCGTCGCCACTTAGATGCGCCATGATGCGCAATTCAATCTGACTATAGTCGGCACTGAAGAACAAACAACCCTCGTTAGGAATGAAACACTTGCGAATTTCTTTTCCGTCTTCGCCTCGAACAGGAATGTTTTGCAAGTTAGGGTCGCTCGAACTCAATCGTCCAGTGGCTGTTGTTGCTTGGTTAAAACTGGTGTGAATGTTGCCAGTTTTGGGGTTTACAAGCTTAGGAAGAGCGTCTACATAAGTACTGAGGAGCTTCTTTAGTCCACGATATTTCAATATCTCGTCGATAATAGGGTGTTTGTTGATGAGCTTCTGCAATTCTTCTTCGCTCGTAACATATTGCCCAGTCTTGGTTTTCTTGGGCTTTTCGGCAACCTTTAGCTTTTCAAATAGAATGGTTCCCACTTGTTTTGGAGAGGAGATGTTAAAGGTTTCGCCTGCCAGTTCGTATATCTTTTGCTCGTATAGGCTGAGTTGCTTGTTGAAGGTTTTGCTCACCTCAGAAAGTGCTTGCACATCAAGTTTAACGCCATTGCATTCCATTTCTGCCAAAACATAAATCAAAGGCATTTCCACTTCCTTAAACAATGGGTACAAACCTGCTTCTTTTAGTTTGGGCTCGAATATGTTTTTAAGTTGCAAGGTGATGTCGGCATCTTCGCAAGCATAGTCTACTATCTGCTCGGGAGCAAGCGAACGCATACTTAATTGGTCTTTTCCTTTGGCTCCAATGAGCTGATCTATGTGGATCGTTTTATAGCGAAGATAGGTCTCTGCCATATCATCCATGTTGTGACGAAGTTCTGGTTGGAGAAGATAATGAGCGATCATGGTGTCGAATAGGGGACCTTTCATCGTGATTCCGTAATTTCTTAGTACCTCGATGTCGTACTTAATATTTTGTCCTACTTTCTCAATTTCTTCGTTTTCGTATAGCGGTTGGAAGGTATTTACAATTTTTTGTGCTTTTTGTTGTTCGTTAGGAATGGGCACATAAAATGCTTCTCGCGGACTAACAGAAAAGCTTAAACCCACCAATTCTGCCTCTAAAGCATTCAAAGAAGTGGTCTCTGTATCTAAACTTACAATTCTTTTTGTCAGTAATAAATCACATAAATTATTTATATCCTCTTCTTTTTCAATGAGTTTGTAATTATATTTAGTATCAAAAAGTGTCTTATAATTCTCAAATTGAGGCTCAACTGCATCATTGGACGTGAATTCTTCGAAGAGATTTAACTGCGAATTGTCTTTCGTTTGTATATTTTCAGTCTTTTTAAAGAATTTGTTTGCAAGGGTTCTAAACTCGAGTTCGTCGAACAAAGCACGCAATTTTTCTTCGTTAGGAGGGGTGAGTTGCAAATCGGTTAGATTGAGTTCGATGGGCACATCAGTTTTAATGGTTGCCAAAAAGTTCGACATTTTAATATCATCAACAGCACCTTCGACCTTCTCTTTCAATTTTCCTTTTAGCTGATTGGTGTTCTCTAGTAAATTATTGATCGACTTAAAGTCGTTGATTAGCTTAATGGCTGTTTTCTCACCAACGCCTGGACAGCCTGGAAAGTTATCGGCAGAGTCGCCCATTAAGGAAAGAATGTCGATTACTTGCGATGGACTTTCGATTTGATACTTCTCTTTTATCTGCTCAACTCCAAGAGTTTCGTAGCCTCCACCGTGTCTTGGTCGATAGATAAACACATTCTCTTTCACCAATTGACCATAGTCTTTATCAGGCGTAAGCATATAAGTTTCCATGTCAAAGGCACTTGCTTGGGTGGCAAGGGTGCCTATAACATCATCGGCTTCATATCCTTTTACCTCAAGAATAGGGATATTCATTGCCTCAAGAATCTGCTTTATGATGGGAACAGACAGCTTAATGTCTTCGGGAGTCTTCTCTCTTTGAGCCTTATAGTCGGCAAATGCCTCGTCACGAAAGGTAGGACCGCTTGGGTCGAACGCCACTCCAAGGTGCGAAGGTTGTTCTTTTTGAATTACTTCATGAAGGGTATTTACAAATCCAAGTATTGCACTTGTGTTGAAACCCTTAGAGTTTATGCGGGGATTCTTAATGAAAGCGTAATAAGAACGATAAATTAATGCGTAGGCATCTAAAAGGAAAAGTTTACTCATAAATATGTATTTTGATGCGTAAAATTACGAAAAAAGGGTGATACTTACCGATTATTTGCTTATTTTTGTAAGAAATTAGAATGAATATGGATTACTTATCGGTAATAAAAAAGCCAATAATTGACGAATTAAACCATTTCATCGAGCTTTTTAATACATCGCTTGAACATCAAGATGGATTGTTATCTCAGGTGCTAATGTTTATAAAACAACGTTCAGGAAAGCGCATGCGACCTATGTTGATGCTGCTTATTGCAAAAGCATTTGGACGTGTTAGCGAGGTAACTCAGCATGCTGCAATAGGTTTAGAGCTGTTACATACAGCCTCATTGGTGCATGATGATGTTGTAGATGAAAGTGGAGAGCGACGTGGACAAGCATCGGTTAATGCCTTTTATGACAATAAAGTGGCAGTACTTGTTGGCGATTATATACTATCTACAGCCCTCTTACATGTTAGTTTTACCTCTTCCGACCGCATCGTGTCTGGCTTAGCAGAGCTAGGACGCACCCTTTCAGATGGAGAGATATTGCAATTAGAAAATATAAGCAATCAAACCATATCTGAAGAAGCTTATTATGAGGTGATAAAGCGTAAGACTGCGGCTCTATTTGAAGCGTGTACAGAGATTGGAGCCTTATCTGTTGGAGCATCAAAAGACGATGTTGAGCAGGCAAGACTATTCGGTTTGCACCTTGGAATGGCGTTCCAAATACGTGATGATATATTTGATTATTACGAATCGAACGACATTGGAAAGCCCACAGGCAATGATATGGCAGAAGGAAAGCTAACTCTTCCTGTAATACATGCTGTGTTAGCTACCGACAATGGCGCAATGAAAGATTTGGCATTGAAGGTGAAAAAGGGTGAAGTTGCACCTGAAGAAGTGGCTCAGCTCGTTGCTTTCACAAAAGAAAATGGCGGTATTGAGTATGCAGAAGCTAAGATGCGAGAGTTTAAGAACAAAGCTATTGGATTTATAGAAGAGAAGATTCAAGATACAGACATTAAGCAAGCCCTCAACGCTTACTTAGACTATGTGATAGAGCGAAAGTTATAATGCCTTTCAAAGCTTTTGAAATAGGGTAGAGAAGAGCATATCAATACAATAAGGTCTCATAAGAAAATGGAATAGAAAACACCATTTAAATCTTATGAGACCTTTTCTTTTTATAAGCATCAACGATGCTTTTCTATTTAGAAGAATTTGGTTTCTTCGCCAGTTAGTTCGCTAAGTAGCAAGTTGGTAAGGCGACTTGTACCCAAACGAAGATACTTGTTGGTGAGCCATTCCTTACCCAATACCTCCTTAACGATGGTGTAATAGATGATAGCATCCATCACAGTGTTGATTCCACCCGCTGGTTTAAAACCGATTTTGATACCTGTTTTCTCGTGGTATTCTTTGATAGCTTGACACATAACGTATGCAGCTTCAGGCGTTGCAGATATAGGTTCTTTACCAGTTGAAGTTTTGATGTAGTCGGCACCCGCATACATTGCAAGTAAAGACGCCTTTTTAATGTTCTCTGCAGTCTTGATAGCACCAGTCTCAAGAATCACTTTCAAGGGCACATCGTCGCCGCAAACGCTCTTAATTTCGCTAATTTCGTCGCACATACCCTCATAATCTCCACTCAAGAACTTGCCTACCGACATCACAATATCAATCTCAGTAGCGCCGTCTTTCACAGCAAGAGCAGTTTCTGCAACCTTTATTTCAGGGAGCATTTGCGATGAAGGGAAGCCTGCCGACACACAAGTAACCTCAACACCTTCGACCTCTAGGGTTTGACTTACTATCGAAGCATAGCAGGGATAGGTGCATATTGTAGCCACGTGAGGCATGTTTGGATAAGCAGAGTCGAACTGATTGACACGTTCTGTGAATGCAAGTATGCTCTCGTCGCTATCGGTCGTTTTAAGAGATGTTAGCTCAATACTTCCAAAGAGGAAACGCTTTACATCGTCGTTGTCGTTTTCGTGTACTTTTTCTGCAATAATTTTGCGTACTGCTTCGCTCACTTCAGTGTCGTTCAACTTAGTGTTGTAGAGTGCCAACATATCGAGATATTTGTTCGATTCTTCATGATGACAATCACAGCTATCATGATGTTGGTGGGTAGATTGGTTTGTTTCTGAATTCATGTTTGTATGATTTATTTTGTTATTTCAATTTATCGTTCTTCAAATGGCGTGTTGCATCTCGCTTAGTTTTCTTGCTCATCGAGTCGTTAAACGCCTTGGTGAGGTCTACACCCGTTTGATTTGCTAAGCAAATAAGCACCCAAAGCACGTCTGCCATCTCTTCAGAAAGATGGTGATTTTCGTTCTTCTTAAAGCTTTGATCACCATAAGTACGAGACATAACTCGTGCCAGCTCGCCCACTTCTTCGGTTAAACATGCCATATTTGTAAGCTCTGAGAAATAGCGAACGCCATAGGTTTTAATCCACTTGTCGACCTCTTGTTGCATTTCTTGCATGCTCTTAGGTTCTGTATGTTCATTGCTTGTGGTACAAGTGTTCATCTTTTGCGATTGTTTGTCCATGTGTTGTGTTTTAAAATAAAGGCTCAACGGCTCGTTTTTGCCCTATTCTTTGTTCTTCGAGTCCATGCAGATAGTGACAGGTCCGTCGTTGATTAAACTCACTTTCATATCTGCTCCAAATACACCTGTGGCGATATCTTTGTTTAATAGTTGCTTTAGTTTATCGAGAAAGCTGTTATAGAGTGGGAGAGAATGGTCGGGACTTGAAGCTCGAATGTATGAAGGTCGGTTGCCTTTTTTATACGATGCCATGAGCGTGAACTGACTAACGGCTAGTATTTCGCCATCAACATCTTTGATGTTCTTGTTCATTACGCCCTCTTCGTCGTCGAAAACACGAAGCGCACACACCTTGTTAGCAAGCCATTCTACATCTTCTTGCGTGTCGGTTTGGGTCACTCCCACTAACAAAAGAAAGCCTTTTGAAATGGCAGAATGCACCTCATTATTAATCGAAACGCTGGCGTTTAATACCCTTTGAATAACAATTCTCATGCTACAAATTTACAAAAAAAAGTGCATTCTGCAGTCTTTATTTCAAAGTTGTTGTATTGCGCCCATCTAAATTGCCCAGTTTTGCAAGTAGTGTGCATTTTATTGATGGTTTTATTTTATTGTTCTATGCCCTTATTGTATGTGAAATAGGGGTTTTAGTGAGAAAGGGATAAAAAGTGCTTAGAACGAAAATAAAAGCAACGAACAGGGCTTTTGATGTGAGTGTGTTGTGTTATTGCGAGATGGGTGGGTGTGATAAGAAAATAAAAGGACTACTTTTAGGTTGTAATGTCATTGCTTTTGAGGGGCAATATCTATGCCTTTGCGAAGTAATTGCACTGCTTTTGTAAAGCAAATGAGATGAGGTGGTGGGAGGATGCTTTGGGCTTAGGAGGAAGAAGAATAGAGACTGGAGCAGAATGCATTTGATTGTTTTGGGAAAGGGGCAGGATTTTGTGCTGAAATGGGGGGAGGTGAGAGCTAGAAAATGATGGTGTTTGTAATGGGAATAAATGGATTGCGTGATGGGAAAAGAAGGGTTGTTGGGAAAGAAAAAAAGGGAAAAGGTGGGGAGAAAAAGTGTTGGGGCAAAAGGAAATACTTGTTGTGATGGCGAAGAAAGACTGAAGGAGGGATAGAAAACAATAAAAAAGATTCTAAAACGAGGTGTTTTCTCGCTCTAAAATCTTTAATGTCTTGATTATAAAATACTTACAGACTAATTGTCGCTATTTTGCTCTTCTTTGTTAAAGTGATTGAACACAATGGCGGCTTTACTTGCTCCGAGAACCTCTGTAAGTTGCTCTAAGCTAGTAGTTTTAATCTTCTTTACGCTCTTAAACTGCGCAATGAGAGCCTCTTTGGTCTTCGTTCCAACGCCTTTAATATTGTCTAACTCAGAGTGTAGAGCTGTTTTAGAACGCTTGTCTCTGTGGAATGAGATGGCATAGCGGTGCACCTCGTCTTGAATGCGCATAAGAGCCAAAAACAATTCGCTGTTGTTCTTCAATCCAATAACAATGGGCGGGTTGCCAAAAAGCAGCTCGTTGGTGCGGTGATGGTTGTCTTTTGCCAATCCAGCAATAGGAATTTGAAGGTGTAATTTTCCTTCAATCACCTCTCGAACAACGCTCATTTGACCCTTACCACCATCGGTGATGATGAGGTCGGGTAGAGGCTTTTCCTCGTCAATCATGCGCTTATAGCGTCTATAAACAACCTCTTGCATCGACGCATAGTCATCAGGTCCAACCACAGTTTTGATGTTATACTTGCGATAGTCGCTCTTCGAGGGTTTCATTCCTTTGAAAACCACACAGCCAGCCACTGCATTTGTTCCGCTAATGTTCGAGTTGTCGAAACATTCGATGTGATATGGTAGTTTAGAAAGCTGCAAATGGTTTTGCAATTCTTTCATTATTCGGGTGTATTTTTGCTCAGGATTGAGCTTGTCGGCTTGTTTCATGCGGTCGAATTTGTATTGTTTTCCGTTCATTTCCGACAGCTCTAAGAGCTTCTTTTTATCCCCTCTTTGAGGCACAGTGAAGTAGGCGTTGGTTAATTGCCAATCTATTTCAAAAGGAACAATAATCTCTTGCGCTTCGCTTGCAAAACGATTGCGAATTTCGAGGATTGCACTCACTAAAAGTTCTTCGTTTGTTTCGTTCACCTTTTGCTTATATTCGTAGGTGAAACTCTGATTAATCGTGCCATTTTTTACGTGAATGTAGTTGATGAAAGCGGTTTTTTCGTTGTCGTGATGCGTAATGCTAAACACGTCTACATTGCGTATGGTGTGACTAACGACTTCACTTTTGGCAACAAACGAGGCAATCAGTTCGTATTGTTTCTTTAGTTCTTGGGCTTCTTCAAAGCGCATTTCTTGTGCCAACTGCATCATCTTTTCGTAGAGAACAGCATTGGTTTTGCGCACGTTTCCTTTGAGAATCTCTTTGGCTTGGGCAATCTTTTCATTATAATCTTCCATCGACTGCTTGCCAATGCAGGGTCCCAGACAGTTGTGAATGTGATACTCTAAACACGATTTGAACTTGTTATTGGCAATGCCTTGCGGTGTGAGTGGAAGCTGGCAGCTACGAGGTTTGTAGATTTTGGTGATGAGTTCTAAAAGCGATTTGAGGGTTGTTACGTTGGTGAAAGGACCAAAATAGCTACCCGTTTTGTGGTTGATGGTGCGGGTTTTGAATATGCGTGGGAAGTATTCGTGCGTAACACAAATGCTAGGGTAGGTCTTTCCGTCTTTAAGTAGAACGTTATAGCGGGGTGTGTATTTCTTAATTAAGCTGTTTTCGAGTAGAAGTGCGTCTTCTTCTGTGTTGACAACGGTATAAGAAATGTTGTGAATTTTACTTACAAGAACCTTTGTCTTAAATCGATCTACTTCTTTATGAAAATACGAAGATACACGACTTTTGAGGCGTTTTGCCTTTCCTACGTATATAATAACGTTGTTTTCATCGTAGAATTGGTAACTTCCTGGCTTCTCAGGCATACTTTGCACAATGCCTTTTAATTTGCTAATGCGTTCTTCTTTCTTGTCCTTTGTCATGCACTATAATGCCTTTAAAATCAGTGTTTTTATCTTCTTTTGTTTCACGTGAAACCTTTATATAGAATAAGTGTTGCATCTTAAAGTTTCACATTGAGCCTATCTTATCGATGGTAGCTGTGATTCTTTCTTGTAAAAGCAAGAAAGGGTAGAGAAATAATAAAAGGATTGAATCGTGCCTTGTGTAAGTTGGGCAAACCGATTCAATCCTTTTGTATTTTAAAGTTTTAGTAATGTGCTAATTTCGATGTCTTTATCGAACACCTCTCTGCCGTTAAGTCCTTCGTCTAAGAGTTCAATGATGAAATTGCAATAAATCTTTTTGGGTTTGAATTTCTTTACAAGATCGCATGCTGCTTTCATTGTTCCACCTGTAGCAAGCAGGTCGTCGTGAAGTAAAACCACATCGCCTTCTTCTATTGCGTCTTTATGTATCTCGATAGTATCAATGCCATATTCCTTCGCATAGCTTTCTTGTACCGTTTCACAGGGCAGCTTTCCGGGCTTTCTGCATAGTGCAATGCCTGCGTTTAGTTTAATCGCAAGGGCTGAACTCATTACGAATCCACGGCTTTCGATGCCTACAACCTTAGTGATGCCTTTATCTTTGTAAAGATCATACATTTCATCGGCAATTGTTTTTAAACATTCTGGATTTTTAAATAGGGTGGTAACGTCTCTGAAATTGACACCCTTTATAGGCCAATCTGGAATTGAACGCAGATTGTCTAATAATAGTTTGTTGTTCATTATCAAATAATTATGTTGTTATTTCTTTCTCTTTTGTTTCACGTGAAACTTATATTTGCTTAAATGTAGCTTCGCATCTGTTTCTTTCTGTTGTTACGAATGTTTCGAGCAAAAATGTCGATTAGATCGAAGCTTATTGCACTTGTCTTATCTTCCCAATAAAATGAGGAGTACATTGATATCGCTTGGAGACACACCAGGAATTCTACTTGCTTCTGCCAACGTTTCAGGTTGAATCTTTTCGAGCTTTTGTCTTCCCTCTGTAGATATTTCATGAAGTTGCGAATAATTAAACCTTCCCTTAATTCTGATGTCTTCTAAACGTCTCATTTTATCGGCAATAATTCGCTCTCTTTCGATATATCCTCTGTACTTGATTCTTATTTCTGCTGCTTCGGTGATTTCTTCCTCTCTGTTGGGGACATCTTTTAAAATCTCGTTCAAATGGGGGATAACTTCAGCAAGGTTGCTCATTGTGAGTTGAGGACGAGCAATTAGATCTGAAATTTTAATAGAAGAGTGAATTGGAGTGGTGCCCAAACGTTCTAAGCTTGAATTGATATCTTTTGGTTTTATGCTGGTTTCATCGCAGAATTGTATAATTTTAGAAATAGATTCTTCTTTCTGTTTCCACCAATCGTAACGCTCTTTAGTAGCAATGCCCAATTCAAATGCCTTAGAAGTTAATCTGTAGTCAGCATCATCCTGACGTAATAAAATTCTATATTCAGCTCTTGAGGTAAACATTCGATAAGGTTCGTCGACACCTTTGGTTGTTAAATCGTCGATGAGAACGCCAATGTAGCTCTCGTCTCGTTTCATAATAAATTCCTTATCGTTGTAGAAACATCTTAGGGCAGCGTTGATACCTGCAACCAAACCTTGTCCTGCTGCCTCTTCATAGCCAGTAGTTCCGTTTACTTGTCCAGCGAAGTAAAGTCCTTTTACCACCTTACTTTCAAGAGTATGTTTAAGTTGTGTTGGGTCGAAATAATCGTATTCGATTGCGTAACCAGGTCGATAAATCTTGGCATCTCTTAGCGCAGGGATTTTGTGAAGTGCGTTTAACTGCACCTCGAAAGGCATACTTGAAGAGAAACCGTTGAGGTACATCTCATTGGTGTCGGTGCCTTCAGGCTCTAAGAATAAAGGATGTTTATCTTTATCGGGGAATGTTACGAGTTTGGTCTCAATAGAAGGGCAGTATCTTGGACCTGTACTTTGAATTTGTCCGTTAAACAATGGTGAGTCGGCAATACCCTTGTTGAGCTCCATGTGCGCTTCGGGGGTAGTGTAGAATGTCCAACATGGCAATTGTTTGAGTGGCTTATGAAGATTCATATAGCTGAATTGATGGAAGTCGAAGTCGCCATCTTGGATCTCCATTTCATCGAAATGCACCGAACGTTTATCGATTCTTACGGGTGTTCCTGTCTTCATTCGATCAGAACGGATGCCCAAATGGTTGATGCATTCAGTGAGATGAGGTACGGCAGGCTCTGCACATCTACCTCCAGGGAAGGTTCTTCGTCCGATATGCATTAAGCCATTGAGGAATGTTCCTGCAGTGATAATGACACATTTTGCAGTGAATTCAACTCCCCAAACAGTTTTTACGCCAATAATCTCATTGTTTTTAACGATTAATTCGTCTACTTGATCTTGCCAAATGTCGAGATTTTCAGTTTTATCTAAAGTTTCTTTCCATTTAGTTATAAACTTTTCTCGGTCACATTGTGCACGTGGACTCCACACAGCGGGACCCTTTCCGCGGTTTAACATTCTGAATTGGATAGCCGTTGCATCGGTAATTAGACCCATTTGTCCGCCTAATGCGTCTACTTCTCTAACTATCTGACCTTTCGCAATGCCACCAATAGCGGGGTTACAGCTCATTTGTCCAATCTTATTCATGTCGATAGTGATTAGACAAGTCTTAGCTCCCATGTTGGAAGCAGCGGTTGCTGCCTCGTTACCAGCATGTCCTCCGCCCACAACAATCACATCATATTTGAAGTTCATTCTTGTTATTTTGGTTTTATCCTTAAATATGTTCTCGTATAATATATAAATAGGTGTGAGTCTTTATACGTTCTTTTTTATTATAAAAGAAACAGACCTCTTATTTTGTTTTTAATCTATTGTGTTATAAACAATATTCTTGTATTGTGATATCATAAAATATCTTCTTGTAGAAGCTTAAAAACATTCGAACACAAAAGTACAGAATAAAATTGGATTTTTAGTCAAAAGCTTTGATTTATCATCAAAATATAGTATTTTTGCAAGTAGTTTTATAATTTATATACCTACAAATGGGGGTACGATAGAGTGCAGAACTATAACTTAAACAGGAATTATAAGCTTAGATAATAATATATTTTAACAGTTAAATAATTAATTTTCAATCATTTATGTGGTTATTTAAATCCTCTATTGGTAGAAAAGTTATAATGTCTTTAACAGGCATTGCACTTATTCTATTTTTGACATTCCACATGTCGATGAATCTTGTTGCTTTATTTTCAGGTGAAGGATACAACATGATTTGTCATTTCCTTGGTGCTAACTGGTATGCTGTTGTTGCAACAATGGGTCTTGCGGGTCTTGCAATGCTCCACATTGTTTATGCATTTATCTTGACAGCACAAAACAGAAGAGCACGAGGAAGTGAGCGATATGCAGTAGTAGACAAACCTAAAAAGGTTGAATGGGCATCTCAGAACATGCTTGTTTTGGGTATTATCATTCTTTTAGGTTTATTATTGCACCTCTTTAACTTCTGGTACAACATGATGTTTGCAGAACTTGTTGGTGTTGAATTTGCTCATTCTCCATCAGATGGCTTTGCTTACATTGTCGACACTTTCAGCAATCCTGTTTATGTTGTGTTGTATGTTATTTGGATTGTGGCTATTTGGTTGCACCTTTCTCATGGATTTTGGAGTGCAATGCACACCTTAGGTATTAATGGTAAGGTTTGGTTTAAGCGTTGGCAAGCAATTGGCTTGGTATATTCTACCATCTTGATGTTAGGATTCCTAGTTGTAGTTCTTGCGTTTGCGTTTGGCTGTGCGCCTAGCTTATGCTGCCATTAATTTAGTGTGTAAGAATTTAATTACTTCGTTTTAAGATTTAAAGATTATGACTAATCAGATAAATTCAAAGATTCCAGAAGGGCCAATAGCAGAGAAATGGACCAATTATAAAGCACATCAACGTTTGGTTAACCCCAAGAATAAATTAAAGTTAGATGTGATTGTTGTAGGAACAGGATTGGCTGGAGCTAGTGCAGCTGCATCTCTTGGCGAGATGGGCTTCAATGTTCTTAACTTTTGTATACAAGATTCGCCTCGTCGTGCGCACTCTATTGCAGCGCAAGGAGGTATCAATGCTGCTAAAAACTATCAGAATGATGGCGACTCAGTTTATCGTCTTTTCTACGATACAGTTAAAGGTGGCGACTATAGAGCACGTGAAGCAAACGTTTATCGTTTAGCAGAAGTGTCAAATAGTATCATCGATCAGTGCGTAGCTCAAGGTGTTCCTTTTGCTCGTGAGTATGGTGGTATGTTAGCAAACCGTTCTTTTGGTGGAGCTCAAGTAAGTAGAACATTCTACGCAAAAGGACAAACAGGACAGCAATTGTTGCTTGGCGCTTACTCTGCGCTTAGCTGTCAGGTGAATGCAGGAAAGGTAAAGCTTTACACTCGTTATGAGATGGAAGACGTAGTTCTTGTAGATGGCCGTGCAAGAGGTATCATTGCAAAGAACTTAGTTACAGGTAAACTAGAACGTTTCTCTGCAAATGCCGTTGTAATAGCAACAGGAGGATATGGTAATGCTTATTTCCTTTCTACCAATGCGATGGGTTGTAACTGTACAGCAGCAATCCAATGCTATCGCAAGGGAGCTTACTTTGCAAATCCATCATACGTTCAAATTCACCCAACATGTATTCCAGTACACGGCGATAAGCAATCAAAGCTTACCTTGATGTCTGAGTCTTTGCGTAATGACGGACGTATTTGGGTTCCAAAGAAGATCGAAGATGCTAAAGCTTTGCAAGCAGGTACAAAGAAAGGCTCTGACATTCCAGAAGAAGATCGTGACTATTATCTTGAACGTCGCTATCCAGCGTTCGGTAACTTGGTACCTCGTGACGTAGCTTCTCGTGCTGCTAAAGAGCGTTGTGATAAGGGATTCGGTGTAAACAATACAGGTCTTGCAGTGTTCCTCGACTTCTCTGAAAGTATTGAACGCTTGGGAGTAGATGCCATTCTACAACGTTATGGTAACCTATTCGATATGTACGAAGAAATTACAGACGTTAATCCAGGCGAGCTAGCAAACGAAATAAACGGTGTTAAGTATTATAATCCAATGATGATCTATCCTGCAATCCACTATACAATGGGTGGAATCTGGGTTGATTACGAGCTAATGACTTCAATCGAAGGCTTGTTCGCAATTGGAGAGTGTAACTTCTCAGACCACGGAGCAAACCGTTTAGGTGCTTCAGCGTTGATGCAAGGTCTTGCAGATGGTTACTTCGTACTTCCATACACCATCCAAAACTATCTTGCAGATCAAGCAATTTGGCCTCGTTTATCTACGGATCTTCCTGAATTCGAAGAAGCTGAGCGTGGAGTTCAAGCAGAAATCGATCGCTTAATGGGTATTCAAGGAAAACGTTCAGTAGACTCAATTCACAAAGAACTAGGTCATATCATGTGGGAACACGTAGGAATGGGCCGTACAGCAGAAGGACTTCGTGAAGGTATTGCAAAGATGAAAGAACTAAGAAAAGAGTTCGATACCAACCTATTCATACCAGGAAGCAAAGAAGGACTTAATGTAGAGCTAGACAAAGCCATTCACCTTCGTGACTTTATCATCATGGGAGAACTTGAAGCATACGACGCTCTCTCTCGTAATGAAAGCTGTGGTGGACACTTCCGTGAAGAATATCAAACAGAAGAAGGAGAAGCTAAGCGTGATGACGAGAACTATTTCTATGTAGGATGCTGGAAATATAATGGCAACGATACAGCAGAACCAGAGCTTATCAAAGAGCCATTAGAGTATGAAGCAATTAAAGTTCAAACACGTAACTATAAGTCGTAATTAAGTTAACGAGTGCATCTTATGTCGACAGCTCACAAACATTAGAGCACAGTAGTAGCGCACAAGGCACCCAAAAGCCCAATGGTTACTCAAGTCGACATAACAACTCTAAACGAATAAGCTATAAAACCCATATGGAGAAAAATATAAGTTTCACGCTAAAAGTATGGCGTCAGAATGGTCCTAAGGCAAAAGGACACTTCGATTCATTCGAAATGAAGGACATCCCTACAGATACTTCATTCCTCGAAATGCTCGACATCTTGAACGAGCAACTCATCGAAGAAGGTAAAGAACCATTTGTGTTCGACCACGATTGTAGAGAAGGTATCTGCGGAATGTGTTCACTTTACATCAATGGACACCCACACGGACCAGCTACAGGAGCAACAACTTGCCAATTATACATGCGCCGTTTCAATGATGGAGACGTAATAACCGTAGAGCCATGGCGTTCTGCTGCATTCCCAGTAATAAAGGACTGTATGGTAGATCGTGGTGCTTTCGATAAGATTATACAAGCAGGTGGCTACGTAACAGTGCGCACAGGTCAACCACAAGATGCAAACAGCATCCTCATTCCAAAGCAAGATGCCGACGAAGCGATGGATTGCGCAACATGTATCGGTTGTGGTGCTTGCGTTGCAGCATGTAAAAACGGTTCAGCAATGTTGTTTGTAAGTTCTAAGGTAAGTCAACTTGCACTTCTTCCACAAGGAAAACCAGAAGCAGCACGTCGTGCAAAGGCAATGATAATGAAGATGGAAGAACTTGGATTCGGTAACTGTACAAACACTCAAGCATGTGAAGCAGAGTGTCCAAAGAACGAATCTATTGCCAATATCGCTCGTCTAAACCGTGAGTTCATCATGGCAAAGTTAAACGACTAATATTGCTTTAATTAAAATAGACTAAGGATGCCTGTCTGAGAAAGATAGGTGTCCTTTTTCATTTACCGCCCTCTCGTTCTTTTATTCGGTAGAACATCGAGCCTAAAGATACCGCTCCCCATTCTTAATCATCATTCTGTTACCCATTGTTGCAACAGAAAGATGAGGTAAAGGAATCACACAACGCCCCCAATAGCTGTATTCCTTCGATATTTTCGCTGTATTCTATTAAAATACTTTGCCCCTTACTTTGCCCGATTTTATTATTTCAGAGCCTTAGAAAGAGTTTAAAGGACTATATTATTAATGCCTTGCAAGAAAAAAAACACACAAAAAAACTCCCTAACGACCTGAAATCATTAGAGAGCAATATGTTTATATGATGTGATTTTCTATGCCACTGAGCGCCAAATAAAGGCGATGAGCATCGTAACAACAATGCAAAAAAACAAGCTTTGTTTCGTTCTCCTTTGTACAATCTACAAAACTCCATTAGTTTTTCTCTATTATCCATGCTTCTTTTTAGAATTTATATTGTCAACTTCAGTAGTATCTATTATTATCTTTTCTCCTTTAGCATTGCATTCTTTAATTTTTTGGTTAGTATCCTTTATTCCTTCTATAATCTCTTCATAAAGATCCTCGTCTACACCGAGCTTTTTTGCGTCCTCCTTACTTATGTTTAGGTAAAATACACTATCTTTATAAAAGGCATAATCTTTCAGCGCAAGGGCTGCAGCACGCTTTATTCTTATTTCCTTAGGCATTTGTCTTAGTTCTTCAACACTAAGCAATAGTGCCTTTGCCTCTTCGGCCTCAGAAGCATATACACGATTTTTTACGCTATTGTTCGTTTGCGATGGAGAGTCGTTTTTTGCGCACGAAGATGCAATCAATATAGCCAATAGGCTTAAAGGGATAAGTTTTAGAAAATTTTTGTCCATCTGTTTTATGTTTAATAGGTTAATAAAATGGTATGATAAAGAGCATGAATAAAAGAAAGGAAAATTCTCTTTTTCAGCTTAATAAGTAATAGTCCTTTTGCAAATATAGGTAAAAAAGTAAATACAAATATCGTTTTATGCCTATTTAACGCAGGCGCTTCTCGTTTTATTTTATGTCTTCACACAACAATTCAAACCGTATTTGAGTGGAAAAATAACGATATTTGGTTTTGTTCTTTTTTTATTTCTTCTCCTTGTTCTATTCCATAAAAACTCCGTAAAGATAATTTAAAGAAGCTTTGATCCCTTGTTCCCTTTCTTTGTGTTATCTTCTTGTTTTTCCAGGAACAGCCTCTTGTGTCCTAAAATCATTGCATTTGTCTTCCAAAAGCATTGCAATTGCACACCAATCTCACCCCTTTTACAGACTAATTGTATTGCTTTTTCAACAGACTTATTTTACAGATGATTTAGATAGCTTATCTCTAAAAAATAACAAGAGCCATTTATAGGGAAGTTAACGGTAAAAGGTGCATTAAAAATGTTGTCTTAATGTATTTTAAATTAAAATATTTTCTTACTTTTGTAAAAGACAACACTTAATGAAAGATATAGGGAACAACTATAAGCTATATAAAAACAGTGCTCCCACGGTTGACCGCAGGAGCAAGAAATCTTCGGCTTATAGCCTTGTTGTGAAAAGTCTTCACATGTATATCTGTTTGCAAATATAAAACTATTATTTGAATAAACAAATAAAAACCTTAAAATATGACACAAAAAATTTTAGGCATAGACCTTGGAACGAACTCTATTGGTACTTCAGTACGAAATATTGACCTCGGAAATAACCTCGTTGACCAGTTAGAATTCTTTTCTTCTGACATTTTTAATGCGAGTGTCAGTAAGAATACCAATGGAAGAGAATATTCTTTAGCCAGCGATCGTTCGGCACATCGTAGAGGTCGCAGATTAAATGATAGTCGTAGACGTAAGTTATGGGCTACACTCAACTTGCTTATCAAAAACAATTTGTGTCCTATGGCACCAGAGTCGTTAGAGCAATGGTGTACTTATGATAAGAAAAAGAAACTTTTTAGACAATATCCTATCGAGGATAAAGCATTTCATTCGTGGATAATTCTTGATTTTAATGGCGACGGAAAGCCCGATTATTCTAGTCCCTTTCAGTTAAGAAGAGAGTTAATTTCAGTTCAGTTAGACTTTAATCAACTTATAGACCGATATAAATTAGGACGAGCTTTGTATCATATTGCTCAACATAGAGGCTTTAAAAGTAGTAAGGGCGAAACCATTGCAGAGCAAGAAAAGCAAGAAGACGATAGCAAGAAAAATAAGAATAATGCTCTTGCTGAAGAACACGTTGATGTTGTTAATGCAATGAAAGCCTCTGAAGAAAAGCTTTCAAAGGGACTTTTAGCTTATATGCAAGAGCATAATTTGAAAACCGTTGGTGCTGCTTTTGCTCAATTAGAAGACGAAGGAATACGAATTCGCAATAATAGTGAATATAAAGCAATACGTTCGCAACACCAAGATGAGATTAAAGAAATATTTAAATATCAGAAAGGATTATCTAACCAAACACAATTATTAGATACTCTTATAAGCGAAAAACAAGGCATTGGAACCATTTTTTATAAGCGTCCTTTGCGCTCTCAACGTGGAAATGTGGGTAAGTGTACACTCGAACCAAACAAATCGCGTTGCCCAATAGGCCATCCTTTATTTGAAAAATTCCGTGCTTGGACCTTTCTTAATAATATAAAAGCAAAGTCGCCCGATTCAGATTCTGCAGAACAACTGCCTATGGATTTGAAGATAAATATCTATAATAAACTCTTCTTGTCGAGAGTTAAAGCAGATTTTAAATTCGAGGAAATTAGGAATTTCATTGAGAAAAAATGGGGGATAGCCCTTTCTAAGGACGAAAAAACAATAAATTATAGAGACGATACGAGTGTGGCAGGTTGCCCTATAACAGCCCGTATGATAAAAGTTCTAGGAGAAGATTGGGAGAATTTCCATGTTTTAGGAACGAAAGAGCGACAAACACAAGGCAAGTCTAACAATGCATTGCATCAGGTTTGTTATACAGCAGAAGATGTATGGCATCTTTGTTATGATGCAGAAGACCCAGAACAAGTGCGTGTTTTTGCCGAACAAACATTGGGTTGGGACGAGAAAAAGGCAGCAGAACTAGTACGTCTTTGGTCGGCAATTCCTCAAGGATATGCAATGTTGAGTCAAAAAGCCATGCGAAATATTAACCGAATGTTGTTGTTTGGCTTGAAATATTCAGATGCAGTGTTGCTTGCAAAGCTACCAGATATTGTAGAATTGTCGGATGAAGATATTCAAACAATCATCAAGAAAGCACAACAACTAGAAGAAGTTGTAAACGAAGAGAAAAGAATTGGCAACATTGTTAACTCGCTTATAGCTAGTTATAAAGCTGAAATCCTAGAGGATCGCTTTGCTGATCATAATTATGAATATCAGCTAGATGAGTCAGACGAAAGAGAGATAATTAAACACATAGAGAGCAATATAGGAAAACAACGTTGGGAATTGATGGATGCCGACGAACAAATTTCTATATTAGAGAGTGTTAGAAGCGGATATCAAGCATTCTTTGCTAGGCATAAACGCACATTTGTTGAGCTTCCACAGCTAGGCGAACGATTGGTAGAGTTGCTCTCAAAAGAATATCCTTCTGTTGAACAGAAGCAATGGGAGCGTTTGTATCATCCTTCTCAAATAGCTATTTATCGCCCAATATTGCTAGATAGGTCAGACGAAAAGAAGCGTTTGGGCAATCCAGATATAGGCGCGATAAAGAATCCAACAGTGATGCGAACACTCAATAATCTACGAATGAGAGTGAATCAGCTATTAGATGATGGGGTATTAGTGCCTTGTGAAACGAGAGTTGTGGTGGAAACAGCTCGTGAGTTGAATGATGCCAATGCTAAATGGGCTTTAGAAAAATATCAAAAGGCAAGAAGAGATGAGAATGCTCAGATAAAAAAGATTCTAGAAGAGTTCTACTCAAAGCCCAATGGCATAACAGATACAGATGTAGATAAAGCTCGCTATGTTATAGAACAATGCGAAGAAGATAATTATAAGTCGAAAAAAGAAATCGGAACTTATAGTAAGGACATTCAAAAGTATAAATATTGGCTAGAACAAGGTGGTCAATGTCTATACACAGGACGAATTATTAGCTTGTCAAATCTCTTCGATTCTAATGCATTCGACCTAGAACACACCATTCCTGCAAGTGTTAGTTTTGATAATTCAGATCAAAATATAACACTATGCGAGGCTCATTATAATCGTTTCATTAAGAAAAATAACATTCCAACGGCAATGCCGAATTACGAAGAGGATGTTACTATCGACGGAAAGCGATACACTGCGATAAAACCAAGATTGGAAAAATGGAAGAAGCGCATAGAAAGACTCTCTAAAAATGTTGAATATTGGAAATCTCAAGCACGACGTGCACAAATGAAAGATCGTAAAGATGAATGCACTAAAGAGAAACTTCTTTGGCAAATGGAGTTGCAATATTGGAGAGATAAATTGAAACGTTTTACTATTACCGAGGTTACTGATGGCTTTAAAAATAGTCAATTGGTAGACACCCGCATCATAACTCGACATGCAACTCTATATCTAAAGAGTGTTTTTGAAAATGTAGAGGTTCAGAGAGGGAGCACAACTGCAGAGTTCCGAAAGATACTTGGAGTGCAAAGTGTAGAGGAAAAGAAAGATCGTACATTGCATTCGCATCACGCTATTGATGCAACTATCTTAACAACGATACCTGCTGCGGCAAAAAGAGAACGTATTCTTGAACTCTTTTATAAAGTGCAAGAGAAGGAAAGAAGGCTTAAAAACTGCTCTGGAGATGCCTATGAAGGTTTAAAACAAGATTTAGAAGGCTTGCAGGCAAAGCTTAAAAAAGAGGTTGCAGATTGCAAACTTGGTGGCGAAATCTCACAACTTGGTGCCTTTGTCAATGATAAAATCATCATCAATCATTGTGTAAAAGACCAAACTTTAACCCCATCTCACAAGCGATTGAGAAGAAGAGGACGTGTCGTTGGAGGTAAAGAGCATCCTATTTGGCAAACAGGAGATACCCTAAGAGGAGAAATTCATGCTGCAAGTTATTATGGTGCTATCACACAATACGCAAAAGATAAAGACGGTAATGTTCTCTTTAATGATGGTAAACCAAAGATAGACCCCACTATTTGGTATGTAATACGTCGAGAACTAAAACATAAAAAATCACCACAAGATACAGGTTTTGCCTCTTGGGACGACCTTGAAAAGGTGATTGTAGATAAGAATCTCTTTAAATTGATGAAAGAACAGTTCCCTGAAGGAACCTCTTTCAAAGATGCTTGTGAACAAGGTATCTACATGATAAAGAAAGGAAAAACCCAAGAACATAATATAAAGACCCATAGAATAAGACACGTGCGATGCTATGCGGTTAAAACTGCACTGAAAATAAAAGAACAAACCAATAAATCTACCAAGGATTACAAGCAATATTTCTATGCTGCAGTTGGTGATTTATACACAATGTGCTGTTATGTCAATGGCAAAAAGAAAGAATATAGGATATATAGTTTGTATGATATATCTGTGCATCGTAAGGTTGGAATAGAAGATATTCCCGAATTCATTACAGATAAAAAGGGAAATAGATTAGAGCTGGCTTATAAGTTGCGTAAAGGTGATATGATATTGCTATACGAAAATTCTCCGGAAGAATTATATGATATGGATCTTGTGAATTTAAAGCAAAGGTTATATAAAATAAATGGATTTGAAAACGATGGTTTGAGGATAAGAATGACTAATCATCTAGTTGCAAATAAAGAAATGGGGCAATCTATTAAGGATTATTCTCAGCTACCAATAGCCGCTCGTTGTGGAATTAAAACGATTAAATTTTTGATAATGGGCGAGCATAACGACTTCGTTATAAAGGATAATAATATTATATTCAATCATCGGTGATTAAGAAAACATTATATTTTGGCAATCCTTCTTATCTCTCACTTCGTAATGACCAGTTGGTTATTCAACAACAAAAAGTGGGAGAGAAGGAAGTCTCAGATATAATAAAGAAAGACATAGTTAGAACTATTCCTATCGAAGATATAGGTATAATGGTGCTTGATAATGCAGAAATCACGATTACACAAGGTGCTTTGGCAGCACTACTTGAGAATACTGTTGCTGTAATAACATGCGATGAAACGCATACTCTTAAGGGAATGTTGCTCCCTTTAGTAGGAAATACATTACATCAAGAACGTCTTCGCAGTCAATTAGAAGTTAATATCCCTGTAAACAAGCAGTTGTGGCAACAGACAATCAAAGCAAAAATAGAAAATCAAGCCTTCTGTTTGCAACGAAATACATCAAAAACAGCTTCTCCTCTTCATGTGTTAGCACGTAATGTGAAAAGTGATGATGCAGATAATAATGAAGAACAAGCAGATAATTATTATTGGGAAAATATCTTTCCAGATAGTCTAAACGTCATTAGGAGCGATAAAGATTCAGCAATTAACGAACTACTTAATTATGGATATGCTATCTTGCGTGCAGTTATTGCTCGTGCCTTGATAGGAAGTGGATTGCTACCTGTGTGTGGAATACATCGCCGTAATCATTATAATGACTATTGCTTGGCTGATGATATTATGGAACCTTATTGCCCTTTTGTAGACGATTGGACAATAAAAACAATTCAAAAGTTAGGAAATCCTACAGAATTAACTCTAGACTATAAGCGAGAAATGTTGCAAATACCCGTTATTGATGTATCAATAGCAGGCAAACGCAGTCCTTTAATGATTGCAGCAACACAAACAGCAGCAAGTCTTGCAAAGTGTTATAATGGCGAAAGCCGTAAAATATATTATCCTTCTTTTCCTTAATGCAAAGATTAAGTGAGTATAGAATTATGTGGGTAATGGTTCTTTTCGATCTTCCAACCACCACTCTCAAAGAAAAACGAGACTATATTCTTTTCCGAAAGAATTTAGTAAAAGATGGTTTTATAATGTTTCAGTATTCTATTTATGTCCGACATTGTGCCAGTAGAGAGAATGCTGCAGTGCATGTGAAACGTGTAAAGTCCTTTATTCCTCGCTCAGGAGAGGTTTGTATTATTGTTATAACGGATAAACAATTTGGTGAAATAGAGATATTTAGTAGTTCCGAACCGCAGAAACCGAACACACCTGGAGTGCAACTTGAATTATTTTAGAATATAAAAAAGAGTCCTAATATTAATATTGGGACTCTTTTTTGTTGCAATTTTTATTTTACATAAACATAATATATATTATTGAATTTCAATTAAATATATCATTCGTGTTGCTTATGATATTGCAAAGATATACATTTGGAAGCAAATCACAACGCGACAGGTAGTGGCAACGGACACATCAAAGTTGCTTATGATATTGCAAAGATATACATTTGGAAGCAAATCACAACATACGCTAGTGCAGTAGCAAGTTATGCAGAGTTGCTTATGATATTGCAAAGATATACATTTGGAAGCAAATCACAACATTTGACGAAGAAATACAATTTAGAAAATGTTGCTTATGATATTGCAAAGATATACATTTGGAAGCAAATCACAACACGATTGGTTTACACTTCGTTACAGAAATGGTTGCTTATGATATTGCAAAGATATACATTTGGAAGCAAATCACAACGCGACAGGTAGTGGCAACGGACACATCAAAGTTGCTTATGATATTGCAAAGATATACATTTGGAAGCAAATCACAACATACGCTAGTGCAGTAGCAAGTTATGCAGAGTTGCTTATGATATTGCAAAGATATACATTTGGAAGCAAATCACAACATTTGACGAAGAAATACAATTTAGAAAATGTTGCTTATGATATTGCAAAGATATACATTTGGAAGCAAATCACAACACGATTGGTTTACACTTCGTTACAGAAATGGTTGCTTATGATATTGCAAAGATATACATTTGGAAGCAAATCACAACCCACAGACGAACCCTGACGGTACGCCAATGTTGCTTATGATATTGCAAAGATATACATTTGGAAGCAAATCACAACCAAATATGAGTAATTTAAATATCTTTTTCGTTGCTTATGATATTGCAAAGATATACATTTGGAAGCAAATCACAACGTGTCGCCTTACTTGGTTTAATTAATGGTGTTGCTTATGATATTGCAAAGATATACATTTGGAAGCAAATCACAACGCTTTTCCCAATAGACCCACTTACAGGTAAGTTGCTTATGATATTGCAAAGATATACATTTGGAAGCAAATCACAACTGGTTAACTCCCCAGGCACTTATGCCTATGGTTGCTTATGATATTGCAAAGATATACATTTGGAAGCAAATCACAACTTAAATTGGAACTGTCACACTTACCAAATTGTTGCTTATGATATTGCAAAGATATACATTTGGAAGCAAATCACAACACAGACAGAACTTATCAGTCGTTTGCAGATGTTGCTTATGATATTGCAAAGATATACATTTGGAAGCAAATCACAACCCTGCACTACTTGCATATTTTCCATATCCGGTTGCTTATGATATTGCAAAGATATACATTTGGAAGCAAATCACAACTTTATTCCAAGATATTGGTAATTTATACTAGTTGCTTATGATATTGCAAAGATATACATTTGGAAGCAAATCACAACGGGCTCACCTCGCAGAGGAGCGTTTAAAAGGTTGCTTATGATATTGCAAAGATATACATTTGGAAGCAAATCACAACCGATTGGTTTACATTGCGTTATCGAAATGCGTTGCTTATGATATTGCAAAGATATACATTTGGAAGCAAATCACAACGCAAAACTTGACGTACTTGGCGGTAAAAAAGTTGCTTATGATATTGCAAAGATATACATTTGGAAGCAAATCACAACTCCATTTTCCTAACAGAGATAAATCTGCTGTTGCTTATGATATTGCAAAGATATACATTTGGAAGCAAATCACAACAAGAAAAAGACTAGTGTTCGAATATCCGATGTTGCTTATGATATTGCAAAGATATACATTTGGAAGCAAATCACAACCCTATGACAGTTGCTGAACAAAGAGCATTAGTTGCTTATGATATTGCAAAGATATACATTTGGAAGCAAATCACAACAAGAAAAAGACTAGTGTTCGAATATCCGATGTTGCTTATGATATTGCAAAGATATACATTTGGAAGCAAATCACAACCCTATGACAGTTGCTGAACAAAGAGCATTAGTTGCTTATGATATTGCAAAGATATACATTTGGAAGCAAATCACAACAA
>JBQMYA010000025.1:0-32886 GCA_052173735.1 Prevotella sp.
TTTCTCATCAATTTATTGATAGAAAAAGAATATTCGAAAAAGGAGGAAATAAATGTACGTTATTAAACAAAAGTGCACAACTTACCATATATAAAATTTATAAACGATTTATATTCCAAAAGCTTCGGTCATCAACATGGCCTGGGCTTATCATAAAGCAATATGGTCTAAATCGTGAAAAAGAATAAAATATCAAACAAAGTAACTATATTTGCAGTTGTGCATTTAAGTTGATATATAAAGATAACAAACATCACACACTCATTATTTTATTAATAAAGAAAATAAACTGAAATGAATAAAATACAATACCTCATTATGGCACTATTTCTTTTTTGTGCTACTGCCGTTAAGGCGCAATCTTTCGTTACAGTAAAGGACGGAAAGCTTTATCGTGACGGCAAGCCCTACACTTTTATCGGAACAAACTATTGGTATGGCGCCATACTTGGTTCGAAAGGAAAGGGCGGAAACAGAAAAAGACTGAACCGTGAACTAGACGAAATGAAACGTTTAGGCATAAACAATCTGCGCATATTGGTGGGTAGCGATGGCGAAGAAGGAATTAAATGGAAAGCATCTCCTGTGCTACAGCCTTCTCCAGGCGTGTATAACGATACCATATTAGATGGTCTCGACTATCTAATGTTGCAGCTTCAACGCCGTGGAATGGTAGCTGTGCTCTACCTAAACAACTCTTGGGAATGGAGTGGTGGCTATGGCTTTTACCTCGAAAACGCAGGTGGAGGCAAAGCACAACAGCCTAACGAGGTGGGATATTCTGCCTACGTTAAGTACGCATCACAATTTGCTACCAACCAAAAGGCGCAACAACTCTTCTTCAATCACGTCAATTTCATTCTCAAACGCACCAATCGCTATACGGGAAAGCCCTACACAGACGATCCTGCTATTATGTCATGGCAAATTTGTAACGAGCCACGTGCTTTCGATAAGGCTGCACTTCCACAGTTCGAAGCATGGTTAGCTAAGGCTGCATCCATAATGAAGAGTATCGATAAGCGACATTTAGTGAGCATAGGTTCAGAAGGAGCGTTCGGTTGTGAGGTCGATTATGATTCATGGCAACGTATCTGTTCCGACCCAAATGTAGACTATTGCAACATACATATTTGGCCTTACAATTGGGGTTGGGCTAAGAAAGACTCGCTAATGCTAAATATGCAACATGCCAAAGAGCTCACAAAGGAGTATTTAGACCGACATTTAGATATCTGTGCCAAGATTAATAAGCCTCTAGTTATGGAAGAATTTGGTTATCCACGAGATGGTGTTTCTTTCTCTAAACAATCATCTACCACTGCTCGAGACGCCTATTATAGCTACGTATTCTCACTCTTAGCAGACGACTTAGCAAAAGGCGGATACTTTCAGGGTTGTAACTTCTGGGGTTGGGGAGGTCATGCACAACCCAAACACGAACAATGGGTACCCGGAGACGATTATATGTGCGATCCACCACAAGAGCCACAAGGTCTTTACTCGGTGTTCTCTACAGACAAATCTACTATCAATGTGATCAAAACAAGTATCTCTAACTTACCCAAGCGCAAATAATCAACACGACGAATACTCCCCTATCCTTTTGTTTAAAGGGAACATCAAGACATTTCGACAAAGAGAAAAGTGCAGAAAAAGCACTATACATAACACCAATAGCCACGCAAAGTTTCAATTTGCGTGGCTATTTTTCGACTACAAAAGAGTGGTCTTACATTCGGTAATTAAAACATTCTTTCTATGAATCTCATAAAATGGGGGCAATGAAAAAAATTATATTAATAACCTTCTCAGTGACTATCCTGCAGTTTTAGACTATGAATTAGGTAGTTTAGAATTCGAGAATCGAAGAAATTTCATGTCTACAAAGGGTTTTTCTAACTTTAATTCTTTTCGTAAGTCCTTCCTAAGCTGATTCAATAATTCTAATGCTGAACTAGAATGGTTTCTTGCTATTTCTTCTATAAACTTCTGTGCTAGTTCAATCTGTCGTGTTGTCCCAAAGAGTTGAATATTAGCAATTGCTATTTCTACATCTGTATTATATCTATTATCTTCTCTACAAGATGCTCTTTCTAACATTCTCCATGCATCAATTAAGTATTTTATTGTTACTTCTTTCTTCTTGAAAGTAATATTTTTATAAATTGCCAAGAAGTAGGTCACTACTGCGCCAAGAATTACAATTGTAATTTGGGGTACTAAAGTCTCATTCATACTTTATTTGTGTTTGTTTTAAAATATATAATAAATACAAAATGATTATCAACAAAAAGAATCTCTCTTTTTCATTTGTAGACAGACTCTCTTTCCGTTCTCGCAACAAAAGCTATTCATTTCCACTTTCATCGTTTGCATTAGAACACAAGATTCTGTGGTAAGCAAAAACTTACATGAAGCATATCATTATAATGCCATTAAAATATAAAAGCAAGATTAACTCTACTCATCTCTACTTTGTTAATCCTCGCAAAGCCTTTCCCCTATATCGACAAAAGAAAACAATAGTAGTTTTTTATTTCACCCCACTTCCAAAGCACCACGAAGGAAGTCGGGGATGAGGACAGGTGCAGAGCCATTCTCAATAGATAGCTTTGAGAGTTCAGCAATGCAACACCACTCAGCCAAGTCGTACATATCCATATCCAAAGGCAGGCCTTGTTGCAAGCATTGAGCCAAGCGCAAGTCCATAAAGTACGACATTCCACCACGTGAATCGAGCTGTTTAGCTATATTCATTGTTTCTTGCGAAAAGGCAGGAGTATAGCGATTGAGCAGCGTTTCTATTTGCGAAGCAGTCAAAGGAATGTTGCAATCGTCGAGTTCAAGTCCCACCTTAGTGGCAGAATCAGGACTTAGTAGCACTTCAGGAATAGGATATTTAGCCACATATCCTTGTGTTCCAACCGCCTGAAACATACGATTATAAGGACGTGGAGTCATTACATTATGCTGAATAAGAATAGTTTTGCCCTTCACTGTACGTATCATTGTAGACGTTTGGTCGCCATTAGCAAAACTATTACAAGTCTCCCCCATCATTTCTTGATATATCTGTTCGCCTAAAAAAGCATCACTTTGCATTGCTGTGAGATAGTGCATGCGGTCGGTTCGGTGTATATCAAGCAACCTACAAGCAGGTCCTATGCTGTGTGTGGGATAAACATCACCACAATTACGACTTGTATATTCCATTCGCCAAGGCGTCCAACGATTGCCAAGAGGGTGCGCATAACCACCCTCCACATGCACCAGTTCGCCCAATAATCCCTCTCGAACCATCTCTAGAACAGCCATTTCAAAATGGTCGTACACTGCATTCTCGAGCATCATGCAATGTTTTTGCGTGCGTTCAGCCGTGTCTACCAACGCCCAAATATCCTTTAAAGTGAGAGCAGCAGGCACTTCCACTGCCACACACTTGCCTTGTTCCATCGCATAAACCGCTATTGGCACATGCGAAAGCCAGTCGGTGCATATATAAACAAGGTCTATTGCCTGCTCTTGGCATAAGTCAAGGTAGCCATTTTCGCCCCAAAACACAGCAGGACGAGGCTTTCCTAATTGCTCAATATGCTGTGCAACCTCATCAGTCACTTGTTTCGAAGCATCGCAAACCGCAACAATTTCGATATCAGGAATATGACACCAGCGTGTAACAGCCATCTGTCCACGTGCTCCCACACCCACAAAAGCCACTTTTAATTGAGGCATTGGGGCAAGAGTTAACGATAAAACATCACGCTGACCAGTCGAACGAGCTGGGATAAATGTTTCTAACGGGCGTGTTGCAGGCATCATTTCCATTGTAATTGTGTTTTTAATCTACTGCAAATATACCTAAAAAAGTGAGAAAGAGGAAAGATGAAAGGCGAAAAAGCTAATTTAAACATTTGCTTTATAAGTTGCATAAAACCAAATAGTTACAAAACACGCACCCCAAAGGCGTGCAATTAGCTTTTTAAAGGACAACTATTACACCTCAAAAGCATTGCTATTAGACCTCAATTAAAGTGTAATTAGCATACAAGAAAATAGCATCTAAACGAATACAAAAATCTTTTTCATACCCATTGCGCAAAATATCAACTTCTACTCATCATTTTAAAGAAATTCAATATGTATATGCTCAACTTTCATTATATTTGTATGCAGATATCTAAACAATCAATTTATACATGAAAAAAACTTTACTAATCGCTGCAACACTGCTGATAAATTACGTCGGCATGGCACAAACATCTTATCAACCAACGGCAGAAAATATTAAAGCTCGTGAGCAGTTTCAAGACCAAAAGTTTGGAATTTTCTTGCACTGGGGGCTCTATTCTATGATGGGCGTAACAGAGTGGATTATGACCAACAGAGACATTCACTATAAAGAATACCCCAAGTTGGCAAAAACTTTCTATCCTTCGGAGTTCGATGCCGATGCTTGGATAAGTGCAATTAAAGCTGCTGGGGCTAAATATATCACCATTACGACACGTCATCACGACGGTTTCTCGCTCTTTAAAACAGCAACAAGTAGCTACAACTCAGTTGATGGCACTCCATTTAAACGAGATATCATTAAGGAATTGGCTGAAGCTTGCAAGCGACACGAAATTAAGTTGCATCTTTACTATTCGCATTTGGATTGGGGAAGAGAAGATTATCCTGTAGGAAGAACAGGAGTTGGAACTGGAAGACCTAAAGAAAAGGCTAACTGGTCAAGCTACTTTAATTTTATGAATACCCAATTAACCGAACTACTCACCAACTATGGCGAGGTAGGTGCTATTTGGTTTGATGGTTGGTGGGATCATGATAACGACGCAAAGCCTTTCGATTGGCAGTTAGAAGAGCAGTATGGCATCATTCATAAGCTACAACCACAATGCCTCATCGGCAACAATCACCACACAACTCCTTTCCCTGGAGAGGACATTCAGATTTTTGAACGTGACCTACCAGGTGAAAACAAGGCTGGATTATCAGGACAAGACATTAGTCGTTTGCCTTTAGAATCGTGTCAAACCATCAACGAACACTGGGGATATTCAATCACCGACAGCAACTATAAATCAGGAAAAGAATTGATTCAGATGCTTGTTCGAGCTGCAGGAAAGAACGCAAACCTGCTACTTAACATTGGTCCCGAACCGGGAGGAGCACTTCCTTCATTGGCACTCGACCGCTTAAAGACTATTGGTGAGTGGCTGAATAAATATGGAGAGACCATCTATGGCACTCGTGGTGGTATCGTTAAACCACACGATTGGGGCGTTAGCACACAGCGTGATAACAAACTTTATATTCATATTATGAACTGCATGGACTCTAGTTTGTTCATTCCAACAGGCAACCACAAGATTAAATCTGCCGTTGTTTATGGCACTAACAAGCGTGTTAACTTCACGAAAACTGGCAATGGCATCACCCTTAACCTCAACACCGTGCCTACCGACATCGATTATATCATTGAACTAAGTCTGTAATGCAGATTTTCAAAGGCATTATTCATAAAACAAGCCGCAACAACCCATCGGTTACTGCGGCTTATACTTTTTCTATGACGGATTTATCTTTATCAATTATAAAGATAAAAGAATAGACAAATAAGGCTATTTTCTACCAAGTAGCTGTCACAAAGATCGAGATCTCAAAAAAAAGATAAGAGTACTGCATACAAAGATTTACATCTTGAAATTCTCAATATATGATATTTCTAATTCTTCTGCAAGCAATCTCTCTTGAGAAGACAATTCTCTTGCGATAAGTAAGATAACTTTAATTTCTGTTTTTCTACATTCAATCTTTTTAAAAGCCTCCATAACTGCTTGATACTTTACACACTGAAAGATACCACGAATTATGTCTAGTTCAGGAGAACTACTGGGTTTTACTTCTATCGCAACATGAGTTCCATCTTCAAGTTCAAAAAATACATCAAGTCTATCCCCTGAAGGTAACGTGTATTCTGTTTCTGTAAGAACTATATTTTGTAATTTAAGTTTCTCAGGATGGTGGCATATATATTCCTTTAAAGTCTTATGTTCTATCCCTTCACCACCATAACCACATTGCATATTTTTGATAGCATCTAATTGTTTTTGTGGTAAAAGTATAGCATTTTTCAATCCTAACTCGTGCAAGACCTCATCCCATTTAGAATATTTGTATGCACTCTCATTTATACTTGCAATAAATTTCTTTTTCTTAATATATGAAAGTTTTCCATAATTACGGTATACAAATTCGAAACCATGAGCGGGAATATCTGTTTTGGAGCTTTTAACTTGGGCATTAAGTGTTGGAACATCTTTATAACCTTTTACTTTTCTAAGTTCTCGTAACACCAATTCAACATTCCCAAGTATACGTCCTATGCCAGAATAACGTGTATAACCCAAAGCAGAAATCAAGTCTCCATAAGTCTTATTAGTAGCTCGACGCTTAGCCCAACCTACAAGAATTGGAATAGTTTTTCTTACTAACTCCTGTGAGCGAGGAGTACCTACGACTGAATTAATAATATCTTTTTTCATTATTATATAGTTTTTTTATAATTGTTTTCACTGCATATGCATATTTTCTATCTTGTTATTACCTCAAAGCATTACAAAACAACCTTGCCGATATACTAGTAGTTTAGACATTCTATTTGTTATAGTGTTGAAGATAAATTAAAGAAATGAAATTGTTTACCGTACTTTCATATACGAGTAGACATATTAATTATTCTTCTATAGATTTATGCACAATCCATAATTTTATGACTATTACAAATATACTTTATTTCTCATATTAAACCGAACATATCCATTAAAAAATAAAAAATAACCTCATTTTTATCTATAAATGCCTCTTTAGCCTTTACTTTAGTCCTTTTTTGCTTATCATTCCTCCTCTACTCCATTTCCTTCTGCGGTCTATTCATCGAAGGATTAGACTCTAAAAAGACTACAGATATAGTGTCAGAGACCTGCAAACCTGAGGTTTCTGACGCAAAACCTATATAATCTTGATTTTGATAAGAGAACTTATAGCGAAAAACTGGATACGAAGTCTTTCCCGTTATTCGCTCTTCTATAACCGCTTTCGTGTTCATTGTATTTCCAAACCTCAATAAAATATCGGGTATAAACGAACGATATGCTGCATAAGATAGTCCTCCAAGGATAATAATTCCTGCAATATATTTCTTTATTTTCATATTTATATTCCTCGAATAGCTGTCATTTTTATAAGAAATTCCATTATACTCTTTGCCTTAGTACAATATCCTCCACACCTAAAAACACATTAAGAGTGCTACAATCACTTGCGTGTACTCTCCTGATAAGCACGAGGAGTTATGCCCGTTTCACGCTTAAAGAACTTTGAAAAGGCTGACGCACTAGGGAAATTCATGAGATCTGCAATCTCATAAGCCATCATATCGTTGTTTTTCAACAACAGCTTTGCTGCCTGAATAGTGGCTCTATTGATCCAAAACATCACACTTTGTCCGCTGGCTTTCTTTATAACTGCAGAGAGATGGTGAGGTGTAAGGTGAAGCAAATTAGCATAAAATGGAATGGAACGTTCTTGCAAACAATGCTGATGCACTAAGCGTTTGAATTGCAAGAACACATTTTGTGTACGCATAGAGCCCTCTATATTTACACTATCTTCTTCCTCTTTCTTTATCTCTTGAATATTAGCAATAATCGCTTTAAAGAGATTTTGGACTGTTCTTTTACGATAAGGACTAAGCTGAATGATGTCCCATATAAGATAAAACATACGTAGCAGTCTGTCGAACTCAACTGGTGAGGCTTGAAATACCACCTCTTCAGGTATGTCTATACTATCTCGAAGCACAATAGCAGTTAGACGAGTGTCGGGAGAAATCTCGTTCACTTCAAGAATAGTATCACCTCCTACCAAGATAACACTACCTTTTTTAAGATGATAATCCTTTAAATTGATACAAACACTTCCATGCCCTTCTACCACAAAAACAATGCGAGGCTCTGTAAATTGATACACTTCATCTTTGTGAAAGAAAGGACTTCGTTGAATATCACCATTCAAAATAACAACAGCATCATCACTTGCAAAAGAATGATTCTGCACTTTTAAGAGGCTTTCTAAATCGATATCATTCAATGAAAACTGGTTGATTATCTTCGTCTTCTCCATAAAATTGCTCTTTTGTATGGTTTTATTGCAAATATATTATTATTTAATCACATAAAAGACATATTATAAGAAGAATCGTATAAAAAGGAAATTTATTCGGTGTATTAATTAATCAAGAGCAAAGAACGGTATACTATATTTGCGACATCAAAACATTTGTTTCATTTAGAAAAAAGATAAACAAGCAATATGAAAAAGGAAATAATATCTTTCGCCCTCATAATGATGGCAACTGCCATACAAGCACAGACGCTAGAAGAATGTCAATTGGCTGCAGAAAAGAACTATCCCATTATTAAACAATATGATTTAATAAGCCAAACCACTCAACTAACGGTTCAAAACATTATGAAAGGGTGGTTGCCACAGATTGCTGTTACGGCACAAGCAACCTACCAAAGCAATGTAGCATCGTGGTTCAAGAATATGCAAGGAACGTTTCAACAGTTGGGAATCAATATGAAAGGATTGTCTAAAGACCAATATAAGATAGGAATAGACCTGCAACAAACCATTTATGATGGTGGTACAATCAACAGTATGCGTTCTATTGCACGCCAAGAAGAAAAGATTCAGAAGACACAAGTGAAGACAAATCTATACCAAGTGCGTAAACGTGTTAATGAAATGTACTTCTCTCTGTTGCTACTTAACGAGCAAATTAAACTAAACGACGATGTTAAAGCTTTATTGTTGTCGAGCGAGAAGAAACTTGCAAGTATGCTTAAAGGTGGCACTGTTGCTACAAGTGACTTCGAAAATATAAGAGCTGAGCGACTAAGCGTTGAACAACAGAACGAAAGTTTGAAGTCGCAACAACAGATATTACTGCAATTATTAGGCACTTTTTGCGGTATAAAAGTGGGCAATATTCAAAAACCAGATCTCTTTGAAACAACCATCTCAACCAATAAGCGACCTGAAATGCAATTATTTGATCATCAGCTCAAATTATCTAACATAAAAGAAAAAGCATTAAACGCTCAGTTACAACCTAAATTGGGCATCTTTGCTCAAGGTTTTTATGGCTATCCAGGATTCAATATGTTCGAGGATATGATGAACCGAAAGTGGAGTCTTAATGGAATGGTGGGCATAAAGCTTTCTTGGAACGTTGCTGCTCTCTACTCATTCAAGAACGATAAGGCTAAGTTAAGACTGCAACGTGAAATGACCGAGAATGCTCGTAAGGTGTTTCTATTTAACAATCAACTCGAAGAAATACAACAAAATGAGAATATAAAGCGATATCACACAATGAAAAAAGCTGATGATGAGATCATTATGTTACGCACGAACATACGCAAAGCCGCTGAATCTAAGCTCGCTCATGGCATTATTGACATTCATAATCTGCTTCGAGAAATCAACAATGAGAATGCAGCTAAGATTCAACAAACGATACATGACATCGAAATGCTTAAAGAAATGTACAACCTCAAATATACAAATAACGAATAAATAACAGACGAATATGAAAAAGATATACTTATTAACCGCCCTTATTTTTGTGATAACATCATGCAGTGACAATCAAAAAGAATATGATGCAACAGGAACTTTCGAGGCAACTGAGGTTACTGTAGCTGCCAAATCATCTGGAGAACTAAAGCATTTCGTCCTAAATGAAGGCGAAAACTTAAAAGCAAACCAAGTTGTTGGCAATATTGATACTTACGAACTTCAACAGAAACAAGATGAGTTAACAGCGGTATTACAGCAATTAGATGCCACTGCTTCATCAACAAGTAGCCGCCAATTAAATCTAAGAGAGCAGTTAGCGTCGCTCTCTCAGCAAATAAGTCATGAGCAACAAGAGCAAAAAAGATTCGCAGAATTGGTTAAAGATGGCGCAGTTCCACGTAAACAGCTCGATGATATCAACAATCAAATTCAGGTATTACAAAGACAATACGAAGCCACTCGCAATCAAATACAAAGTAATAACAGCTCACTCGAAAATCAAATTAGTGCTATTCAGGCACAAAAGCAAGGCGTGATGGCACAAAAACGTCAATTAGAAGAGAAAATTAACAACGCTCAAGTGCTCTCTCCATTGCAAGGAACGGTATTAGAAAAGTATGTAGAACAAGGCGAATTCGTTTCTGTTGGCAAGCCACTCTTTAAAGTTGCAGATACAAACAAGATGTTTATACGAGCTTATATCACATCGGAACAACTCAAGAGCATTCGACTTGGACAAAAAGTAACTGTCTTTGCAGACTATGGAAGTGGACAAAAGAAACAATATAATGGTGTTGTTACATGGATTTCAAGCCGTTCTGAATTCACTCCAAAGACCATTCTTACCGATGATGAGCGTGCAGATTTGGTGTATGCTATCAAGATTCAATTTCAAAATGATGGCTATGCTAAAATCGGAATGTATGGAGAAGTAAAGTTTTAATAATGTTGATAGAGATGAATGCAATTGAAGTAAACAACATATCTAAGCACTATGGCAAGGTACAAGCATTGAACAACGTTAGCTTTTCTGTAAAGAAAGGCGAAATATTTGGGCTCATTGGACCTGATGGAGCAGGCAAAACATCGATGTATCGCATACTCTGTTCGTTGCTTCTGCCTGACAAAGGGACTGCAACAACAGATGGTTTCGATGTGGTTCAGCAAATGAAAGAGATACGAAAGCGAATAGGATACATGCCAGGTAAATTCTCTCTATATCAAGATTTAACAGTAGAAGAGAACCTAAAGTTCTTTGCAACGCTCTTCAATACAACGGTAGAAGAGAACTATGACTCAATAAAAGCCATCTATTCTCAAATTGAAAAGTTCAAAAATAGAAAAGCAGGTGCACTATCAGGAGGCATGAAACAGAAGCTAGCTCTATGCTGTTCACTAGTTCATCAGCCTAGTATTCTCTTCTTAGACGAGCCAACAACAGGTGTAGACCCAGTAAGTAGAAAAGAGTTTTGGGGAATACTTACACAATTGAAAGAGCATAACATCACCATAGTTGCATCTACACCCTACCTTGATGAGGTAAAAAATTGTGAGCGAGTAGCCTTTCTTTCTGAAGGAACAATAAAGGGAATAGGATCGCCCAACGAAATTCTTACAGAGTTTAAAGACATCTTTAACCCACCAGCTATCGTGCGTGAAGAAGAGCATGAGATGGAGAATGAGGCAAAGAATGTAATCGAAGTAGAGCATCTTGTTAAGTCGTTTGGATCTTTCCACGCCGTAGATGATATTTCTTTTACAGTGAAGAAAGGTGAAATATTTGGCTTCCTCGGTGCGAATGGAGCAGGAAAAACCACAGCAATGCACATGCTTACAGGGCTAAATCAGCCTACAAGCGGAACAGGAAGAGTGGTTGGCTTTGACATACGCACTGAATATGAGCAAATAAAAAAGCACATTGGCTACATGAGTCAGAAGTTCTCACTATATGAAGACCTTACAGTTGCAGAAAATATCAGTCTATTTGCAGGCATATATGGTATGCAAGACGATGAAATATGCCGTAAAACCGACGAATTATTGCAACGCTTAAATTTCTCAGAACATCGCAACACGCTGGTTTCAAGTTTGCCTTTAGGTTGGAAACAGAAATTGGCTTTCTCTGTAAGTATCTTCCATAATCCTGGCATTGTGTTCTTAGATGAGCCCACAGGAGGCGTAGATCCAGCCACACGCAGTCAGTTTTGGGAACTCATTTACGATGCTGCCCAACGGGGAATAACCATTTTTGTGACCACTCACTATATGGACGAAGCTGAATATTGCGATAGAATATCTATCATGGTAGACGGAAAAATAAAGGCTTTAGGTACACCTGAAGAACTCAAACGAGAACTTAATCAACCCGATATGGATCATGTTTTCACCTATCTTGCACGTCAAGCCACACGCAGTTCAGACTAGAATACACTTTCAACATAAATGTTCAATATACATGAAACAGTTCTTTTCGTTTATAATTAAAGAAACTAAGCACATTATTCGTGATAAACGTACAATGCTTATGCTATTTGGAATGCCGATAGTTATGATGCTTCTCTTTGGTTTTGCCATCACTAACGATGTTAAAAATATACGAGTAGTTATCGTTACAAGCAACTCCAACTATGCAACTCAACAAATTGTCGATCGCTTAGCCACATCAGAATACTTCAAAATAACGAAGGTTGTTGACACACCAACAGAGGCAGAACAAACCATTCGTGCGCAGAAAGCAGATATGGCAGTGGTATTTGCTCAAGAGTTTGCAAGCCGAAAGTCTGGCTATCAGCTTATAATTGATGGCACAGACCCTAACATGGCTCAGCAATGGACAACCTATGCCAATGCTGTAATCAATAATTATGCTATCGGAATAGTGAATACTAAGTTGCTATATAATCCGCAAATGAAGTCTTCCTACAACTTTGTTCCTGCCATTATGGGCACTTTGTTGATGTTGGTGTGCGCCATGATGACCTCGATTTCGATTGTGAGAGAAAAAGAAAAAGGCACAATGGAGGTACTACTTGTATCGCCCATACGCCCTATAATGATTGTTGTTGCCAAAGTAATTCCTTACTTAATCCTTGCTTTCGCTATTTTAATAGTAATACTTCTTATGTCTACATTCGTGTTAAACATACCCATACAAGGCTCTTTGATTTGGATTTTCTTCGTATCAACAATATATATTCTCTTGGCTTTGTCGCTCGGTTTACTCGTTTCTACCGTTGCAAAGACTCAATTAATGGCACTACTTCTATCGGCGATGGTACTAATGATGCCCATCATCATGCTCTCTGGAATGATATTTCCCATAGAATCAATGCCCCAAGTATTGCAATATGTATCGGCAATTATACCAACACGCTATTATATTAGTGCCATGCGCAAGCTAATGATTATGGGAGTTGGAATAGAACAACTATATTATGAAGTGATGGTACTTATAGTAATGTTTACAACATTACTAACTCTTTCACTTGCAAAGTTTAACAAACGATTAGAATAAAAGCCATGATTATAAAATATCTTTTACGAAAAGAGTTCAAACAGATTCGTAGAGACTCGTTTCTTCCACGACTTATCTTTATCTATCCAATCATGATGATGTGTGTAATGCCATGGATTATGAATATGGAAGTGAAGAATATTGTGGTAGACGTTGTTGATAACGACCGTTCAACACTGTCGCAACAGTTGGTACATGAAATCGAAGCAAGTAAGTATTTTATCTTTCATGGACAGCAATCAACGTACTCTAAAGCCCTCGATAACATCGAACGGTCTAAAACAGACATTGCTATTGTTATACCACAACACTATAGCCGTGACTTAATTCTTGGTAGCATGCCACAAGTACTCATTGCTGCAAACACCATAAATGGAATAAAAGGGGCTATGGGATCTAGTTATCTTTCGCAAATTGTTTCTGCCAATGCCATGCCAACAGCATCGGCAATTCAATCAAAGGTATTCACATTGTATCTCTATAATAATCATCTCAACTTCAAACTCTTTATGATTCCTGCTCTTTTCGCTATGCTGACAATGATGGTAACAGGGTTCTTGCCAACGCTTAACATTGTTAGTGAAAAAGAAAAGGGAACGATTGAACAGATAAATGTAACCCCTGTAAGCAAATGGACGTTCATTCTTTCGAAACTTATACCCTACTGGATCATCGCATTCTTTATCATTACGGTGTGTCTTGTATTGGCTTGGGGAGTGTATGGAATAACTCCTACAGGAAACATCGCTCTCATCTATCTCTTAGCAATGTTGCTTGCGTTGTTCTTTTCGTCGTTCGGACTCATCATTTCGAACTACTCCGACACCATGCAACAAGCCATATTTGTGATGTGGTTCTTTGTTGTTATATTGCTTTTGTTGTCTGGTTTGTTCACTCCCACACGTTCCATGCCTTCATTTGCCTATCTAACCACCTACATAAACCCCGTGAGTTATTTTATTGAAGCCATGCGGACAGTATTCATTCGAGGCGGAAATTTCAGTAGCATTGCCCATCAAGTATTTGCATTGGTTGGCATATCGCTATTCATGGGCGGATGGGCTGTGTTCAGCTATAAGAAGAATCACTAGTTAAAAGCACTACACTTGTAAACTAAGTACTTGGGCAAAGCCCTCCTCTCCTTCCCTCTTATATTCTATCGGCTGAGCAAAATGGGGGTTGAAGATGGGAAAGAAAATATGAGAAAAGACATAAATACGATATCTATCCACATCTATCTCATAACTATTTAATTATCAACCTTTTATAAAATCACTGCTTTTACTCCCTAAAAGCAGTGATTTTAACTTGTAATAACTGTTCTTTTATGATGCAAAAGCAATGTTATTGCAAAGGAGTTCTATATCAATGAGAGTTTAGCTTGTATCCCCATATACCTCTATTATTTATTTTCTCCTCATCATTAATATCTTTTCCACCCTACGACTCTCCTCTTCTAAATATTTGGGAAGGTTGTAAAATTCAAACAAAGATAAATGTATTTTAACACAAAAGTTTTCAAGCCAATGCCCAAAACACGTTCTTTTTTATATCACTTTGTAACGGATAAGATTAAAAAAAGTCAAGAAAACAGCTCTGATTCAGAACAACATTCTGATCGTATTATCTCATAAATACAACCATATTCTGCATTATAAAAACTAGGATTATCTATTCACGAAAAGATAAAAAACACAATAAAAAGTAGATTTTCGAGTTGTATATAATAGAAGGTCCATAATAAAAATAAGGATAATTTTAAGGAAAAGCATTTTTATATATTTGGTAATGATTTCTAAATAAAGATCACATTAAAAATAATAGAGGCTTTTGGGTTGTTAACTTACTGATATATTCCTCTTTTAAACAATGCGTATAAACGCTCAAAAGAACGAGATAAAACACGAATTGGCTATTATGCAAGAACAAAGATGATATTCATCAAAATAAATAAGCCATATTTCAGACATCATTTTGAAAGACTAAATCATCGCAACACCATTGCTTTATGCTATTTTAAAAGACATAGCAACAAGGTTTTAACCATTCATTCAAATAAAATATTAATATTGACCAAAAACAAATTATGTACAAAAAGATTTTATTAGCGACTCTTTTCGCCACCACTCTATCGCAAGTTGGGGCAGCAATCAACGAGAACAAAAAGAAAATAAATAAGGATGACAGTTTTACTACAATTGTTTTTGATAGAAGTAAAAGTGCTATTCCATATCGAATTCCTGCTATTACAGAAACATGTAAAGGCACATTATTGGCTCTTTGTGATTTTCGTTTTAACTTTAATGATGTGGGTTGGAACAATAGAAATGGACTTTGGCAAATTAATGTCGTAATGAAAACGAGCCAAGATCATGGCCGTACATGGTCAGATTCTGTGAGTGTGGCTCGTGGTAACGAACATGCTACCGACCCAGTGCGCACTGCTTTTGGCGATCCAAGCATCATTGCCGACCGAACTTCAGACAATGTGCTACTTCATTGCGTTGCAGGAAAAAGCCCATATCACACTGCAACACGCCAAAATCCACAGCATGCGGTATTCTTTCACAGTACAGATGGAGGAAAAACATGGGATAATGGAACCGATCTTACCGAGATGATTCATGGACTTTATGATGGAAAGCTACCTAATGGCGGTAATCCTGATGGCGTTTTCCTAACATCTGGCAAGATAATGCAAAGTAAATACATTCGCAAAGGCAAGTTTTATCGACTTTATGTAGCTCACCCAATTAGACAAAAAGGAGTGGATAGATGTGGAACTTTTGTTATTTATTCTGACGACTTTGGTCGCACATGGAGTGTATTAGGAACTCCATCTGTGGCACCTTCGATTGCACAAGACGAGTCTAAAGTAGAAGAATTGCCCGATGGAAGCGTGTTGTTAAGCTGCAGAGACGTTTATGGTGGCAGACGCTTTAATATCTTTACTTATACAGATGCCCTCAAATCAAGTGGCAAATGGGGACAAGAAGTAATGCCAGAGAATATGACAGGCAAACAAGTTAATGCCTGTAATGGTGGCTTACTCATTGTTCCTGCAAAGAGAATAAAAGACGGCAAGAAGCTTTTTGTAGCCCTTCAGTCTGTTCCTCTCAGTACACGTCGTGACAGTGTTGGTTTCTTCTATAAAGAACTAGCAGCTTATTCTGACTATTCAAATGCTGAAAGTCTGGGTAAAAACTGGAAGAAAGGCTTGCGTGTAACCAACGAATCGTCTTGTTATTCAACAATGGTTAATATGAAAAATCGTCGCATTGGTTTCCTTTATGAGGTACGTGAAGAGAAAGCTGGATACGACATTGAATTTAAGAGTCTATCTTTAAAGGAGATTACTAATGGAGAATACAAACTTCTTCCCAAAGTTAATCGCTCTCAATATGTAAAAGATGCTCTTCATAATCGCTAACGACACAACCTCTATCGCATTATAATAGTAGAGAAATAAAAGAAAGACCTGTTATTTAGTCGCCCTCATTTTGGAACTAAATAACAGGTCTTTTTCATTCATTAGCAAGTAAGTGCTCAATCATTAGAGACATATCCAACCAAACTTTCTTGCAGAAAGACATGTTTTTCTTTATTTGTCTTTTGTATTTTCTATCCTTGCTGAGATTATTCATTAAATACTTTTATCGCCCAATTACCACTTCTCCATCAGAGCCGCTATCGTGTTGCTCACTCTACGCTCTGTTGTTAGCATGATAGTATCTTCATCTGCGTCCTCAGCTCCCATGTAAACGGAGGGATTAGAGTAGGTCATTAGGCTTGAATGGGGTTCTCTTGCAGAGAAATGGAAGGCACTAATAGATGTTTTTTGATGAATATGTGCGATGTTTTTTTCATTCACTCCACATCCAGCCATAATCTTTATACGTTCTTTCGACAATTCTTCTAGACAACGAAGTAAAGGTATTCCGAGCTCAGCAGTAGGCTGTTGACCAGATGTAAGAACTCTATCAAAGCCAAGAACTATGAGCTGTTCCAATGCTTTCTCAGGGTCTTTACAACGATCAAAGGCACGATGAAAGGTTGTACTCATTCCTTTTGCATGCGACATTAAATATTGATTGGCTTGCATATCGATATCACCTTCGGCTGTTAAACAACCAAATACTACCCCATCTACACCCAATTCACAACAAAGATCTATATCCATTGCCATACGTTGAAGCTCTTGTTGGCTATAAAGAAAGTCTCCTCCACGATTGCGAATGATGACATGCAGACGTGTTTCGTTCAATATTTGCCTCGACATCTTTATCTCTCCATACGAAGGAGTGGTGCCACCTTCGGGTATTCCCATACAAAGTTCAACCCGATCTGCCCCACCTTTCTGGGCTTCTAAACAGCTTTCAACACTGTTTGCACATATTTCTATCTCAAAATCTCTACGATTCATACCTTATAGTTTACTGCTTGTTTTAACAAGTTGCTCACCTAATCCAATCATATATCCTTGAGATAAGAACACAATACGATTGAAGGTATCAGCAATAATGAATATTGGTAATTGCTCTGTGTTGTGCAATTTCATTTCTCTTACTATCTCTTGTTGAATCAATCCGTCCTTATCTATACCAAAAATAGTATTGTTTGGAAGATTAGGGAACTCGCTTTTTTGTGCTTGGAACTTCTTTGCTTCCGCCTCATTTTTAAAGAGTAACACGAAAGGACGCCCCCATTTATCGAGCTTTTCCTTCATCTTTTCTATATCATGTAGGGCGTGATTGGTTGGTTCTTGACCTATTCCCAACACTCCTAACACGTAATATCCTCTTCCTGTTTGACTCAATATCGACACACTTTGACCGTCTTTATCAAACAAATCCTCACTATTAAAGCTACCAATAACCTTCACTCCTTCGCTTTCTTGACGCACTTTGAGCGGAAGTGTGGTTGTTTTTCCTGACTCTATCTTGAAGAATTGGGTGTGAGCAAGAACGCTACCATCAGCCATACGCTGACCTGTTACAAGGATATAGGTACCCTCATCAAGGGTTGCACCATTCTTAAAGGTATTCGACCATGTTGATCCTCCTCCCATATCCACCTGTCCTTCATCAAAATTCATCATCCAAGTCTGACCGTAAACAATTTTACTTATGGTGAAATGGCTATAATATTTGGGATCATCAAGGAATCCATCTGGAGTAAATGTCAATACCAATTTACCTGTTTTTGCAGTATGTTGTTCCACAGTTTCAAAGTCAACATCCACCCAATTTCCATCTTTTCGATATTGAATTTTACTTGTAACGGGATCCATTTGTGCCTCTATATCCAAGCTACGAGCTACATCTACGAAGAAAATCTTACGACTTCTATAATCTGTAAGCCTACTTTCCCAAACGCTTATTGGGGTTTGTGGAATACGCATTGCACGGTTATCGGGGTTCATACGAATATTCTTTCTAATCCAATCAACCAACAAAGCAGGATTCTTTCTAAAGCTTACAGCCTCTTTTGCAAATGCTTTTTCAAAGAACTTTTTGAATGGATAGAGTATCATTTCACTCTCAACACGTGGTGAAAGCTGATTACTCTTTGCATTCATGTGATCTTCTAAAATCTCCATAGGCATGTCACGAAGGTCTTTATCGCTCAAAGTTTGGAGTAATTTAATTGCTCGCTCTTGCTTATCGGCATATTTTTCTACAAACGCTTGAATTACTTTCCAATTACCTCTTGCCTTTATAATATAAGGTGTTGCAGCACTATAACGATAATTTTTCATCGACTCTTTAGTTGGAAAGGTCGCAATATAAGCGTGACGAAGTGAGTCTTCGTATGCAAAACGACGATTATTTTTCTCCCGTTGAGCCTTTGTTACTGCTGGCAATGAGGCACTTTGATGAGGTGGAACGATATCTAGATCACCTTCTTTTGGTACGTTATTCTCATTATAATTAAGTTGGATGGTGATGAATTTATCCTTTCCAAAAGATGCTTTTGCATAACCAAACTGATCGTCTTTCGATGCCCATACAATTAAATCTCCCTTTCCAGCAGAGAGGAAAGTAGAGCCATCGGACTCGGTGTATTTTGATACTGCAGTAAAGAACTCGGCATAATTATAGATTTTAAAATCCACTCTGGCATAATCAACGGGCTTTCCTGCCTTGTCGATAATCTTAAAATCGATTCGTGAAGTACTGCCATAATTATCAATTAGATTGATTTCTGTGAAGTTATTGGTACGCAACATCACTTCTTCAGGACCCTCATAATCTCCAAATGCGCGTGTATGCATCAACATTGCACGTGATGCTGGCTCATTAAACCAAGCGAGATTGAGAACTGGTTCGGGCTCACATGCACCTAAAAAATACCATTTTCCGTCTGCCCAAGCCTCAACCCATGCATGGTTATCGTCGGTATGTGCCCATCGAGGAGTGTAGACTTGACGAGCGGGAATGCCAATGGAACGAAGTGCAGCAACGGTAAATGTACTTTCTTCTCCACAGCGTCCACGACCTGTTTGTATTGATTGTAGGGGCGAAGAGGTGCGTGCATCAGATGGTTCATAGGTAACTCTTTCGTGGCACCAGTGGTTCACTTCGAGTATAGCATCTTTCATAGAAAGACTTTTAACTCTTTCGCTTAGTTCACGATAGAATACAGCACGAGAGCTATCAAGGGGCTCATTGTTTACACGCATGGGCACAACAAAGTGTCTAAAGAGCAACTCTGGCACTGTTTTTCCCCACAACATGGTTTGCTTTGTACGCAAAGCGATTCGTATATTGTTAAGATGATAAGACGTAGGATAATCTGTTGCATCTGCTACTGGCATGTAAGCATATAAAAAATGCAGTGCTTCTTCCTCCTCTGGAGACACTTTTAGTCCTTTTATGTTATAGAAATTCTTACCAATAACGTTCATTTTGGTTTGAAATGCCTTCTCTACTTTCTGTCTAAAGTTAGCATCTGTAATAAAATGTTGTGCATAAGTAATGCAGCTTACAATCATAAAAAGCAGACTCAGTAATATTTTTTTCATAGATTTATTTTTAGTTAATCAGACTTTCTGACAGTATATAATATGCTTTTGCAATATTCGTAAAAAAAAACAAGATACACAAATGTTTTCATAGAAATTGCTACCACAAAACAAATGTATTCGTCTTTGGATAAAATCTCTCCTCTTTCAAGTCAAAAAACAAGCATTTATTTTATGAAGATGATATTTTTGAGATTGCTTTTAGAGATGAAAAAAGTAGCTATAAACCAAGAATCAAAATCTACTTTTTATCTCTTTAAAACAAAACTGTTCTCCCCTTCTCGCCCTCTCTCAATCTCCTTTTTACCATAAAGAAAAACCTTTGCTCATCGAAAGTGTTGCAGTCTCCTTGTAAAAGCGATGAGATTGCGTTGCAAAAGGATTGCTATTATAACACAAAAGGATTGAAAATGCAATGCAATTTCAATCCTTTTATTTCATAATCATATCACTACCTAATGATAGATGATTTGGGGTTGAAAGAGAGGGGCAATGGAAAAGACATGAAATGGGAGTTATATTGCATGCCTAGAACGATATGATTATCGTAGCAACAGATATTTTTATTTTCTTAACTCACCCTTATTTCTTTCTTGTTCAAAAGTCATTTAAGGCTTGGTTGATAAGCCATTCTACCCTTATCTCTACTTTATTTAGCGTTCACCGCTATGCCACGACGAAGCATATCATCGGTTAATGGCTTCATTCGACGAAGGAAATCGGTGTAATTTCGACGCTCGGGCATACTCCAACCCGCTTCTGCTAGAGCCGCAGCACGTGGAAATGTTTGATAGAAAAGACGCTCGGTTGAGTTGATACTCTCACTCCATAGCGTTCCACTAACGCCCATCAAGGTGTTACGAACAAAGTTATCGTCTTGTCCCCACGCAGGATCTAGCTTGTAAGTCTGTTCTAACGAGGTTACAGGCATACCCCAATTCACTTCGGGCATGTCTCCTTTTTGCTCGGGATAGTCTAGATAACAGTGTTCACCAGGGCAAAGCATTATCTGTACATTGTTGCGAACAGCAGCGTCTATGGCTGTTTTTGTTAATCCATGTCGCCACGCATACACCACACAACCAGGCTGAATGGTTTTAAATTCTTGCTCATACCAATACATAGGTTTCTTTCCTAACAACTTAAGTTGATGAATAATGCGGTCGAAAAGATATTGTTGTAGTTCCCAATTCTCTTTAAATCCCTCCTTTTTCTTCAACTCTGTACATGCAGAACAATTGCTCCAAGCACCTAATGGGGGCTGACCTGCTTCATCACCACCTAGATGTACATAGGGAGCAGGGAAGATATCAGCCAATTCTTTCAATACATTATTAAAGAATTCGTACACAAATGGCTCTGCAGGACAAAACAAATCGTTGCTAACTCCGCAAGTTAGACGAATAGGAACAGGCTTTTTAGCACATGAAAGCTGTGGGTAACAATGTATTGCAGCCACTTCATGACCTGGAAGTTCAACCTCTGGTATTACCATTACATGGTATTTAGCTGCAAATTGCACCAATTCTCTCATCTGATCTTGTGTATAATAACCACTAATGCGTTCTGGCATGTCGTCCATTCCAATGCGATCGGACGCCTTTTCGATGAGTTCGGGATATTTCTTGATTTCAATTCGCCATGCTTGGTCGTCTACTAAGTGCAAATGAAGGGCGTTATACTTGTAGCGAGCCATTTCAACAACATAGCTTTTAAGGTCTTCAAAGGGAATAAAATGACGCACAGGATCTACCATTAGTTCACGAATAGCCGTACGTGGTTGGTCTTTTATGTGCAAAGCGGGTATTTCTATCGAACGAGCCGCAACGCCATTACCAATACAAAGTTGCTCGAGTGTCATCAATCCGCAGAACACTCCTGCTGCTGTTTTACCCTTAATCACCACTCCTTTATTTGAAATATCTAAGGTATAAGCCTCATCATTGGTGAGAGAAGCATCAAGTTGAAGGCGAACTACAGCTCCAACGCCACGACGTCCTTTAGCAAATACGGTGCGTTCGCCAAGTATTCGTTCTGCTTGCATCTTCTCATTTGCCAATTCTTGAGGTGCTTCTACCCCCACAACCTTTGTCCATTGAAGTGGAAGAAGGGTGTTTGTTTTAGCTTTCTTATCTAAATTTTTAGTAGAATTATCGGCAGAATAAACCTCAAGTGTGAGTGGACGAGGTACTAGTATTTGTTCGGGACGACACACGTTCGCCTCTTCTTGCTTTCCAAAGAAATGTCGCCAGCCCTGAGCCTTGCGATATTCTTTGCGTGATTGAGCAGGAACTATGAGCTGAACTTTATTTAAGTCGATTCCATCGAAAGCATTATCGGCACAAATAGGGGGAACAGTTGCTGACAAACGCACAACACGTAGCCCACGACAATTGGCAAAAGCAAAGGCATCTAAACGTGTTGCGCCATCGAACGAAAGTTCGGTTAGCTTACTACAACCATTGAATGCAGCTACACCTACAACCCTTGTTGTAGCTGGAAAACGCAATGTTCCTTCTATATTTTTGCACGCAAAGAACGCTTGAGAGCCCACAGAGTCGAGGTGAAGGGGTAAGATAAGCGACTGAAGGCGATAACGTGAGTGCATGGCATTACGAGGAATAACTTTGCAATTGGTTGTGGAAAGGTCGAGAGCAGTGTCGTTTACCTTTATATCTCGCAAGGTTCTAAAGTCTTGCGCATAGCTTGATACACTGAAAAAAGATAGCGCACAAGTCATTAAAACAGGCTTAACAAAACCCTTTGAATAGGGTTTCAGTGGCAGAAAAGTCTGCAAGAAAGTCTTGAATGAGGTCATTTCTATTGAAGTCATTTTAATTGTTTGGGTTGATTTTCGAATAATATAGATTCTTGTTCATTTTTGTTCTGCAATACTTACAGGTGAGTTGTATTGCAAACTCATCAAATTATTGACACAAGATCTATACAACAATGACAAAGATACAAATAAGAATCGAATTGCCCACATCTTTTATCAACATTATTCTCACCTATAAAGAACTTTAAGAAGTGCCCATTGATGAACAAAAGGAAAGAAAGTTTTTTTCATTTTTAAGACATTAACCCTCGAAGTATATTCTATTTACGATCATTCGCACACCATCTTCTTTTTCACTCTCGTGCTATATCAAAATAAAAGCATTAAAATTGCCAACCAATCTCAATGCTTTTAGGGTGTAATTTCATTCCTTTTACCACGCAAAGTCAATATTTTTGCAACACAAGTGCTACAATGCCGAAAAACAAAGGAAAAGCATAAGGACAAAAAGAAAGTTCTTTTATCTTATCCATCACGATGCAACTCTTACGCACAAGCGTCTATCTGCCCTCTTCATAGAATGAAAAAGAGAAGAAAGAACAAGGTATAAAAAACGCTTTGTCATTGCTTTGCGCTCCTTTTCAATAGGATTAAAGAAAAGATAACTATTCTATTTTTCTCTTTCTTGCGGTTTCTTTCGCTTCGAAGCACCTTTCTTCCAGAGATAAACTCCTAAGCCTAAGAACACCACTAAAATGGCAATCATCTCCAAACTATATTTCTCTGGCTCCACCCAAAACTCACGAAAGAAGTTTATTCTGCCTAATATTTCAACCGGAGTCCAAAAGATTATCACCGTAGCAATAGCCATACGAATGTTACTTCCCCATGCTGCTAGCTTCAATTCTCGCTTAAACATGAACAAAGAACCAATGAAACAAGCTAGTCCAACGAGGAAAGTTACAGGGTGATGATCGCCTAAAAAACGCTTATCATAGCAGAACATCAAAAGCAGATAGAACGCCCAAAGCATCATATTGATTTCCATAAAGGTAACAATACTTGTGTGGCGGGTCATGGGTTGCGTAACAATTACCTTGCGTTTGTCTCTAAAACACACCTTTTGAATCCACGTTATGAAGTCACATCCATTCTTTGTACTAAACACATACATCACCATTGTCATCATCCACATACCAAATGAGGCAGGCATAATGAGGTATTCGGGTTTAGTTACGACGATATTATTTTCTATTTCGGGTGGAACACCATAACGACGAGCATAATAGAGGAAAAGAAACTCTACCCAACCTGTCCAAAAAAGCAATCCACCAAAGAGTCCCCAAAGCGTTTGTCGGGTGTCACCTTTAACGAAAACGCCAGCTATAACCATCACTAAGCCTACCAAACCCAACATAAATCCAGCTACATGCATAGTGCCTTCGCTCATGTATTTCTCCATTATTTTCATTAAAGCGTGCCCCAATGGCATGGCAAACAGCACTAATAAGAAAGACGCAAAGGTTCTTCCCCAATAATTTTTACTTTCTTTTGTATCCATAATTGCTATTTTAATTCGTCACAATAATAACTTATCTGTCCGCCTGTATCGCCTATTTCGACATCGGCTTTATACCAACTTATAATCTGAATCTTAAAATATTGCGTTCCATTAGCTGTGCGTATCACATACGTATGGAATGAAGGTGCATACACAGGAGGCGGTCCTGTGAAGCTCATTGCATTGGCTAAGATTGGATTTGCACTGGTTTTGGTTGTTGCAGGACCTCTATTTGGATCGAACCAAGGGTTTTGTTCGAAGTCGAGTTGATTGGCGATTAAGTATTTATTCCAATCATTTCGAGACATAGTGACGGTTACTGTGCTATCGTCTACTACCCAATTGAGATTAGAAGGCAATTGAGAAACAGTCTTCCACTTATCGTATTCGCCATAACCAAGGTCGATTGCAGCTCCCTTTCCTTTACCTGATGTACCGCTATTAGTGCGGATTCTATATCCACAAAAGGCGATATCCCAATCTAATCGATCTTTCTGCGCACCCTCAACAATATCCTCATTCACCCTATTTCGATTGAACATCTCTCCTGTTCGCAAATTAATATACAGCCAATCGTTGGTTACTCCTGTTGAATAACCAGTGACTCGGGGTAGCACTTTGCCTGTAAATGGCTCTGCATCATAGTCTGTACAAGAGCTTAAAAGCGCAAAAAGGAATATAAAGAGATTGGTTTTCATTTCTTATGCTTTAGTGATTTAAGAATATCTTCTACTAAAAATTCTACTTGTACATATCCTCTTGCACCACAAGTGGCAGGCACATTGAACATAGTTACGCCCGAACCTAAGGTATGTGGCACATAATTGAAGATGTTATCGACACCAACTGTGAGCTTAACTTTATTATAAAAGGTTTGAACCACAGCAAGATTGCAAAGCACATAGGTTGGAAGTATGCAACGAAAATAAGCATCATAGCTCTTATTATGCTCTTTTACCCACACTCTATCTTGCACATCAAACTTCTTTTCGCCCATAATTGAGGTACTAAAGATGGATTTCAGTCTGTAATTAGGGCGATTTAAGGTGTAATCAAGACTGCCTGTTGCAGCGTGAGGAGATGTTGTATTGACCTGAATGCCATTCTGTTTGCTTACATTTACATAGCTATAAGTGGCATTAAGCATAAAATTGTCGGTCATTCTCCATTTCATTATCGCCTCAATACCTAACATTCGCTGGCTTTTTAGATTGATATACTCGAAGTTATACTGCATATCATAAATACGCCACACGCCTTCTATCTTCTTATTAAATATGTTTGCGTAGGCATTCACATTGATAAAGAATCGGTCTTTGCTATATTCTGCGCCCAAAGAGAAATAGTTATTCTTCTCTGATTGAAGGTTTTCGCTTCCTTTAATCTGAAACATTCCCAAGTGATCCCAATTAAAGAAGAGTTCTTTTATGCTGGGAGCACGATATCCCATCGAGTAGTTTGCACGCAAAGCCCAATGATTATCGGGCGCATATTTAATGGCAATCTTCGGCATCCACATGAATCCAAAGGCCTTAGAGAAGTTCGTTCGCACCCCAGAAGAGAGCATCCAATGGCTATTCACAGTCCATTCATCTTGCAAGAAGTATTCTGTTTCGTGCAAAGAGCGTGTTGTCATTCGCCTATTTACAAAGCGATCGCTCGTTAATTCATCTGTAGTATGCTCTACACCGAATATGATATTGTGTCCAGTGAAATAGCTACTGGTGAGCGTTAGACGTGGTTCAAAGATCTTACTTTTATACACATTCTTCCTTTCATCAATGCGTTCGTGTCGCTTAAAGCGGTCATAAAAGTCGCCATGTAGACTCAAATTCACTGTAAACCAATCCTTAACGTCATATTTTAGCTTTATACCTGCCATGAAATCACGACTTTGTGAGAAGGTCATATCTTGTATTAAATCATACGAATTCATGAAGAACATCGAGCCATAAGCCTGCAATGAGAGGCTTTTAGATAGTTCGTAATAAAGCTTTTGAGCCACAGATAGGTGCTCAGTGCCCTCTATTCCCATCGGAGAACGAGGCGCAATGGATGTTAAAGTGATGTCGTGAGGCAAGAAAGGGTTGGCCTCTTTGGTATAAACCTTTTTGTCTTTATCCGACTGATACATGTAAAAAGCATCGCTTGAGCTATACCATACATCTGTTTGCGATGTGATTTTACCTTGTTTTATGCCTGCGGATATCCACGATTGGAGGTTTGGTCGGTCGCTATTTTTCTCGAACATATAGAAGAAATCCTTAGGGTTTGGCTGCTTATAATTGCGTTGATTCATTTGAGCAAACCTCACACCCGCTTGTATGTCCAATGGTTTTTGAGTCTTTTTCGATATAAGATTGATAACAGCACCCGACGCTCTGCTGCCATAAAGGGTACTACTGGCTCCCTTTACGATTTCAATTCGATCTATTGCATGCAGATTAAAGCGCTCATAATCGAGGTTTCCCGCCATATCTCCAGTCATTCTTTCCCCATCTTGCAGAAATAATACATGACGAGCGTCTAACCCTTGCATCGAAATTTCATTGCCAAAGCCCACCTTTTGAATGTTCATTCCTGGCGTTTCTTGCTGTAATGCGTGCTGTAAGTCGCTATATCCAGCATCTACAAGTGCCTTTCCGCCCAACACTTGCGTTGTTATGGGCGACAACTTCACAGGCCTTTCGGTGCGAGAGCCCGTCACTACAACCCCATTAAGGTGCATAACGTCTTCTTTCAGCACTACATTCACTTCTTTTTCAGTAGCTAAAAGCGTGCCACTAACAGGCATATAGCCCATCATATTCACCTTATAAAAATAGGAAGCATTTTCCTTTTCTAAATTGATAAACGCCTTTCCGTCTTTATCGGTAATAGCTATTAAGGTGTCTTGGTGTTCTTTATGAGGGGCAATAGTGATGTGAGCCCCCAATAATGGTTGCTGAGTTCCTGCCTCTCTAATCGTTATTTTCACCCTATGTTGCGCAAAAATACTAATTGAAAGAGATAGAAATGACAGAATGAATAATAGATATTTCTTTCGCATATTGATCTTTATAATAAAAGAGGAGCGGGAAAATACGCTCTCCCTACTTCTCTTTTACTTTCCGTTCTACACTCTCTTACAGTCCGTGTTCTTTCTTGTAAGCTGCAAGATCCGCCTCATATTTCTTGAATTCTGCATCAAACTTACTTGTACGAGACTTGTCTATGGTTTGCAAGAAGCATTCTGAACGCACGTTCATCATATTATAATCGACAATAAAGTTAATCTCATGGGTATTCACATTGTAGTAACCCTTCACGAAACTACCTTTCATTGGACTTGGCTTTCCGCTTTTTTCTAACACGATATAACCGTCTGAGCCATTGAATTTCATCCAACCTTCACCCTTATATTCCTTCTTTTCCCAAGAATTAAGTGGCATAAACTTAGCATCACAAGTGTAAGTTATAGAGAAAGGCATCTCTCCTATGGTGAAATCTTCAAGCTTTAAGGTAAAAGCATTCTTATCTGTTGCACTCCAAGTGAAGTTGAATCGAGTTGGACAACCTGTGGGAAGTAGGGTTTTATTCACTCCATTCAATGTTGCATGAGTACTTAAAACGATATCGCCTGTTAAGAAATTACGAGCCAAGTCTATTGCTTCTTTTGGTGATTCTTTCTTTTCTATGTTGTCATCTGACGAACATGAAGCCATTAACAAGAAGAAACTGAAAACAAGTAAATACTTAATGTTTTTCAAAATACATGTGTTCATAATTTTAATTTGTTGATACATGAGCCACGATATCAACGTAGCTGTTGATTCAACTGCACTCATGTGGGGTTTATTATTTGTGTTATTATAATTTCTCTATGTCTATTTTAGAGATAAAAGAGATGCTCTTTTACTAATTTTCAAATGAACTATGGTTGAAAGAGGGGCCTATTCCTCATTCGCCTTCGTTATTTTCTTTCCAAGCAGCAGCGCCAAATTCTTCACTAAACGATTCAGAATCGTCACGGCAATATTGACCATAGGCCGTAACAAAGGCTTTTAAGGCTGGTGTTTCAAGCATTTTTTTAGATACAGAAAACGCCACTTGCTCTTCGCTTGTTGCTAAATCGCTTAGCGTTTTATTTGAAGTGCTATAGTGTTTCTTTAGCTTTGGATATACTACCTCGGTATTATCCAAGAACAAATGTATTTCCTCTGTTGCCTCAATCATACTTAAATCTACTTTCTTTAGCTTGGGTAAGTCGCCTAATAGCAATGAAGGTAGACAGTTGGTAGCTGGTTTTGGGAAGGTGATAGACTCTAAATTAGGACAATGTGATATCTGCAATCTACTTGAAACGAATGGATTAAAATCTTTAATCTCTTGATTACAGATCTTAGTATGCGACAAATCGAGTGCTGTTATACTTGAACAATTTGACAAAACCAAGAATCCTAACTTCGTAGCTTTCGACAAATCCACTCCACCTGCTATCTCTGTTTTACCAATTACCAATCCTGTTATGTTTGAGCGAGGCATTAAACGACCCACAGAATAAGGTTTTTCCAAGATTAAAGCCACATAGAAATCTTTTAAATAAGGGTTATTTACAAAATATTCGATACCTTCAAGCGACTCAGGAGCCTCTTCTTCGTCTGGTTGATACAAGAAACTATGACCTTGATCGGCAAGTGTTGGCACCTTAGCCATGTCGATGTGGTTGCCATCTACATACATACTTGGATACAAGGTCTTTACATAAGAGTTGAATGTAGCATCGGGAATTTCTCTAATGGTATTGTATTTCTGCATCTTACCCGTTGCATCTGCCATTTGCATGTCTGCTTCTTGTCCTTTAAGAAGATAGTAAGGCATCAAATCTTCTACATTATATTTGGCTGTTGTAGGTAGATATAGCTTTTTAAAATCACGAAGAATGGTTGTTTTAGGCTCCTCATTTTCGATCTTAACGTCTACTAATCCTTCAAAATCATAGATGTTATTGCCCGTTAAGTCTACGCTTGTTATTTGCGAAGGCAATGCAGAAAAGTCGAAAGTTGGTCCATATCCATTGTTAGAGAGTTTTACTTCTTTCAAATTTGGCAGAATATCCAAACCTGAAAGGTCTGTAAGTTTCGTACTACTAAGGTCAAGTGAAACGGTAGAAGTAGCAAGTTCGTTCAGTTCTAACTTTCCTTCTTTATCGAAAGAGAAACCCTTTGAGGTAAGAATACTTCTCAATTCGGTATTTTTCAGTACATTAGAACTAAATGCTGGACTATCATTTTCGCCACAAGAGCTAAGTCCTAACACGCAAAATGCCACCAAAGGCATTATTAAGTTTTTAGTTTTCATTTATTTTTTGAATTAATTACGAGGGCAAAAGTATGGGTATTTAACGATATATACAATACCTTTTTATAGTGATTTTGTAAAACTAAAAAATGCAGAAATAGCGACTTTTAGGCATTTATTCAATTAAACGCATCCTCATTTATGGGGATATGATTATTAAAAATGTTAAATACTCATAGCAAAAGTCACTTCAGTCGTTCACCAATAGCATTGGTATTTCGATGTAAAAGCAATGCTATTACAACGCAAAAGGATTGAAAATGCAATGCAATTTCAATCCTTTTATTTCATAATCATATCACTACCTAATGATAGATGATTTGGGGTTGAAAGAGAGGGGCAATGGAAAAGACATGAAATGGGAGTTATATTGCATGCCTAGAACGATATGATTATCGTAGCAACAGATATTTTTATTTTCTTAACTCACCCTTATTTCTTTCTTGTTCAAAAGTCATTTAAGGCTTGGTTGATAAGCCATTCTACCCTTATCTCTACTTTATTTAGCGTTCACCGCTATGCCACGACGAAGCATATCATCGGTTAATGGCTTCATTCGACGAAGGAAATCGGTGTAATTTCGACGCTCGGGCATACTCCAACCCGCTTCTGCTAGAGCCGCAGCACGTGGAAATGTTTGATAGAAAAGACGCTCGGTTGAGTTGATACTCTCACTCCATAGCGTTCCACTAACGCCCATCAAGGTGTTACGAACAAAGTTATCGTCTTGTCCCCACGCAGGATCTAGCTTGTAAGTCTGTTCTAACGAGGTTACAGGCATACCCCAATTCACTTCGGGCATGTCTCCTTTTTGCTCGGGATAGTCTAGATAACAGTGTTCACCAGGGCAAAGCATTATCTGTACATTGTTGCGAACAGCAGCGTCTATGGCTGTTTTTGTTAATCCATGTCGCCACGCATACACCACACAACCAGGCTGAATGGTTTTAAATTCTTGCTCATACCAATACATAGGTTTCTTTCCTAACAACTTAAGTTGATGAATAATGCGGTCGAAAAGATATTGTTGTAGTTCCCAATTCTCTTTAAATCCCTCCTTTTTCTTCAACTCTGTACATGCAGAACAATTGCTCCAAGCACCTAATGGGGGCTGACCTGCTTCATCACCACCTAGATGTACATAGGGAGCAGGGAAGATATCAGCCAATTCTTTCAATACATTATTAAAGAATTCGTACACAAATGGCTCTGCAGGACAAAACAAATCGTTGCTAACTCCGCAAGTTAGACGAATAGGAACAGGCTTTTTAGCACATGAAAGCTGTGGGTAACAATGTATTGCAGCCACTTCATGACCTGGAAGTTCAACCTCTGGTATTACCATTACATGGTATTTAGCTGCAAATTGCACCAATTCTCTCATCTGATCTTGTGTATAATAACCACTAATGCGTTCTGGCATGTCGTCCATTCCAATGCGATCGGACGCCTTTTCGATGAGTTCGGGATATTTCTTGATTTCAATTCGCCATGCTTGGTCGTCTACTAAGTGCAAATGAAGGGCGTTATACTTGTAGCGAGCCATTTCAACAACATAGCTTTTAAGGTCTTCAAAGGGAATAAAATGACGCACAGGATCTACCATTAGTTCACGAATAGCCGTACGTGGTTGGTCTTTTATGTGCAAAGCGGGTATTTCTATCGAACGAGCCGCAACGCCATTACCAATACAAAGTTGCTCGAGTGTCATCAATCCGCAGAACACTCCTGCTGCTGTTTTACCCTTAATCACCACTCCTTTATTTGAAATATCTAAGGTATAAGCCTCATCATTGGTGAGAGAAGCATCAAGTTGAAGGCGAACTACAGCTCCAACGCCACGACGTCCTTTAGCAAATACGGTGCGTTCGCCAAGTATTCGTTCTGCTTGCATCTTCTCATTTGCCAATTCTTGAGGTGCTTCTACCCCCACAACCTTTGTCCATTGAAGTGGAAGAAGGGTGTTTGTTTTAGCTTTCTTATCTAAATTTTTAGTAGAATTATCGGCAGAATAAACCTCAAGTGTGAGTGGACGAGGTACTAGTATTTGTTCGGGACGACACACGTTCGCCTCTTCTTGCTTTCCAAAGAAATGTCGCCAGCCCTGAGCCTTGCGATATTCTTTGCGTGATTGAGCAGGAACTATGAGCTGAACTTTATTTAAGTCGATTCCATCGAAAGCATTATCGGCACAAATAGGGGGAACAGTTGCTGACAAACGCACAACACGTAGCCCACGACAATTGGCAAAAGCAAAGGCATCTAAACGTGTTGCGCCATCGAACGAAAGTTCGGTTAGCTTACTACAACCATTGAATGCAGCTACACCTACAACCCTTGTTGTAGCTGGAAAACGCAATGTTCCTTCTATATTTTTGCACGCAAAGAACGCTTGAGAGCCCACAGAGTCGAGGTGAAGGGGTAAGATAAGCGACTGAAGGCGATAACGTGAGTGCATGGCATTACGAGGAATAACTTTGCAATTGGTTGTGGAAAGGTCGAGAGCAGTGTCGTTTACCTTTATATCTCGCAAGGTTCTAAAGTCTTGCGCATAGCTTGATACACTGAAAAAAGATAGCGCACAAGTCATTAAAACAGGCTTAACAAAACCCTTTGAATAGGGTTTCAGTGGCAGAAAAGTCTGCAAGAAAGTCTTGAATGAGGTCATTTCTATTGAAGTCATTTTAATTGTTTGGGTTGATTTTCGAATAATATAGATTCTTGTTCATTTTTGTTCTGCAATACTTACAGGTGAGTTGTATTGCAAACTCATCAAATTATTGACACAAGATCTATACAACAATGACAAAGATACAAATAAGTTGCAAATTATAAACAGATTTTATAAACATATTATTATACATAAAAACTTTGGGCAAAAGGTCCTATTTCTTACAAGATTTATACAATTGATAACGAAAGAGAAATACAACTGTCAAACGATTATGTAAAATAAAGATAAAATAAAAGTGCGGAACAAATAGATATTACCTATTCATTCCGCACCATTTATG
>JBQMYA010000026.1:0-31882 GCA_052173735.1 Prevotella sp.
CAGTTGAATAACTCTAAAAGTTTTGTACAATGAAGAAAGAAGTAAAAGATACTATAATCGTTGAGTTAGGCGAGAAACTTAAGTCTTATCCACATTTTTATCTTGTAGATGTTACTGGTTTAAATGCTGAGACAACAAGTGAATTGCGTCGTAAGTGCTTCAAAAATGAAATAAAGATGCTTGTTATAAAGAACACTCTTTTACACAAGGCCTTTGAAGCATCTGAGATTGATTTTGAACCTTTGTATGGTTGTTTAACAGGTAATACTGCTGTATTGTTCACAAATATAGCGAACAGTCCTGCAAAATTATTGAAAGAGTATACAAAGCAAGGTGTTCCTTCTCTTAAAGCTGCATATGCAGAAGAAAGTTTATATGTAGGAGCAGACAAGCTTGAAGAACTTGTTTCAATTAAGAGCAAGAATGAAGTTATTGCTGAGATTGTTGCTTTGTTGCAATCTCCTGCAAAGAACGTCATTTCAGCTTTACAATCAGGTGGCAATACTATCCATGGAGTTTTAAAAACTTTAGGAGAGCGTCCTGAATAAGATAATAAATAAACATAATAACGAATAATTAAAAAATAAAATAAGATGGCAGATATTAAAGCTATTGCTGAAGAATTAGTAAATTTGACAGTTAAAGAAGTAAATGAGTTAGCAACTGTTCTTAAAGAAGAATATGGTATTGAACCTGCAGCCGCTGCTGTAGCTGTAGCAGCTGGTCCTGCTGCTGGCGCTGCTGGTGCTGCTGAAGAAAAAACATCTTTTGATGTAGTTCTTACTGATGCTGGTGCTGCAAAACTACAAGTTGTTAAGGCAGTTAAAGAAGCTTGTGGCTTAGGTTTGAAAGAAGCTAAAGATCTAGTTGATGGTGCTCCTGCAACAATCAAAGAAGGTCTTTCTAAAGATGAAGCTGAGAACTTGAAGAAAGCAATCGAAGAAGCTGGTGCTAAAGTTGAATTAAAGTAATTTAATTCCCATCTAATTTGCAAAGACTTTGATGTCTTTTGCTAGATAAAACAATTGTGGTTAGAATTTACTAAGTAGGTGAATTCTAACCATTTTGTGTCTTTAATGAAATTATTTTGTAGATAAATACATACAAATATTGATGGCTTCAAAAATTGTTGATAATAGAATAAACTTTGCAAGTGTGCATAATCCGATGCCATATCCGGATTTTCTCGACGTGCAATTAAAGTCCTTTAGAGACTTCCTACAGTTAGATACTCCACCAGAGGAGCGTAAGAACGATGGCTTATATAAGGTGTTTGCAGAAAACTTCCCTATAACTGACACACGTAACAATTTCGTTCTTGAGTTTTTAGATTATTATATTGATCCTCCTCGTTATTCAATTGACGAGTGTCTAGAGCGTGGACTAACTTATAGTGTTCCTTTAAAGGCAAAGATGAAATTGTATTGTACCGATCCAGATCATGAAGATTTCGGTACATTTATCCAAGACGTTTTCTTGGGTACTATTCCTTATATGACTCATAATGGAACTTTTGTGATTAATGGAGCTGAGCGTGTAGTAGTTGCCCAGTTGCATCGTTCTCCTGGTGTCTTCTTCGGACAAGGCGTTCATGCAAATGGTACAATGCTTTATTCTGCTCGTATCATTCCATTCAAAGGTTCTTGGATCGAGTTTGCGACCGATATAAACAACGTAATGTATGCTTATATCGATCGTAAGAAGAAATTACCTGTTACAACTCTTTTGAGAGCTATCGGTTATGAAACTGATAATGATATTCTTCAAATCTTTGATTTAGCCGAAGAAGTTAAGGTTAACAAGAAAGTTTTGAAGGCATCTATTGGTAGAAAGTTAGCTGCTCGTGTATTAAAGACTTGGAATGAAGACTTTGTTGACGAAGATACAGGCGAAGTAGTTTCTATCGAACGTAATGAGATGATCATGGATCGTGAGACAGAGATTACAGAAGAGAATATGGAAGACATCCTAGACAGTGGCTGTTCAACCATATTGTTGCACAAAGACTCTGAAATGGCCAATAAGTATTCTTTGATTTTTAACACACTTGCTAAAGACCCAAGTAATACAGAGAAAGAAGCTGTTAACTATATCTATCGTCAATTGCGTAATGCAGACCCTGCAGACGATACAAGTGCACGTGAAGTATTCCAAAATCTATTCTTCTCAGACAAGCGTTACGATTTAGGAGAAGTAGGACGTTACCGTATCAATCGTAAGTTAGGACTTGAGATTGATATGGATACTCGTGTTCTTACCAAAGATGACATCATCGCAATTATACGTTATTTGATTCAGCTGATCAATTCGAATGCAACAGTCGATGATATCGACCACCTTTCAAACCGAAGAGTGCGCAATGTTGGCGAACAATTAGCTAATCAATTCTCTATAGGATTGGCTCGTATGAGCAGAACAATCCGTGAACGTATGAACGTACGTGACAATGAAGTGTTTACACCAACAGATCTTATCAATGCTAAGACCATCTCTAGTGTAATCAACTCATTCTTCGGAACCAACCCATTGTCTCAGTTCATGGACCAAACCAACCCACTTGCCGAAGTAACCCACAAACGTCGTTTGTCAGCTTTAGGTCCTGGTGGTTTATCTCGTGAGCGTGCAGGCTTTGAGGTTCGTGACGTTCACTATACACACTATGGTCGTTTGTGTCCAATTGAGAGTCCTGAAGGTCCAAACATTGGTCTTATCTCGTCTCTTTGTGTGTATGCAAACATCAACGACCTAGGATTTATTGTAACTCCTTACCGTACAGTTAAGGATTCAAAAGTAGAGATGGACAATAAAGATGTTGTTTATCTTACAGCTGAAGAAGAAGAAAACAAGATTATTGGTCAGGGAAATGCTCCACTAACAGTAGATGGCTCATTTATCCGTACAACCGTAAAATGTCGTCAAGATGCCGACTATCCAGTTGTTGCACCAGAACATGTTGATCTTGTAGACGTATCACCTCAACAGATTGCTTCTGTTTCTGCTAGCTTGATTCCATTCTTAGAACACGACGACGGTCACCGTGCTTTGATGGGATGTAACATGATGCGTCAGGCAGTTCCACTTCTTCATAACGATGCTCCTATCGTAGGAACAGGTTTAGAGAAGAAAGTTTGTGAAGATTCACGAACCATGATTACAGCAGAAGGAGATGGTGTTATTGACTATGTAGATGCAACAACCATTCGTATTCTTTACGATCGTACAGAAGAGGAAGATTTCGTAAGCTTCGAACCAGCGTTAAAAGAATATAGAGTTCCTAAGTTCCGTCGTACCAACCAGAATATGACCATCGACTTACGTCCTATCTGTACAAAGGGACAAAGAGTGAAACAAGGTGATATTCTAACCGAAGGATACGCTACAGAAAACGGCGAATTGGCTCTAGGACGTAACCTTTTAGTTGCATATATGCCTTGGAAGGGTTATAACTATGAGGATGCTATCGTACTAAGTGAGCGTATTGTTCGTGACGATATTCTTACATCTGTTCACGTAGATGAGTATTCATTAGACGTGAGAGAAACAAAACGTGGTGTTGAAGAGTTCACAAGCGATATTCCAAACGTAAGTGAAGAAGCAACAAAAGACCTCGACGATAATGGTATTGTTCGTGTAGGTGCTCGCATTGAACCAGGTGATATTCTTATTGGAAAGATCTCTCCAAAGGGAGAAAGCGATCCTTCACCAGAAGAGAAACTTCTTCGTGCTATCTTTGGAGATAAAGCTGGTGATGTTAAAGACTCTTCTTTGAAAGCCAACCCATCACTAAGTGGTGTTGTTATCGATAAGAAACTCTTCTCAAGAGCTATTAAGACTCGTGAGACAAAGAAACAAGATAAAGTTCTTCTAGCTAGTCTTGAAGAAGAATACGAAGCAAAGAATAACGACTTAAAAGATATTCTTGTAGATAAACTTCTTGTTCTTACAGAAGATAAAGTATCTGAAGGAGTAAAAGATTACACAGGAGCTGAAATCGTAACTAAGGGTAGCAAGTTCACAACAACGATCCTAAAGAACCTTGAATACGATGGTATTCAAGCAGGAGGTTGGACAAGTGACGAGCACACAAATGGTCTTATCAAGCAATTGATAATGAACTATATCCACAAATACAAACTCTTAGACGCAGAATTAAAACGTCGCAAGTTCGCTATTTCTATTGGAGATGAACTTCCATCAGGAATCCTTCAAATGGCAAAAGTTTACATTGCTAAGAAGCGTAAGATTGGTGTTGGTGACAAACTTGCAGGTCGTCACGGTAATAAGGGTATTGTATCTAAGGTTGTTAGAATGGAAGATATGCCATTCCTAGAGGACGGTCGTCCTGTAGACTTGGTGCTTAACCCACTTGGTGTGCCTTCTCGTATGAACCTAGGACAGATCTTCGAAGCGATTTTAGGTGCTGCAGGTAAGAAGCTAGGCGTTAAGTTTGCAACTCCAATCTTCGACGGTGCTAAGCTTGATGACCTATCAGAGTGGACAGAAAAAGCAGGATTGCCTCACCTATGTTCAACACATCTTTACGATGGAGAAACAGGAGAACAATTCGACCAGCCTGCAACAGTAGGTGTAACATACTTCTTGAAACTAGGACACATGGTGGAAGACAAGATGCACGCACGTAGCATTGGTCCATACTCTCTCATCACTCAACAGCCTCTTGGTGGTAAAGCACAATTTGGTGGACAGCGTTTTGGAGAGATGGAAGTTTGGGCTCTTGAAGCATTTGGTGCAAGTCACGTGTTACAAGAGATTCTAACTGTTAAGTCAGACGACACCGTTGGACGTAGTAAAGCTTATGAAGCAATTGTTAAAGGTGATCCAATGCCAACACCAGGTATCCCAGAATCACTCAATGTGTTATTGCACGAGCTTCGAGGCTTAGGCTTAAGTATCAAGTTGGATTAATTCTTATTCATTATAAGAACCCTAATTATAAGTAAACATGGCTTTTAAGAAAGATACAAAAATAAAAAATAATTTCACGAAGATTACCATTAGTCTTGCTTCTCCTGAAGAGATTTTGGAAAATTCGTTTGGTGAGGTTACAAAGCCTGAGACCATTAACTATCGTACATATAAACCAGAACGTGACGGTTTATTCTGCGAACGCATCTTCGGTCCTACAAAAGATTATGAATGTGCTTGCGGTAAATATAAACGTATTCGTTACAAAGGAATCGTGTGCGACCGATGTGGTGTTGAGGTAACCGAAAAGAAAGTGCGTCGTGAACGCTCTGGACACATCGACCTAGTTGTGCCTGTTGCTCACATTTGGTATTTCCGTTCGTTACCTAATAAAATGGGTTATTTGTTGGGAATGCCAACAAAGAAACTCGATACTGTAATTTATTACGAGCGTTATGTCGTTATTCAACCTGGTGTATTCGCAGGTAGAACAAATAGCGAAGGAGAGGAAGTGAACGGTTCACACAAGATGGACTTGTTAACAGAAGATGAATATTTGAATATCATCGATACACAAATCGATCCTAATAACGCTCTACTCGACGATAAAGACCCCAATAAGTTTATTGCAAAGATGGGTGCAGAAGCAATCTATGATCTTCTTGCTCGTCTTGATCTCGATTCACTTTCTTATGAATTACGTGATCGTGCAAACAACGACTCAAGTCAACAACGTAAGGCAGATGCGCTAAAACGTCTTCAAGTAGTAGAAGCATTCCGTGGTAGTGCAAACGTCAACCGACCTGAATGGATGATTTTAAAGATTATTCCAATCATTCCACCAGAGCTTCGTCCTTTGGTTCCACTAGATGGTGGACGCTTTGCGACATCAGACTTGAACGACCTTTATCGCCGTGTTATCATACGTAACAACCGTTTGAAGAGACTTATTGAGATCAAAGCTCCAGAAGTTATTCTTCGTAACGAAAAGCGTATGTTGCAAGAAGCTGTTGACAGTTTGTTCGATAACTCACGCAAGAGCTCAGCAGTTCGTAGCGAAAGCAACCGCCCATTGAAGTCTTTATCAGACTCACTAAAAGGAAAACAAGGACGTTTCCGTCAAAACCTTTTGGGTAAGCGTGTTGACTATTCTGCACGTTCGGTAATCGTTGTCGGTCCAGAGTTACAAATGGGAGAGTGCGGTTTGCCAAAACTTATGGCTGCCGAGCTATACAAACCATTTATTATTCGTAAGTTGATCGAGCGTGGAATCGTAAAGACCGTTAAGAGTGCGAAGAAGATTGTAGACCGCAGAGAGCCAGTTATCTGGGATATTCTTGAGAACGTTATGAAGGGACATCCCGTTCTTCTTAACCGTGCTCCTACACTTCACCGTCTTGGTATACAAGCATTCCAGCCAAAACTTATCGAAGGTAAAGCAATTCAGTTGCATCCATTGGCATGTACTGCGTTCAATGCTGACTTCGATGGAGACCAAATGGCGGTTCACCTTCCATTGAGTAATGAAGCTATTCTTGAAACACAAGTGTTGATGCTTCAAAGCCATAACATTCTAAACCCAGCCAACGGAGCACCTATCACCGTTCCTTCTCAGGACATGGTACTTGGTCTTTACTATATCACAAAGATTCGTCCAGGTGCTAAAGGACAAGGTTTAACATTCTATGGACCTGAAGAAGCAATCATCGCTCACAATGAAGGTAAGTGCGAATTGCATGCTCCTGTTAAGGTCGTTGTTAACGACCTTGTTGATGGTCGCTTACAAAAACGCATGGTAGAGACTTCTGTTGGACGTGTAATTGTTAACGGAATTATTCCTGAAGAAGTAGGTTATTTCAACGATATTATTTCTAAGAAGACCTTACGTAATATCATTTCTGATGTTATTAAGGCTGTAGGTATGGCACGTGCAAGCGAGTTCCTAGATGGAATTAAGAACTTAGGATACCGCATGGCTTATGTTGCAGGACTTTCATTTAACCTCAATGACATCATTATTCCTGAAGAAAAAGAAGGTATTGTTGAAAAAGGTCACGAAGAAGTACGTCAAATTACAGAGAATTATAACATGGGTTTCATTACTGATACCGAGCGTTATAATCAAGTAATTGATACTTGGACACATGTAAACAACCAACTCGGAAATATCTTGATGAAAGAGATGACCGAAGCAGATCAAGGCTTTAATGCTGTTTATATGATGCTCGACTCTGGAGCTCGTGGTTCTAAAGACCAGATTAAACAGCTTTCAGGTATGCGTGGTTTGATGGCTAAGCCTCAAAAGGCAGGTGCCGAAGGACAACAAATTATCGAGAACCCAATTCTTTCAAACTTTAAAGAAGGTATGAGTGTGCTTGAGTATTTTATCTCATCTCACGGTGCTCGTAAAGGTTTGGCGGATACTGCGATGAAGACTGCCGATGCAGGTTACTTAACAAGACGTTTGGTTGACGTTTCACACGACGTAATTATCAATGATGAAGACTGTGGAACATTGCGTGGATTGGTATGTACAGCTTTAAAGAATGGTGATGAAGTCATCTCTACTCTTTCTGAAAGAATTCTCGGACGTGTGTCTGTTCACGATATTATTCATCCAACAACAGGTGCTCTTATCGTTGCTGCTGGTGACGAAATCACAGAAGATAAGGCTCAAATCATTGAAGCATCTCCAATCGAAAGCGTTGAAATACGTTCTGTACTAACTTGCGAAAGCAAGCACGGAGTATGTATGAAGTGTTACGGTCGTAACCTTGCTACAAGCCGAATGGTACAAAATGGAGAGGCAGTTGGTGTCATTGCAGCGCAAGCTATTGGTGAGCCAGGTACACAGTTGACACTTCGTACCTTCCACGCCGGTGGTGTTGCTGGTAACGCAGCCGCTAATGCTTCAATCGTTGCTAAGAACGATTCACGCCTAGAGTTCGACGAATTACGTACCGTTCCTTATGTAGAAACTGATGGAGACAAAGAAGTTAACTGCCAAATGGTAGTGAGTCGTCTTGCAGAAGTACGTTTTGTTGACGTTAATACAAATATCGTTCTTTCTACAATGAACGTGCCTTATGGTTCTTCACTCTACTTTAAACATGGTGACAAAGTGAGCAAGGGAGACCTAGTTGCTAAGTGGGACCCATTCAACGCCGTAATCGTTTCAGAATACGCAGGTAAAGTTCGCTTCAACGATGTTGTAGAAGGAAAGACCTATCACGCAGAAACCGACGAAACAACTGGTTTGACAGAGAAGATTATTACTGATTCGAAAGATAAGACAATGATTCCTACCTGCGACATCCTTGATGCTAAGGGACACGTAATAGGAACATATAACTTCCCTGTAGGTGGACACGTTGTTATCGAAGATGGTGCAATGATTAAGACAGGTCAACGCCTTGTGAAGATTCCACGTGCTCTTGGTGGAGCAGGAGACATCACTGGTGGTCTTCCACGTGTAACCGAGTTGTTCGAAGCTCGTAACCCATCTAACCCAGCAGTTGTATCAGAAATTGACGGAGAGGTAACCATGGGTAAGGTAAAACGTGGTAATCGTGAAATCATTGTAACATCTAAAACAGGCGAACAACGCAAGTACTTAGTAAGCTTGTCTAAGCAAATCTTGGTTCAAGAACACGATGCTGTGCGTGCAGGAACACCACTTTCAGATGGTGTTATCACTCCTGGTGACATCCTAGCAATTAAGGGTCCTACTGCCGTTCAAGAATATATCGTAAATGAAGTACAAGACGTTTACCGCCTACAAGGTGTGAAGATTAATGATAAGCACTTCGAAATCATTGTTCGTCAGATGATGCGTAAGGTTCAAATCAACGATCCAGGTGACACTACATTCCTTGAACAAGAGATGGTAGATAAACTTGATTTCGCTGCAGAAAATGATCGTATCTGGGGTAAGAAAGTTGTTGTAGATGCAGGAGACTCTGAAAGTCTACGTCCAGGACAAATCATCTCTGTTCGTCGTTTACGTGACGAGAACTCTAATCTCAAGCGTCGTGACCTTCGTTTGGTTCAAGTTCGTGATGCAGTTGCTGCAACATCAACTCAGATCCTACAAGGTATCACCCGTGCTGCATTGCAAACAAAGAGCTTCATGAGCTCTGCTTCGTTCCAAGAAACAACTAAAGTACTTAACGAAGCTGCAATTCGTGGTAAGGTAGACTACCTAGAAGGCATGAAAGAAAACGTAATTTGCGGTCACTTAATACCAGCAGGTACAGGTCTTCGCAAGTGGGATAAGATCATCGTTGGTTCGAAAGAAGTTTACGATAGAATGCAAGCTAATAAGAAAAACGTGCTCGATTTCGCTGAAAAAGAAGTAGCAGAAAACGAACAATAACGTTCTTCTATCATTCATAAGAAGAGGAAATAGACTTCGGTTTATTTCCTCTTTTTTATATCCAGATATTTTTTTATGGGTTGTCCGTCTCTTTAACAAGCACTCTCACTTCTCCTTTCTTTTAGTTCTTCTGTTTTCACAAAATAGAAGACTCTGAGGATATTTCTTGTTCATAGTAAGTAAATTCTTCATTTGTTCAATAAATGTGCCCTTAGAGCACTTCTTTTGCACCCAAAAGGAAATAATGATTGAGCGAATAAATAGATAATATACGCAAAGTTTTAGATACTTTGTAAAAAAACTTTTATAGGAAGAAAAATAAAAGGCTGAAATCTAGATAGAGATTTCAGCCTTTATTGATTTAATAGGTACTTTTTGTTGCCTTGTTATCGAACGAACTTAGTGTTTCTGTGTGCTGTTTTAAGAATGTAAACACCCTTTTGTAGCGAAACATTTGCAGGGGCAATACCTTCCCATACCTTTTTGCCATTTACATTGAAGATGCTTACTTGACTAGGGTTCTCAGTGTTAAGTAGAACGCCATCAGATGTAACGACGATGTTCACACTTTCTTTTGTAGAAATATTTTCTATATCATTAGTTGTTCCTTTGGTAAGGGTAATGTTGTAACTTTGTAGATATTTCTTTGTTCCACCAATTTCAGGATAACCCGGGTTGGTCATTCTCACTGCAACAATAAATTTATCTGTATTTAAAGGAGTAGGGTCAAGAGTAAATTTACCATCTTCTTCTTTTATATACTTTTGAGGAACATCTGTAAATTTATCACTTTTTTTTGCTTTCCATACCCATTTGAATGAAGAAAACTGTTCACTAGTAGCAATACCTTTAGCTTTTAGCAAATGACTTAAGTCGATTGTTGTATTGTTTATCTTGCTCTTGTCTAGGTAATAATAAGTTTGAGTATATTGAAATTGTTCAAGAGGAGCTTCATCTACATATCTATCAGGTATTTGATCGAAGCCCAAGTTGTTACCATTTAAGTTTAAACGGGTAATTTTCTTTAAATCTTTTGCGCCTTTAATTCTTCGTAAACCTATTTTATTAGGATTGTAAATACAGAGAGTTTCGATGTTTTTTTGCTTTGTAAGGTCTACTTCTGTGAGTATAGCATCGGTAATAAGGATCGACTTTAACCCTTCTGCATCATTTAAGTTGATTGCTTTTAGCGACTTCTTTTCGCCCGACCAGCTTGCACTAATCTGAATACTTTCAAGCGTTTTACCTGCAGGTAATTTAACAATCTCAAGATTTGAGCCGATGAATACTGCATTTACCAATGCGGGGCATTGTGACATGTCTAATGAAGAATAGGCATTAAGTGAGGTACTTACAAAGCCTATATCTTTAATTTTATCAGAAATAATCTCTTTGATACCATTAATTGCTTTACTATTTGTAGAACGGAGTGTAATGATATTTGTTGCATCTAAAGTTATTTCACGTTCTTCTGTTTTGGGACTAGCGAAAGTGTACTTAGTTGTTATAAATTCTCCGATAGTATTTTCAAAAGTTTTGACACCTTCTCCTTCTCCAAAATCTATTGAGTAGCTTGTTGCTCCATCAAGCTTTACTGCAAATTGAACTTCTGTTGTGTTGGGAGCGATAGAAAGAACAATTTTGTTTGTTGATGATTGAGCACTCGTATTGAGGCATAATACGCAGAGTAATAAAAGAGTAAAAATTTTTTTCATTGTGAGATAATAAATTTAAAATTGTTATTGATTTTGAAAATTAATAATTAAATAGCAATATATAGTATATATCCTATATATAAGCAGTGTGTAAAAGTAACTCCTGAAAGTTATTTTGTCGCTGTATTCAATATTGTATATTGTGTGATAAATTTCTTTTCCTTTTTGTTTTTATAGGTAAGAACTGTTGTTGTTTGTTAGAAAAGAGCAGTGCAATATTGCGTTATAGCAAAACTCTTTTCTTTGAATTATATTTGTATATTATTTTAATTGCATTGCTGTTAGCATGTAAAAGCATTGAGATTGATGCGTAATTGCAGTGCTATTGCAAGGTAATTGCATTGCTTTTATTTGGCGAACTCACAGCTCCTCTTAGTAAGGGGAGTGAGATTGAAAAAGCATTAGCGTTTGTTCTTCGACATTTTGATGGTCATCTTCCCGATAAAGATACCGCTTTTGCCGTTTTGATCGTTATAAACAGTGTTGCTATCAAGGTCTTTATGGGTTCTAATAGTTTCAAAGAAAGTGTGTGAATGACCGCCCAACACCAAGTCTACATAGCGAGTTTGAGGGATAAGAATTTGGTCGTTCATCATCTTTTCAGTCCAACCTAAATGCGAGATACATATAATAAGGTCGCATTTTTCTTTGTTTTTAAGAGTCGATACCACCTCGTTGGTAGCAGTGATAGGATTGATATAACGCACCGTTTCATAGTTCTTAGCGTCCACCAAACCATCTAATTGAGGAGAAAGACCAAACACACCAATCTTAACTCCCTTGCGTTTCAAAACGATATAAGGCTTAACAATCTTTGCAAGAGGTGTTCCTGTGAAGTCGTAATTAGCACAAACGATGGGGAAGTTCGCCTTTTTAAAGAGTCGTTCCATATTCTTTAAGCCGAAATCGAACTCGTGATTACCAATTGTTACGGCATCATAATGCATTTTATTCATTAGTCCTACTTCCACATCTCCTTTGAAAAGAGTGTAGTAGGGCGACCCTTGCGAAAAGTCACCACTATCGAATAGCAATAGATCTGGATTCTTTTTGCGTTCCTCTTTCAACATGGCTATGCGACGAAGAAAGCCTCCTCGACCAGCTTTTAGCGTGTCGGCAAGTTGTGGGTTCAATGGATATATGCAGCTATGTGTGTCGTTAGTGTGCAAAATAACCAATTCTTTTACGCCCTTGTGGGTGGCATTTGCTTGACTATTGGTTTGTGCTTCACTTTTTGTTGTAACGAATGTAGTAGCTAAACTGAGTGCTATAATGAGTTTTTTCATTGTCTTTTTCTCAATAAATGAATGAATATTTAGGGCAAAATAGTGATTCGTCCTTCCACCTTTGCACCCACTTTTTTGCCTTGTTTGGCTGCCTCTCTGAAGTAATCCATAATAATAAATCGCACATTACTATGATAGTCTTGAGGCGAAAGCACATTCGCTTTACTCTTAAAAGCCTCTAACTTGTCGTTACCTTGAGCCAAATAGTCGAGTGTTGCGATGCGGTATTGCTTGTTAGAGTCTATTGGTTGGTTGTTGATAAGAGCCTTTTTCAATTCACCTTGCTTTGTTATCTCGAGGTGAACTGCGCCACTTACGCCCTCACCACCAGTAGAAGCGATTTGCTTAAACAGCTCCATCACCTTCTCTCCGCTAAGATTTAAGAAACAAATCTTATTCTCAAATGGAGCAACATCCACCACATCACCCACCGTAATGTCGCCTTTTGCAAATGCAGCTCTTATGCCTCCGATGTTATAAACAGCGAAATCCACTTGTTGTTGATAGGGTTTTGCACCCCAAACAAGAATATCTGATAGTAAATTAGATAGCGGACTCTCTGGTCGGTAGTTTGCTAATGGCATCGAAGTAGTACCCACTACGGGTGCCATAATGCTGTCTACACGATGCTTAAAGGGCTCCATAAACTTGTTTGCGTCGGCATCTGGACTTGTATCATATCTATTGTCGATAAGTATTCGCTCACGAGTGATATTCGAAAGGTGATATCCTGAGCTACAAGAAGCACACAATATCGCCGATAAAAAGCAAGAGCTTATAATGTGTTTTGTGTTCATATTTACGATGAGTTATATTTACAAAAATATAGGTTTTTATGCAATTTTAATGTGAAACTTATGTTAAAAGTTTGAATTTGTATGTTTTTGGATGTTTTTCTTTATAATAATCAAGATAAGAAAGAGTGTAAAAAGTAATATAAAAACAAGAAAGCAGAAAACCAAAGGAGGTCTTCTGCTTCTCAATTTATTGTTTGTTGAATAGCTTATTCGTTTGTTTTATATCTCAAAATAGAGCATATAATATCCATTTGAACGAATAGTTATCATGTTGTTTGTGGCTTTGTTGAGCGTACCTTGCCACCATTCGGAGGTGGGATAGAGGTTCCATTTCAGTCCTTCAGATTGCAATTGGGTGCAAGAGAAATTGAAGATGCTCACCGCCTCGCCTGCCTTTGTTTCAAAAGAACAGGTATTTTGGGCAGGAACAAAGTAGCCATAGTCGCTTAAACACACAGGTTCAAGGTTGAATTCTTTAAAATAACGTATTATTAAAGAAATGTTGCCCAGTGTGTGATCCTCTCTTTTCCCCGTTGCTCCAATATACAAAATGCGTTTAAAACCTAAGCTTTTGCAGTGCAAAGTGGCTTTGGTTAAATCGTTGTTGTCTTGCTCTTCAACAACATGTAGAATGTCTTGATACTGCTCTTTTAATGCTTGTGGCAACGAATCGCCATCTCCTATAATGGCATGAGGGGTCAATCCGTGTTCTATGAGGGTTGCTCCTGCACCATCACAACAGCATATATAGGGGCTATTTTTTAAGAAATGCCATGCCAATTGCGATGTGGGGAACAAGCCATTAGCCACAATTACAGCATCGAAAAGCGTACTTTCGTTTAGTTTCTTTATCATTCTTGTAGGGTGATGTTTTTTTGTTTGAGCATCATTTGCTTCCATTTAAACCAGCCTAAGATAGCAATAACGACATAAAGTCCATATAAACCAGCTTTGAAAGGTATGCCTTTATAAACATAAAGAATGGTGCAAATGATGTCTACAACAATCCAAAATAACCATTGTTCGATGTATTTTCTAGCCAAAGCCCATAGCCCTATAAAGCTAGCAGCGTTGGTAAAAGCATCTAATACAGGAACACTACTATCGGTAAAGGTAACTAAAACATAGTAAGTTACAGCCCAAATGGAAAGCATAATGAGGGTAACGGGAAGGTAAAGGCGTTGTGGCATGTACGAGATGTCGCTCGAACCATGTTGCGAACCCTTTGCCTTGTTGCCCCATTTCCACATCATGTAGCCATAAATACCAGCGAAAGTGTAGTACACAGCCATTCCTGCATCGCCATAAAGTCCATGCGAATAATATAGATAAACGTCCATAGCAGGCATGATTATACCCACAAACCAGAGCGCAATACTTGCTCTATACTCTAAATAAATATAGATTAAACCGAGTATTGTGGTGAAAATATCTAACCAATGTTGGACTATATAGCTTGTAATCATATTTTATCTTAGAAGTTTAAAGATAGGTGTGCCATGAAATTGAAGGGCGCAGAAGGAGCAAATCCTGCTGCATCTGAATCGTAAGGACCCCATGTGTTTACAGCAGTTAGTTTGTTATTTACCTTTGTGTATTGTGCTGCTACCCAACCATTGTTGTCATATTTTGCGCTAAATAGGTTGTAGAAGCTCACTCCAAAGGTTGCATCTTTCATGCCTAAACGCTTTAATGAGAAGTTATAAGATAGGTCTAGGTCGGTAACACAATAGCTTTTAAGCATCATTGTAGCAAGAACAGGGTTGCCATTCTTGTCTTTTGCTTCCATATTTTTAAAGCCTGTGTTGGTTAAGTATTGTTCACCTACATAGCGATTGATTAGCATTGCCTTGAAACCTTTATAGTTAAAGGTGAAGATGTTGTTAAACATTGCGCTTGGAGAGAATGACAATGGCGATTCACCTTCAATGACTTGAGTTGCGCCTTTGTCGTCGGTTACACTCACATTGCTCACTCTATTCTTCGAGAAGGTAGCGTTTGCGCTCCATTCAAACCATGATGTTGGCTTGTAGTTCATTTCCAATTCAACACCCATACGATAGCTCTTTGCGAAGTTTCTTGTAATAGCTTCACCCAATTTGTCTACCTCTCCAGTTAAAACAAACTGATCTTTGTAATTCATGTGGTAGAAGTTTACACCAGCATTGAACTTCTTTAATCTTAATTGATAGCCCACTTCAAGGTCGTTTAAGCGTTCTGCTGTTGGTAAAGCAAGTTGTGCATTGAGGTTGTTCTCATAGTTGTTGCGCACTGGTTCACGATGAGATATAGCATAACTTGCATAGAATCGGTGGTTAGGATTTATCTGATAGTTCACTCCGAACTTAGGATTAAAGAAGCTAAAGTTATTCTTTAGGTTGTAAACAAGTGCTCCTGTTTTTGCATTAATCACGTCAGAAGGACCGTTCATCTTAATTCCTACGTGGCGATATTGTAGGTCTACGAATCCATTTAAGCCCTCAACAAAAGTGTAATTCAATTTAGAATAAACATTAAAGTCGGTTTTCTTAGTGTTATTGTCATAATAACGATGATAGGGGAAGAATGCATCTACAGGTTTAGCAACCCATGTTACATATCCATAGTGGTCGCCATCGTATTTGTTCCAGCCACCTCCAATGGTAGCTTCAACATTCTTTTTGTTGTTAAACTGAAGTGAAGCAATAGTTCCGAAGAAGTCATTTGAGAGCCATTTTTGACGTACTAACGAGCTTGTGGCTTTGGTCTTGTTAGCATCTAATCCGTAATCTAATAGCTTTTTATTCTTTTTATATTGTTCATAATAACCCTTTCCATTGGTATAATGTAAGGCAACGTTCAATGTCCAATATTTGTTTAAGAATTGATTCCAAAACAGTTGATAATGTTGTTGATGATAGTTGTCGGTTTGATCACGATAAAATTGAGGATTACCATTAGCATCTTTCTCCATTTTACCACTGGGGTTGTAGGTTCTTCCATAAACACTTTGGTCGTATTTAGAGGCATAGTCCCACGCATGGTAAGTGCGTTCAGTTCCGTTAAAGGTAACAAATTTAACGATAGTGTTATCTGCAAAGTATCCAGCTTGAACGAAATAAGAATTAAGTTTGGCAGATGCTCGGTCGATATAACCATCACTTCCGATGTTAGAAAGGCGTCCTTGAATGCCCCAATGACCTCCAAGTAGTCCTGTTCCAAAGCGTAAAGTTTCTTTATGAGAAGCGTAAGAGCCAGCAGAAAGATCCACCGATAAGAAAGGATTCATACCAATTTGTTCGGTTTCCATATTGACAGTAGCACCAAAAGCACTGCTACCATTGGTAGAAGTTCCTACACCTCGTTGTATTTGCATTGATGAAACGCTCGATGCAAAGTCGCCCATATTCACCCAAAACACTTGCGAACTCTCTGCATCATTTATGGGAATGCCATTCGAAGTGATGTTAATTCTACTTGGGTCTGTACCTCTTACACGTAAAGAAGTGTAGCCAATACCATTTCCTGCATCGCTAGTTGTGATAACAGAAGGGGTTAATGAGAGCAAGAAAGGAATGTCTTGTCCGTGGTTTATAGCTTTTAGTTGTTGCTTATTGAGGTTTTGAAATGCCATAGGGGTAGTTCTACTGGCACGTGTAGACGTCACTTGTACGCTTTGAAGTTGGTAGGTCTTTAGTGTGTCTAACTTGGTTTCTTTTGGCGTTGCTGCATAAAGTGCAGGGCAACATGCTAGCAAAAATACTAGACTTTGTGGTTTTTTCATTTCCTTTTGAATGTATATAAATAAACAAAAGGGGCGTTTCTTGGTATCCTTTTTCCCTCCGCTGGCATTATCCAGATCAGGTTTTAGGGTATAATCTCAGCTCGAAATGTCGGGCACCCCTTAACTTGCAGTCTGCAAATCGGTGGCAAAATTAATAAAAAATGTAATAAATCCAACAGAAAAAGACAAGAAAAACGTTTTTAACCATCTTTCTTTTGGTATCAAGAGCGATTCTAATTGAGCGATAAAAGTGTCGTTCAACATCTTATAAAAAGGCGAGATTATAGTTTGAAATAAGGTTTGTTGTGATGTGAAAAGATGCTTATTAAATAAAAAATCAAGATTAAAAATGAGGAGTGTGATGTTGTTGTGATAGCAATGCAAAGCCTTATAGAAGAATGGATTGTGTACTTGTATTGTAAAAACTATGTAATTGCTTTGTAATGTCAATGCTTTTAGCCATTAATCTCAATGCTTTTGCAAGTTAAAAACATTGCTTTTTCAATTCGAAATTGAAGTGTAAAGTGAGAAAGTGGAGTGGGGAATAATAAAAAAGACTACACCATTATGGTGCAGTCTTCTTCTTATTCTTATGGAATGGAATGATTATTCTGTGTCTAATTCAAGTATAAACTTTTCGATAACCTTTGCAACTCCGTCTTCTTCGTTTGATGATGTAATGAAGTTTGCACGACTTTTAACCTCTTGGGGAGCGTTATCCATTGCTATTCCGAGTCCTGCATACTCAATCATAGACAAGTCATTGAATCCGTCACCCACTGCAATAACATCGTCTTTGTCGATGTTTACCATTGCAAGAAGACGCTCGAGCGACTTCGCTTTGTCTACTCCAGGGGGCACACATTCAAGGAAAAAGCCTGCAGAACGATACACTTCTACTTGTCCGAATAAATCTTTTGATAGCTGAAGTTCTAGCTCATGCAATGGAGTTGGGTCGCCAACGATGAGACATTTGTTGATTGGATATTGCAAATCTTCAACAAAATTGTCGTATTGTGTAACGGGTAATTTATTGATAAACGCTTCGTGTTCAACGTAGTTGTTTTCTTTTTGTGTTGTAACAATGCCGTGTTCTTGATATGTAAGAATGGCTAAATCTGCCTTTTGAGAGGCGTTATACAATGCTTCTACTTCGGGTTGGTCTATCGTTTGCTCGAAAACCGTTTCACGAGTGCTATAATCTATAATCTTACCTCCATTGAAAGCAAGAATAAATCCTCCGTAGTTGGTAAGCATAAGCTCATTTGCAATAGGGGTAATACCGTATGTTGGACGTCCTGAAGCCAACACAACTCTAACGCCTTTAGCTTGTGCTTGCATCAAAGCTTCTTTGGTTTTTGGGGTTATTTCCTTATAATTATTAGTGAGAGTGCCATCTAAATCGAGCACCAGCATTTTGTATTTCATGATAATTTGGCTTTAATAAATTACTAAAATCTTAAATCTAAAAGCACAATCTCTGTGTGCTCCTATGATAATAAAGAGTTTCTTATCCTATTTACAATTATAAATGTGCTATAAATCTAAAAAATAATGTTTTTGTTTCTTCCTTTTAAAAGGGGGTGCAAAGGTACATTTTTTATCTTATTTAAACAAATAAAGGATGTTTTGTTTTGCTTCTTTTGGTAAAGAAAAAACATTAATAAGACAGATAAAAGCGGCAATTAATTCATTTTTATTATAAACTCGTCATTGTAAATGAAAATAGATGTTATGAAATGTTGTGTGTTTTGTAAAATTTATTATCTTTGTGTTGATAATAATTAATGTATATTAGAAATATATTTAAATATTTTTCAGAGTTGAAATGGATGTCTTTTGCAACTAAATAGATTGCTGGTGCGTCTATAAAATAAATCTCAAGTAAAGTAATTATATTCTATTCAGAGTAGAATAAAAACGAATTACAACGCAAAGGATAAGAAAAAGAACGAAATATTGATTTTTTTATATATAACAAACATGGAAAAAGACGTTAATTTATTGCTTGCTACTTATGGAAAATACTTCCCAGAAGAGAGCATGTTGCAAGTAAGACAAATCTTTGAGAATATGGACTCAAACCAAGTAACAACGTTGTCAATGCTTCAATTTAAAGATCCTCTTATCTCATTGCTTATCTCTTTTATGGTAGGAGGATTGGGAATCGACCGTTTCTATATTGGTGATACCACCTTAGGAGCATTGAAATTGATTACATGTAGTGGTTTGGGGCTATGGTATATAGTAGACCTTTTCTTGATAATGGGGGCTACTCGTCAAAAGAACTTAGAGAAATTGATAACAGTTCTCTAATTAAAAACAATTAAAGAGAAATTGAGAAGGCGAACATCAACTGTTCTTTGGACTTTGATATTCAAGACATTTATGTTCGCTTTCTTTGTTTTTGCATTTCAGATGAACAGCGATAAACGAGAGCTTCGCATTATATCCATCTTTTTTTTTGCTGGAGTTGCGTGGTTATTGGTCAACCTTTTATGGAACGTACATATCGAAGTATGTCCTTTTAAAAGGTTAACAGGTATGCCATGTCCGTCTTGTGGTACCACCAGAGCATTTAAAAGTTTTTTCGCTTTCAATGTGGTTGAGGCATTGAAGTACAATATAAACATTATTATATTATTGCCTTCGATAGCTACTTATGTTGCATTGAAGAGTTATGACCTTATTTTTCGCACCCAAAAATTAGAGCAAGTGTATCACATTGCAAAAGACTTATTGAATAAAAAGACTGTCTTTTGCGCCTTTATTCTTTTCGAAATGCTTGCTTGGATTTTACATATTATCTTATGATAAGTAGGTATTTTAGATAAAAACACTTTCCTAAGTCGTTATTTATAGATATTATTTCCTATTAATAATGTAGTGAAGTATGTCCAAGAGGTGTTACAAAAGGATATGGACTACTATAATTCTAAGGGCTTAACGCTATTGGGTTCGGTTACTTATCACTTTCCCTTAGTGGTTAAAGGCTATAACACTTGGTGCTTTGTAAAGGTTTATGGCTATTATGAAGCAGGTATAAATAAGTTGAATCGCAATAATATTGGGGTATCGCTTGGGGTTATTTATTAATTCAATATGATATAAATAAAGGTAAATTTTCTTTAAGTAATATGCCTTAGTGACTTATTGCTGGTGATGAAATAAATGTAAGTGCGACATAACTGATGATAGTTTGTGTCGCACTTCTTTTGTTGTAGAGAGAAAAACAAATTTAAGGATAAAACAAAAGCAATGTTGTTGCTGTGTAAAAGCATAGCTATTGCACTGCAAAAGTGATGCTTTTAGAGTGTAAAAGGAATCCTATTGTGTCAGATTTACATAACGGGTGGGTGAGAATGAAAAAATATAGTCTAAGTTTGTAGTATTATTAAAATGTTATTATATTTGCAAATATCATTTAAACTAACGCTAAACAAACAAAAACTATGATGAAAAGAATACTTATAGCCCTTTTATTGGTTTTCTCTTTTATAGGTGCTATGGCTCAAAACACCAACGAACATCTTAAATTTATGGGCATTCCCATTAACGGAACCCTAGAAAGTTTCACCCAAAAGCTTGTGGCTAAGAAAATAAAAAGTATACAAGCAGCAGAAGGTATAGGATTATTTAACGGAACCTTTGCAGGAAAAATGAATTGTAATATATATGTTGCTACGGTTCCTAATCGTAATATTGTGTCGAAAGTGGTTGTAATTTTGCCACCAAGAGAGACATGGGCTTGGTTAGAAAGTGATTATAATGAGTTTAAACAGATGCTAACTTCAAAATATGGAGAGCCATTCCAACATTCGGAAACCTTCAAAGCAGGAGCTTTTACAACTTCTGATTATTCAAAAATGTCATCGTTGAGAGAGGGAAAATGCGAATATTATACAGCTTGGAAGTTGAATGAAGGGGCGATAGTACTTGAGATAATCAGTATAGAATCTCCCTCAAGTTGTTTTGTTAGAATTAGCTATTTTGATGCAATAAATAGCAAACTTGAAGAGAGTTCCAAGCAAGACGATCTATAAACACTCTTTCTTATAATATAGTTCTAATAGGTTATTGAGATAACAAATTGATGAATGCGGCATAGCTGGTGACAGTTTGTGTCGCACTTCTTTTGTTGTAGAGAGAAAAACAAATGGAAGGATAAAACAAAAGCAATGTTGTTGCTGTGTAAAAGCATAGCTATTGCACTGCAAAAGTGATGCTTTTGATGAGTAAAAGGAATGTTATTATGTCTGAATTACATAAAGGGTAAGAATGTAAACCTACAAAAGGTGTTCTAATTCATTATTTTATAGTATATTTGTAGCATGTAAATGTACTTAAAGACAATCTTTTTGCATTACAATTTTGAGGCAATAAGGTTGGAAAAGATATAATATCCAATAAAAAACATAACACAATGAAGAAAATTAACGCAATGTTGGCGTGCTTAATGGTGCAAACAACTTTTGTTTGTGCTGCTCCAAAGGTGATGACTGCAAACCTTTGGCAAAGCGTAAAGACCGATTCGGCAAAGGTTGAAAAGCCTAAAAACGACAAGGACGCAAAGAGTAAAGACAAAGAAAAGAATGATAAAAAGCCTGCAGCTTATGAAGAATTGATTAAAAAGGGTGGCTCTTATCAAGAAGGAATGTTTGGAGTTAGAAAGATAGACGATAAGTGGTATTTCGATATTCCAAACAATTTGTTAGGTCGTTATTTTCTTATGGTAACCCGATTTACCTCTGTTCCACAACGCTTTGGAGCGTTTGGAGGTGAAGAAGTGAATCACAATACTGTGTATTTTGAACGTCGCAATGATCAAATTCTTGTTCGCTCGTATGTAGAAACACAGATAGCAGACCCAAAAGATGCGATTTCAGTTTCATTAAAGACATCAACCGTAGATCCTATTATTGCTTCTTTTAAAATTATAAAGAGCGAAAAGAAAAGAGATTCTATGCTTGTTGATGTAACCAACTTTATCTCTAAAGATAACAACTTTACAGGTCTTCCTTCAGATTTGAAGACGAAAGCAAAGCTGGGCGCAATGCTCGACGATCGTAGTTTTGTGGATACAGTGAGAGCATTCCCAATGAATATCGAACTAAAGAATACCAGAACATACAGCTCAAGCAATCGCATGATGAATGCTTCTTCTAGTGGTTCTGCTACATTAGGTTTGAATACATCTATTGTTATCCTACCCGAAACACCAATGAGAAAACGTATTTGGGACGATAGAGTAGGTTATTTTGTAAATAGATTTACCCTTTTTTCGGATAAAGAGCAAAAGACAGAGAACGAAAGTTTTATCTCTCGGTTCCGCTTAGAGCCTAAAAACTTAAAGGCATATATGAAAGGTCAGTTGGTGGAACCAATCAAACAGATTGTGTATTACATTGATCCAGGAACACCAAAGAAATGGGTTCCATATCTTATTGCTGGTGTGAACGACTGGAACAAGGCTTTCGAGGCGGCTGGTTTTAAGAATGCAATTGTTGCAAAAGAATGGCCTAACGACTCGAGAATGAGCTTGGAAGATGCTCGATACAACGTGTTGCGCTATCTACCTGCAGAGATTGAGAATGCTTATGGACCTCGTATTGTAGACCCACGAAGCGGAGAAATCATCGAAACGCATATCTGTTGGTATCATAATGTTATGAAACTTCTTAAATCATGGTATATGATTCAGTGTGGACCAAACGATAAAGGAGCGCAAACGATGAAGTTTGACGATAAATTGATGGGCGAACTTATTCGCTTTGTATCGTCTCATGAGGTTGGACACACGCTAGGTTTACGCCATAATATGGGTGCAAGTTTCGCTACACCAGTGGAGAATTTACGTAATAAAGAATGGGTAGAGAAACATGGTCATACCCTTTCTATTATGGATTATGCTCGCTTTAACTATGTAGCTCAACCCGAAGATAACATCAGTAGAAAAGGACTTTTCCCACGAATAAACGACTATGACCTATGGGCAATTAAGTGGGGATATAGCTATAGACCAGAGTTTAAAAATGAATATGAAGAAAGAGATGCTCTAAAGAAAGAAACTACAAAGGTGTTAACCAATAATCGTAGGCTGTGGTTCGGTGGAGAAGGTCGTAATGAAGACCCAAGAAGTCAGATCGAAGACTTGAGTGATAACAACATGAAAGCAAGTGATTATGGCGTAAAGAATCTTAAACGTGTGATTGCAAGCTTACCACAATGGACCAAACAAGAGAATGATGATTATGCAGATCTTGTTGAAATGTATAAAGCAACGTTAGGACAATTCAAGAGATATTTAGGTCATGTGATGAAAAATATCGGTACAAAGTATATTAACAACATGCCAGGTATGGTTCCATTCCAGCCTACTCCTGTAGCACGTCAGCAAGAAGCAGTTGACTATATATCTCGACAAGTGTTTGATGCACCTCTTTGGTTGTATCCAGAAGAAATTGTAAATAAAGTAGGTATTGATGTTTCAAAAGATATTATCAGCCGTCAAGATCAAGTTTTAACCACAATTATGGCACCTGCGATATTGACAAATATTTATAATGCTTATGCAAGTAGTGAGAAGAATTATAATCCTGCAACTTACTTAGATGATCTATTTAAAGCGGTTTGGAAACCTCTTAATAACCCAGTAGAACGAAAGAACATATATAGAAGAGCACTTCAACGTTCGTATGTAGATCGTTTGACTTCTTTGGTTACATCTACCTCTAATGAAAAGGGAGCTGTTTCGCTCAAAGCAAGTAATACCGATATGCTGTTATATGTAGTAGAACATATTAATAAGGTGGAAGACTATGTTAAGAAAAACGCTTCTGCAGCGACAGCTAAGGGTGTAAATGCGCTTCACTATAAGGAGTTGTTGAATACCATCAAGGTATTAAAAGATAAGCGAGAAGGTAAAAAACAATAAGATAAGGTATTAGTAATGCTGTTATTGATTCGTCTTTATATAATATAATAAGGTGTAAGTCAAAAAACACTCTTTTATATCTTACATCAATATAATAAGTTGATAGTGAGTTGAAAAGGTTATAATAGCATGATTGCTTAAGAGTAAAAAGAGACCGAGGTAATTGGTCTCTTTTTATTTTTAGCGTTGCTTTATCACTTATTTATTTGGCTTAAATCAAAAAAATACTTATCTTTGTGATAGTGAGATTAAGAAATGGAGCTCGTCAAAGAAATTGAATTCTAACTAAACAATAAATAAAAATGGAAGAAAATAACACACAACAACCAGAATTAGGAATAGAGTTGAGTCCTGAAGTTGCACAAGGTAAATATGCAAATCTTGTCCTTATTGGTCATTCTGGATCAGAATTCGTATTAGATTTTGCAAGCGTATTGCCAGGAATTCCAAAGGCTTTAGTAAACAGCCGTTTGATTCTTGCACCAGAAAACGCTAAACGTTTGTTGTTTGCTCTTAATGAGAATATTCAACGCTATGAACAAGAATTTGGCGCAATTGGTATGCCTGCAGCAGAAGAAGAATCTAAAACTGTAGCTCCATTTGGTGTAGCAAAGAACGAAGCTTAAGTCTATAGAAGATATAGATACTTAAAACGATTAATGAATGGTGGAAGAAAATCTTTCACCATTTTCTTTGTTTATAACCTTATCTCTTGACTATTTCAAGTCTATCTTCTTTCTTTTTGGGGTGTTAATTTATTGATTAATTATTGCTCTTTTCTTTTAATTTAAAGGCTATATCTTTGCTCTTGTTAGTGTTTGTTGCGATTTTACGTCCTTTTTAAGACTTTAATTTTGCTTTATTTGTTTAATTTAGGTAAAACGGTTATATTTGTAGTAGGAAGATAACGATATAAACAGCATTGTCTTTAATGTGTTGCTAAAGAAAAGGTGCAAAGGTCATTTCTTTTATTATTTTTGAAAGTTATCCTTATTCTTATTTGCATCAGACTCGTTATGTGATAAATGCGACTTGTAAATGTTCTTCTTTGAAGTAGTTTGAAAACAATATATTATAAATAAGACTGATATAAGAGAAAATAATAACCTTTTAAAACATGAGAAAGATAAATTTTATTCTATTAGCTGCATTTGCCCTTTTCTTTTGTTGTGCAGATGCATGGGGGCAAAAAAAGACAACGATACACAAGAATACTAAAGTTGTTTCGAGAAATAAAAATTTGAGACCTGCAGCGAAGAAACCTGTAGAAAAGGAGTTGATGGTTGCGTCTGAGGATGGTAAATATGGTTTGTTGGATGAAAACTATAATTTAGTTGTTCCTTATGAGTATGATTATATTGCATCTTTCCAGGATGGTCTTGCCTTGATAAAGAAAGATGGTAAGTTTGGTTTTATAAATAAAATAGGTGAAGAGGTTATTCCGTGTCAATATGTAGATGCTGGTCACTTCTGGGAAGGTCTTGTGAGAGTAAAACAAAATGGTAAGTATGGTTTTATAAATAGACAAGGTAATGTAGTTATAGATTTTAAATACGATAGAGCTTTGTGGTTTAGTGAGGGCTTAGTTTCGGTAAAGCTTAATGGTAAATATGGCTTTATAGATAGAACAGGCAAGGAAATAATTCCTTTTAAATATGATTATGGTTTTATTTTTAGCGAGGGCTTAGCTCCTGTAAAACTTAATGGGAAGTGGGGCTTTATAAATAAAAAAGGTGAAGAGGCTATTCCTTTTAAGTATGAAGATACTGATAAATTCATTAAGGGCTTAGCACCTGTAAAGCTTAATGGTAAATGGGGAGCTATTAATAAGGCTGGGAATGAATTTATCTCTTGTATGTATGATGGAGAAATAAAGTTCTCTTATGGAGTTGCTTATGTTTCTCGTGAAGGTAGATTTGGCTATATAGATAGAAGAGGTAGAGAAGTTCTTCCCTGTATTTATGAAAAGATGGATAGTACAATCGCAAGACCTTTTTGGGCAAGACGTGATGGGAAATATGGAATTATTGATGAAAACTATAAAGAAATAACACCTTTTAAATATGATGAGCCATTTAGTTACGGCTCTTCTTCTTTACTGAAGGTCTTTGCAAATGGCAAGTATGGTTTTGTAAATAGAAAAGGTGTTGAAGTGATACCTTGTATCTATGATGACGCAGTAACTTGGGATGGGCTGGTTTTTATTTCGGTTAAAAAAGATGGAAAGTGGGGATGCATAAATGAAAGAAATGGATTAGTTGTTCCTTTTGAATATGATTATGTAGGTCGCTTCTCTAGTGGTCTGGCTTCAGTTAAACGTAATGGCAAGTATGGTTTTGTAAATGAAAAAGGCGAAGAGGTAATTTCTTGTAAGTACGATAGGGTTGGTGATTTCAATGGTGCTTATATTAATGTAACTGAGAATGGGCGAGAGTTTACGATTAACGGGCAAGGGCAAGAATGTAGAATACAGTAGATGAAGGTGTAGAGGTGCTCTTCTTTTAGAAAACTCCTTGTAATTGTCATCAAGAAATAATATGTGTAAAGTATAGAAAACTTATCCTTTAAGCGGAGGAAGTTTTCTGTACTTTTCTTGTAGTTAGTCCTATGGAAAAGAAGTTGAGGCTCTTGTTTATATGGTAAACTTATTTTACTACCGTTAAATAATTATAAAAGTAAGTCTTTTGGTCTATAATAATGTGTCTAGTATGAGCAAAAAACTCTACCTTTGCAACTCAAATGACCGAATGGGGTCATTGTATACGTAGAACAAAAATAATAAATAAATATAATTCAATAAAAGTACAATTATGCCTACAATTCAACAATTGGTAAGAAAAGGCAGAAAGGTTCTTGTAGACAAGAGCAAGTCACCTGCGTTGGACTCATGTCCTCAACGTCGTGGTGTTTGTGTTCGTGTTTATACAACAACACCTAAAAAGCCTAATTCGGCAATGCGTAAAGTTGCCCGTGTTCGTTTGACTAATCAAAAAGAGGTGAACTCTTACATCCCTGGAGAGGGACACAACTTGCAAGAGCACAGTATCGTTCTTGTTCGTGGTGGTCGTGTAAAAGACCTTCCTGGTGTTCGTTATCACATCGTTCGTGGTACTCTTGACACCGCTGGAGTAGCAAATCGTACACAACGTCGTTCTAAGTATGGAGCGAAACGTCCTAAAGCGGCTAAGAAGTAATTCTAAGCAATCGACGGACGAGAGATGAAAGCCGAGTTTATAAAATGAATGTAAAGATTGTTGTTAAACTCTTGGTGGTGAATCTCAAAACAATACAAATTTTTTATTATCGTTTTGCTGGTGAATTGTTAAAAACAGGTTGAGTAAATGCTCGGGTGCGAGCGTTGAAGAACAGTAACAGCCCCATGCAGAATTTTTATTTTAAACAAAATGAGAAAAGCAAAACCAAAGAAGCGAGTGATCCTTCCAGATCCCGTTTACAATGACCAAAAGGTTTCAAAATTCGTAAACCATTTGATGTATGATGGTAAGAAAAGTACATCTTATGAAATTTTTTACAATGCTCTTAATATCGTAGAGGAAAAGATGGCTAAGGAAGAAAAGTCTTCTTTAGAAATCTGGAAACAAGCTCTTGATAATATTACTCCTCAAGTGGAAGTGAAAAGTCGCCGTATAGGTGGTGCTACTTTTCAAGTTCCAACAGAAATACGTCCAGAACGTAAAGAGAGTATCTCAATGAAAAATATGATTCTATATGCACGTAAACGTGGCGGTAAGTCTATGGCTGATAAGTTGGCTGCAGAAATTGCTGATGCATATAATAATCAAGGTGGTGCTTATAAACGTAAAGAGGATATGCATCGTATGGCAGAAGCTAACCGTGCATTTGCTCATTTCAGATTCTAATCTATATAATAAGGTAAAAAGAAAATGGCAAATCGCGATTTAAAATTGACACGTAATATCGGTATTATGGCTCACATTGATGCCGGTAAGACAACAACTTCTGAACGTATCCTTTTCTATACAGGTAAAACTCACAAGATTGGTGAGGTGCACGATGGTGCTGCAACTATGGACTGGATGGCACAAGAACAAGAACGTGGTATTACAATTACATCTGCTGCTACAACTTGTAACTGGACTTGGAACAACCAAAATTTCAAAATCAATTTGATTGACACTCCAGGACACGTTGACTTTACAGCTGAGGTAGAACGTTCTTTGCGTGTTCTTGACGGTGCAGTTGCAACATACTCTGCTGCTGACGGTGTTCAGCCTCAGTCTGAAACAGTATGGCGCCAAGCTGATAAATACAATGTTCCTCGTTTGGGCTATGTTAATAAGATGGACCGTTCTGGTGCAAATTTCTTTGAGACAGTGCAACAAATGAAGGATATCTTGGGTGCAAATCCATGCCCTGTTCAAATACCTATTGGTGCAGAAGAAAATTTTAAAGGTGTAGTTGACCTTATTAAAATGAAGGCTATTCTTTGGCATGATGAGACAATGGGTGCAGATTATGACTTGGAAGAAATTCCAGCTGACCTTGTTGATGAAGCTAACGAATGGAGAGAAAAACTAATTGAATGTGCAGCTAACTTTGATGATGCTCTTATGGAGAAGTATCTTGAAGGTGCAGATATCACAGAAGAAGAAATTATTGCTGCAATTCGTAAAGGTACAATCGCTATGGAGATTACCCCAATGGTATTGGGATCTTCATATAAGAATAAAGGTGTTCAACCTCTATTAGATTATGTTTGTGCTTTCTTACCATCTCCAATTGATACAGGTGAGGTAATTGGTACTAACCCAGATACAGAGGAAGAAGAAGGTCGTCAACCTTCTGAAGACGCTCCAACATCAGCTCTCGCATTTAAGATCGCTACTGATCCATTCATGGGTCGTTTGGTGTTCTTCCGTGTTTACTCAGGTAAGGTAACTGCAGGTAGCTATGTTTACAATCCACGTTCAGGTAAAAAAGAACGTATCAGCCGTTTGTTCCAAATGAACTCTAATAAAGAAATTCCAATGGAATCAATCGATGCTGGTGATATTGGCGCAGGTGTAGGTTTCAAAGATATCCGTACAGGTGATACTCTTTGTGATGAAACAAAGCCTATTGTACTTGAATCAATGACCTTCCCTGATACAGTGATCTCTATTGCAGTAGAACCAAAGAGTCAGGCTGACGTTGCAAAACTTGATAATGGTTTGGCTAAATTGGCAGAAGAAGACCCAACTTTCACAGTTCGTACAGACGAACAAAGCGGTCAAACAATTATTTCTGGTATGGGTGAGCTTCACCTTGATATCATTATTGATCGTTTGAAGAGAGAATTTAAGGTTGAATGTAACCAAGGTAAACCTCAGGTTAACTATAAAGAAGCAATCACAGAACCTGTTACACTTCGTGAAGTTTACAAGAAACAAAGTGGTGGACGTGGTAAGTTTGCTGATATTATCGTTACAGTTGGTCCTAAAGATGAAGACTACAAAGAGGGAGACTTACAATTTATCAACGAAGTTAAGGGTGGTAACGTACCTAAGGAATTCATCCCTTCAGTACAAAAAGGTTTCCAAGATTGCTTGAAGGCTGGTGTACTTGGTGGCTATCCTGTAACAGGTTTGAAGGTTACTCTAACTGATGGTTCATTCCACCCAGTTGACTCTGACCAATTATCATTCGAACTAGCTGCACGTAACGCATTCAAGAGCGCATATCCAAAGGCTAAACCAGTATTGATGGAGCCTATCATGCGTGTTGAAGTTGTTACTCCAGAAGAAAACATGGGTGACGTAATTGGTGACTTGAACAAACGTCGTGGACAAGTAGAAGGTATGGAAGAAGGTCGTAGCGGTGCTCGTATCGTTAAGGCAATGGTTCCACTTTCAGAAATGTTCGGTTATGTAACTGCACTTCGTACAATTACTTCAGGTCGTGCAACAAGCTCTATGGAATATGATCACCACTCTCCATTGTCATCTTCAATCGCTAAGGCGGTTCTTGAAGAGGTTAACGGAAGAACAGATCTAGTTTAAGATTAAATAAAGAAGAAGGAGGTTAGCAGATTAGCTAATGACTCTTAATCTGTCCTCCTTCTTTCATATAATAATAAATAAATAAAAAGTAATGAGTCAAAAAATTAGAATTAAGCTAAAATCTTACGACCACAAGTTGGTTGATAAGTCTGCTGAGAAAATTGTTAAGGCAGTTAAGGCAACAGGTGCAATAGTTAGCGGTCCAATCCCCTTGCCAACTCACAAACGTATTTTTACTGTGAACCGTAGTACTTTCGTTAATAAGAAGTCACGTGAGCAATTCCAATTGTCAGACTATAAACGTCTTATTGACATCTATAGCTCAACAGCAAAGACTGTAGACGCTTTGATGAAGCTAGAATTGCCAAGCGGAGTAGAAGTAGAAATTAAGGTATAGTAAGATTTTAAACATTTAAATTAAATTGAAATGCCAGGATTAATTGGAAGAAAAATCGGAATGACATCCGTTTTCAGTGCTGATGGTAAAAACATACCATGCACTGTTATCGAAGCAGGTCCTTGTGTTGTAACCCAAGTAAAAACAATCGAGAAAGACGGTTACAAAGCTGTTCAATTAGGTTTCGGTGAAGCTAAAGAAAGCAACACAAACAAGCCTATGATGGGAACATTTAAGAAAGCAGGCACAACACCTAAAAAGCACTTGGCCGAGTTCAAATTTGACGAAGAGTATAACCTAGGTGATACTATCACAGTTGAGTTATTTAACGATGCAAACTTCGTTGATGTCGTAGGTACATCTAAAGGAAAAGGTTTTCAAGGTGTAATCAAACGTCACGGATTTGGTGGTGTAGGACAAAGTACTCACGGACAAGATGACCGCGCTCGTAAGCCAGGTTCTATCGGTGCTTGTTCTTATCCTGCAAAGGTATTTAAAGGAATGCGTATGGCAGGCCAAATGGGAGGTGATAGAGTTACAACTCAAAACCTTAAAGTATTAAAGGTAATTCCAGAACACAATATTCTCTTAGTAAAGGGATCAGTTGCTGGATGTAATGGTTCAACCCTTTTAATTGAGAAATAATGGAAGTTAGCGTATTAAATATCAATGGTCAGGAAACTGGAAGAAAGGTTACGTTAAACGAATCTATCTTTGGTATCACACCTAACGATCACGTTCTTTATCTAGATGTAAAACAGTATTTGGCTAACCAACGTCAGGGTACTGCTAAGTCTAAAGAAAGAAGTGAGATTAGTGGTTCAACTCGTAAGCTAGGTCGCCAAAAAGGTGGCGGTGGTGCACGTCGTGGTGATATTAATTCTCCTCTACTCGTTGGTGGTGGTCGTGTTTTCGGTCCTAAACCACGTGATTATAGATTTAAACTAAATAAGAAAGTAAAGACTTTAGCTCGTAAATCTGCTCTTTCTTATAAGGCTCAAGAGAGTGCTATCATTATTCTTGAAGACTTTAATTTAGAAGCACCTAAGACAAAAGAATTTGTAAATGTAGTTAAGAATCTTAAAATAGATTCTAAGAAAGTACTTCTTCTTTTGCCAGAAGTGAATAAAAATGTATATTTGTCTGCTCGTAACTTACAGCGTTCTGAAGTTATGCTTGCATCTACACTCAATGCTTATAAAGTTTTGAATGCAGATGTTCTTGTATTTACAGAAAAGTCGCTTGAAGTAGTAGACGGACTCTTAACAAAATAATAATAGGAGATTATTGATATATGGCATTTATTATAAAACCTTTGGTTACTGAAAAGATGACCAAAATAACAGAGAAACAAGAAAATCGTTATGGTTTTATTGTTCGTCCTGAGGCTAATAAACTCCAAATTAAAAAAGAGGTTGAGGGTCTCTACAATGTTACTGTGATAGACGTGAATACTGCACGTTATGCAGGTAAGCGCTCAAGTCGCTATACAAAGGCTGGTCTTATTCGTGGACAACGTAACGCATTTAAGAAAGCTGTTGTGACTTTAAAAGAAGGCGAAACAATTGATTTTTATAGCAATATTTAAAATAGAAAATGGCAGTACGTAAATTTAAACCGGTAACTCCGGGACAAAGACACAAGATTATTGGCACGTTCGAGGATATTA
>JBQMYA010000027.1:0-31281 GCA_052173735.1 Prevotella sp.
GTTAGCAAGTAACCATCAACGCTAGAATAAACCGTATTGTCCTTTGAAACATGGAAATCTGTTAATTGTTCACAATATTTAAATGCTTCAGGACTAATATACTCCGTTCCATCACCAAACATAACTTGAGTAAGATGCAAACATCTACGGAAAGCTTCACGTTCTACTCGTACTACATTCTTAGGTGCAATAAAATTATTAATACCACAGTCTGCAAAGGCAGCCTCATCAATTTTATCAACAACTCCATCTGGATCAAACTCTAAAGTAGCAAAATTAGTACAACCATTAAAAGCATTTTTTCCTATTTCCTTCACAGACTTAGGAAACTTAAAGCCCACTAGTTGTGTAAGACTAGCAAATGCACCTGCTCCAACTTTGGTCAATTCACAAGAACCTTCAAATATAAATTCTTTTAATTTCTTATTTGTAAAGAATGCATTGGGTAGAATTTCCTTTAGCTTTGATTCATTAGGAACCACAAGTTTCTCCAAACCTTCACATTCATAGAATGCTCTATCGAGTTTAGTAAGGGTAGAAGGTAAAATTACTTCCTTAAGTTTTTTAGAAGCACGAAATGTATAGTCTGGAAGTTCTTGTATTTTAGATGGTTCTAAGAAGTTCACAGATTGAAGTTCTGTCATATTACGGAACGCCTCTGTTGCTACCTTTTCCACAGTAGCAGGAATCTCCATATTCACAATTTGTGTTGCACCTTGGAAAGCTCTTTGACCAATTTCTTTAACTGTTGAAGGTATATTATAAGTATCTCCCTTCTTTGCTGGTGGATAATAATAAAGTTTAGACTTATCTTTAGAGAAGAGAACACCACTTTCTGCAATAAAATCTGGATTGAGAGGATCAACTTCATACTCCTCAAGAGATTTTAGATCTTCTATAGCTCCACCCTTCATACCTTCTTTAGGGAAAGTTGCAGACAGTTTAATTTTTTTAAGACTATTCACTTTACTTAATGAACCTGTTTGTAATTCTGCAACATTATTCAAATCAAGAGTTTCCATATGTGGATTATTAAAAAGCGCATACGAAACAATAGTATTAATGCCGGCAGGTACTTGGTAGTCTTTATCTTTCTTATTCCTTGGATAAGCAACCAATCTGTCGGGATTCTTTCCAAAAAGAACACCATCAATAACTTTAAAATGAGTTCCCTCTCCATTCATAACAAATTCTTCCAAGTCGTCAGTTGGAGTGATAGATGGATATTTTTGACCTACTTCTTTCAAGTTTAAAGGAAGTTCAATTTTCTTAAGACCTTTAGCATTCACAAAAGCTGCACGCCTAATTTTCTCCACTTGAGAATCAACAGCATAAGTATCACTATGAGTATCTGTTGCTATACTTGAAGGAACAGATAAGAGTTCCCTTCTACCTTTTGTATAAAGAGCACCTTTTTCATCAGCTTCATAAGTTGTATTAGATTCCTCAACATAACATTTGGGAAGATGAGACACAAAATTCCATGCTGCTTCATCTATTTCTTTTACACTCGAAGATATATATAACCTTGTTAGTTGTGCCCTTCTAAAACTGTTTGCATTTATTTTTGTCACTGTGTTTGACAATTTAACAGAAGTAACTTTTTCGCTATCATACCCATTTAAAAAGCCCACTTCAGTAACAGTAAACGTCACTCCTTTTTTATCATCAATAGTTGAAGGTAACTGTAATTCACCTTGATTTTTAGTACCCACAAACATTAAGTGGTAAGTAGGAGATACCGATAATACTTGATATGTATTACCATCAAAGGTAACAATATCATTTTTTGCATAGGCAAATAATACAATTGGCACTGTCATGAAGAACAATGTCAATAATAAAACTTTAAATTTTCCCATATTTATCATCTAAAACTTTGTTTATTATTAATTCTATTTGTAGTTATTTTTTTATATACATAAGAAAATAAAGCAAGGCGTATATAATATAAAGCTTTATAAGTGTTTCTCACATTATGTTACTTTTGCTTATTCTCTACTGTTATTTCATTAGTTATATATTAATAATTATCCGTTGCAAAGATATAGTTTTTATTTTAAATAAATATTATTTTAATAGATTTATATATAAAAACAAACATTATCACTGTCAAACAACCGTACTTTTTCTTATTTTTTGGACAAAATACTGTAAACACCTATACCTTTTCTAGGCATTCATTATCACCTATATATAAATAGAGATACAACTTGCTTTAATTACTTTTGGAATAGGCTCTATAACATTTTGTCTGTAATAGCATTATAAATATATCATAAAAAGACTCTTATTACAATGCAAAAGCATATTAAATACACTGCAATATCAATGCTTTTCTTTTATACAAGAATTACATAAAAAAAGATTAGTTTTATAATTAAAAGGGTTCTTTATAAGAAAAAAAGAATAAATCATTACTAAGCTAGCAATATCAAAATATATGTAATATATAAAAGATTACAGAAACATAAATTAAAGCATCAAAATTAAAAAGCTGTTACATGTTTCTTCTAGATTAGAGGGGGAACAACAAATAGAATATCGTTTATATATAATAAGGTATAAAATCAGATATTAGGAATTAAAAGAATAAGATAAAGAAACAAAAGACACACAAGCCATAACTAAAAACATTCCCCAAATAGTCTCTTTCTTATAATAAAAAACACCAGTACAACCACATAATATTAATAAATATATTTTTTTATGTTGCTATACTGGTGTTACTTAATGATATAGTGCTTTATTTTTCGATTGTTTTAATTACTTTTCCGTTAGAAAGTTTTACGATATTAATTCCCTTTGTGCGTGTTGTTGCCTTTGTTCCGTCTACATTGTAGCGAGCGGTTTCAACAACATTGCTATCAAAAGAAGGGTTTAATACACCCATAGTGGTAATATCGAGCACGTCATAATTAGTGCCTAGTACCACCTTCTTCTTAGTAAAAGCATCCTTATACTTTTCTATAGATTCTTTTGGAACATATATTTTAAGCTTTTCACCTCTTGGTTTGGGAGTAAAAATAAAACTCTTTAACTCAGGTACGGCTGCTCCTGCAAAAGAAACAGTTAGTAAATTATTGGCATATTGAAAAGCATTTACTTCAATGCCAGATACAGCTCCTTTGAAAGACACAGTCTTAAGACCTGTACAATAACCAAATGCAAACTTACCAATTGAAATACCTGATGCATTAGTTGTTAATGTTTCTAGACCTGAATAAATAAAAGCAGACTCATTTATAGTGGTAAGATTCTCTGAAAGTTCAATTGATTTCAATTTTTTTGCATAAGCAAAAGCATAGTTATCTATACCCGACACCCCTTGTGGGATAGTGAAAACGCCTTCGGTACGTCCACAAGGATAAAGCTGAAGAGTTGTTTTTTCTTTGTCATATAATACACCATCTTCAACAGAAAAGTCGTTATTAGCACTCGATACATTAAAAGCTGTAATAACAGTATTAAGAAAAGCTTTCTCATCAATTGTTGAAAGACCTTCAGGAAATTCAGAAATTGTTGCTAAAGAAGTACAGTTTTCAAATGCAGAAGTTCCTATTTCTTCTAATGAAGAAGAAAGGGTTACAGAAGAAAGTTTGCTACATTGTGAAAAAGCATTTGCACCAATAGAAGTAACATCATTAGGAATTGTACATTCAGTAAGACCACTACAACCAGAAAAAGCATATCTCTCTATCTTTGTGATGTTTGTAGGCAATTTTAATGTTGTAAGGTTTGTAAGTCCTTTAAACATATAAGGAGAGATAACATTATCTTTTGTAGGTTGAAAATATTTAGTGGTACTTCCTACTTTAGTAGAATAATAATTAGCTCCACCACTAACTATTTGAGCTTCAGAAAGGTCGAGTGAAGACAAATTACCTTCAAAAGTAGCATTATCATCGGCACCTTTTCCAGCCATTTTTCTTAACAATAAAATATCACTTCCATTGATTCTACCAGATACTTTCAACGTAGTTATACTTTTTTGTTCATCTGCAGAAATGTGTTCAGACAACTTTCCTGCTTCTGTTGTTACGTCTTTTGTTTGTGAATAGACAGTGTTGCATAAGCAAAATAGAAACACTGCTACCATCGTTTTCTTGCTTGTAAAAATTCTCATATATATAATTATTATTAGTAAAACAATATCTCTTAAGAAAAGAGATGTATTATTTATTTCTTTTCGTAGGGTATTACGATTTTAAAACCACGTCCACGCAACACCGCTGTCTTTTCTCTTACTTCCTCTACCCATAGCTTTTGTTGTCCTTCTTTTAGTCCACTATTGGCAAATTCGTCTGGATAAACCATAGAGAAAGATACATTTACCTGTGTACCTACAACAGGATTGACAACGGCAGGCGTTATTTTTAGAACCTTTCTAGAGAAAGATGGACGTGCACCATTGCACAACCACACGCCAACTCCAGGGCGTTTAACTGCCATAACCGTATTCATCTGTTCGTAAAGGTTATGCGATGTGGTGCCATAAATGCCCACTCGGTTGGCAGTTCCATCACAACGCACCACCACTTTCAGATTTTTCTCTTTCTTATCTTGCGATATGATTCGGATATTTGCTTCTCCTTCATAGAATGCTTGTATCTCTAGAATATTCGTTTTAGCATTCCATTTGGCATTAATCACCTTGTCGGGGTCATCAATTTTCAAGTCTGCAACGTCTCCACCACCATTCAAACTAACGAATTTGCTTTCATCTCGGGGGAAAAGTCGTATCTCATTCTGACTAATACTCAATTCTGGTACAACCACCTTGATAGCTAATCGTTTCTTAATATCGCCTGAAAGGATCGTTGCATAAGTGTTTCCTTCAAGTATTCCGCTAATACGTAGGGTGTCTTTGCTGATACTTGCGCTGGCAATCTTTGAGTCAGCGATATTCACTGTGTACTTTCCAGTACCACCAGTGAGCAGTATCATTCGAGTGGAAAGCTTGTTTAACGACACTTCATTCACGTCTTCCACTCCCAAACGAATATCTTTTGCCTCTTGGTTGTTATCCTTGTCACAAGCAAAAAGCATGAAACTGCAACATAAAAGCAATGCAAAATAAATTATTTGTTTCTTCATTTTCTTCTTAATCTACATTCAGTTTGTACTCAATTTCCCAGCTACGTTCGGGTGTTTCTATTATTTCTATCTGTAAGATGTGTTGTCCTTTACTTGAGAATGTGATGCTACCATTAACAGGTGTCACTGCTACTCCATCTACTTTGTAAGTGATTTGTGCATTAGGATTAGCCAAATCGTGATAGAACAAACGAAGAGTTCGGGGGCAAGTACCTACCTCTCGCACTGTATATAAGTAAGGAATACGTCCTTCTTCCTCTACTCCCATATTCATTCTTTGGGTTTGTTGGGTAACAACGGCAGAGGGTTTAGATGTTTCTGTGCCTTTAATTGTACGCACACTAAATTGATATGACCTGCCAGGCTCTAGTCCTTCAACAATATAAGAGGTTTCTTTTGTGGTGGCAACTACCTCTCCGTCTTTGATAATTTCATAGCTAACGCCTTCTTCTGCAATGCCATTCCACGACATTTCCATTTCTCTTTGCTGTGGACGAGCCACTACATTCGATGGACTTTCGAGCGTTTGAGTTGCAACTCCTTCTTTTGTTTGTACAAATGAGATATCATCTATAAGAATATAACCATCTGATTCTGCCGAAGCAAAATCATTTTCGATGTAAAGACCAACGCCTGCACGATTCACCCCTGCTGGTGCTTTAAACGTAAAGGTCATCTTTTGCCATTCGTTTTTAAACTTCTTGGCTTTCTCTTTATCACGAGTTTCTTTCTTAATAGACTTCAAATCCTTATACCAATCAACGGTTACAACGATATTTGGGTTCTTTGCTTTACCCTTATACCAATATTCTAAACGATATTCTGCGCCTGCTTCAACCGCAATGTGATAGGGATTAAATTCTTTATCACGTGAAAAGAACGAGCCACCATTAGGATAAACCTTAATAGCAAAGGTGCCACTGTGAGCATCTTTCACTCTTGAATAAGACAAAGACGAGTTGAAATACCAATAAATGGGCTTTAAATAAGGATTGAAGTAGTTTGGATCTACTGGCTGATCCTCCTCATCGTCATCGTCATGAGGTGGCTTTGTTTCTGCAGGATAGTCCTCAAAACTACCATTAAGGATAAGTTCTTTCCCTATTTGCGCATTGGCAATGAAAGGGAAAAATAACAATAATAAAACGAAATAAATTCTATGTATCATTGATATGTAATGTTTTTTAGTTGGAATGTTTAATATCATCGAGTGTTAGTCCATAGCGTTTACCAATGGCAACGGCTACATTTTTAAGCGAACCTTCCGTTGTTTCAGAACCAAGTAGACGTTCTTTGTCCCACAATCCTTTGCCCGATGTAAGCAAGTTGATATAAGATTTCACCTCATCATAAGCAAAATAGGGCTTACCAGAGGGCTGTAATGTAAACTGTAAGCTATAAATCGAGCCGCATCCTTTCGACAAGAACACCAAAGAGTTATTGATATCTTCCTCTAAGTTTGCAAGGGTTATTTCGCCAACTAATAAACTCATGGTTCTCACTGCAACCACTTTAGATAGCTCGGCTCTAATAAATTGCAAGTGTTCTTGTACCTCTTGGTATCTAAACTCAGTGAGAGCAAGTCGTCCAAGGGCGAAAGCGTTATATATTTTGATGCGACTTTCACGCAAAACAGCTAATCCACTGGTTTGAATAAAGGGCAACCAATATTGATAATAGCCATAAGCTAAATCCCAATGGTGCTCTAATTCGGTGTAATTTCTACCTGGTAGTAAGCTGGTATTTTCGTGATCACGACGCAAGCGTGCATCATTATAAAGACTATCGTTAAGATGTACGTTGAGAATCTTATCTAAATAGATTCCTCCTAACATCATTCCGTTGAACATTTCGGCAACAACTAGACCTTTATCGTTGGCAAAAGCAATGTTTACATCACCAATATTGGTTCCCACATAGCCCCCAACTCCTGGTGTAGCTCTGCGGTTTCGAGCAGTTCCAGGACTGCTTTGACCTAATCCACTCAATGCTCCTGTGGTTGTAAAGATATCTTCTACATCTTTTAAAATGCGTGCTCTATCTGCTTGATGCAATGAAGATGCTGCCAATTCTTCCTTTGGTTTCAATCCAAACTCACCATTGGTGTAATAGTCTTGCACCTTATCCATATTGGCTTGATACATAATTGCCGCAATTTTAAGGTAACTATTATAGATATAGTCAATGGGTTCACGCAACAAACTACATTCAAGATAGTCTACACTACTGCTTCCATTGCGTTTAAATTGATAGTTTGGATCAGGAATTGTAGGCATACGATAAGCCGATTCCACAGTTTCTCCTTCCCAATGCTCACACGATTGGAATGCAAAAGAAAAAAGAATTAATGCAAGATAAAATACAATATTTTTTTTCATACGTATCTTTTATTTTCTAAGGAAGAATAATATAGCCACAGAAAGGACCTTTGATTTTATCAATTCCCTCTTCATTCTGATGTTCATTCACAGTTAAAGGTTTCACAATAGTAAAGCCATCTTCAGACACTGCCGATATTGTTGCCTTGATAGAAGAGCCTCTTGGTCCCATACCATTAACGCAAAGGTACATGGGATAGCCCGATTTGGCTGTAAAAGTGATGGTTTGTTCTTTGCCATTGCTTAGGAATACACTCGCAGTTTCGTCACGTTTGTTAGCAGAAATAACACGCAATTGTTTGTCGGGAGTGATATATCGCACAAAATAACGAGAAGAAATGTCTTCTTCTTTCACACGTTTTCCAAGAATATCGACCTCATTAAACGAGCAAACAAGTGTCACTTTATACTCTCGTACATTCTCTTTTATCTCCACACCAGGGTACACATAGTCGGCAACAGATGCATCGGGATCACCCAATTGTATTGTTTGATCTTCGTAAGAAATCTTTGGTTTGTCTACACCTTTAAAGGGAAAGAGTGCCTCATAGTCTTCTTCTGGATAATCTTCCCCACTCTTTGAGCAACCAAGAGTGAGCAGAGTTAGACCCAACAAAGCATATTTTATTAAGTTCATATTCATTATCTTTAATTCTATGACGTGTTTACTTTTATTTATTATCTACGGGTTCGTCCCAAATTTCGGCTTTCAATCCAGTAAATTCGCCTTCTGGATGCAAGTGTTTACTTACCAATCTTGTTTTACGAAGCAATGGATCATACACAGAAACAAGCTCTGCAACAAAGCGATTTCCTTCACGTTGGAAATCAAAGAACATCGTTTTGCTATCGTAACGGAGTCCTGCTCTAAAGGTAATACCATGTTCTGTGCCCGAATATCCCGATCCTAAACCAGTCATTTCTTTTGCTGGATAGCCTGGAATAGGGTTCTTTTTCTGAGTGAAAAGGAAGAGATAATATTTCTTTTCTTTAATCTCTTTCAATAGACCTTGATTGGTTTCGACATCACGTTTCACATAGATATCACTGCGAAAATAGGTTCTTCCACCTCTATGTATAATGAGTTGAGGATTCACCATCTTCTCGAATAGAGTGCGGTTTTCGTAAGATTTCTGCACAACAGCTAGCGTATCATCTGCATTTTTCAATTTAGTGAACACTATATATTCACGTGCAGGCTGTAAATAAGTAGCGGTGCGGAACACCAAATCGCCATCTTCATTCTTACCCATATAAAGGAAATCGGAGCTACCTGCAAAGCGGTCGTTCACCAATTGATGTATATAATTATAGGTTGAGAAAGTTAATTGGGTGAAACTATTGCGGTTAATGAGATATTCGCTCTTTGCAACTTCGTTCACAGTTTGCTCAGTAAAGTCGGCTCTCATGCTCACTTTGTTGTCTTTTGAGAACTTCATTACGAAGCAATCGCCACCATATCCGTAGCGACCTCTAAATCCATGCTGTGAAATAAGCTCAGAAGGATTAGAGAAAAGCAATGAATCGGTTTTGGGAAAGTAAAGAACTCGCCAGCCATAAGGTGCATTCACCAACTCGTCTTGCAATGCTGTTATACTCTCTTTGTTGCGTTGTGAGGGCGATTTGTCGAAGACATTGTCGTCTGAAGAACAGCCAATTGCCAATAAAACCACCAACAGAAGGCAGTATGTTATATTTATTTTTTTCATCGTTTTAGTGCTGTTTTAGATAAGCATTGATTCTACGAACGCTAATTACTTGCATCTGTTTGAGGTTGATATGCCAGTTTTTCTGTACATATTCATTCACAAAAGCTTGTTTTTCCACAAACTCTTTATAGGCTTGTTCTGCCTCTTTAGCATAGCGAGCGTTTACTTCTGGGTCGATATCTGTATCGGGTGTTTTAGCAGCAACACCAGCATCGAACACTTCTTTCGGTGTACTTGTAAGTGTAGAGCTAATGATTTCGGCGAAATCATCTTCGGCAGAAAGGAACGAAAGCATAGTGTAAAAGCCACGTTTGTTGGCATAACTGTCGAGTCCAAACTTCTCTTTGCCTGTTTGAGCATATCCAAGTGGAGCCGCAATTGGCTCTGTTGTGCCTGTATAACGATGTCCGCTAATAGCAAAGAACTTATCATAATCGTAGTTCATAAGCTGCATGAGGCGTTTAGCTAACTGATGATGAACACTTCGCATCAATACAAATACCTTGTCGGCATTGCCTGCTTCGAAGTCGTTTACATTGTATAAGCACATCTCTGCCGCTGTAAGTTGTGGATTATAGAGTCGCTCTACCCCATTTTCATCAGGATTTCCGCCACCATAAAGATATAGTTTGATGGGCACACGACCAAGCAAAAAGTCTTTACCTCCTACTTCATTCAATCGAAAAGTCTCTAAACCTAGCTCTTTAACTGCCTCTAACACGGCACGAACTTTCTCGATTTTAGGAGGATAGATGAATACTCCTGCAGAGTTATTGTTCTTTTCCCAACGATAAACCACCTCGATTCCATAGGGTTTTGTGATGTTATTTAAAATCCAATTATCTAGCTCTGTAGCCTCGATTTGTGCCTTACTTTCATCGATTACACTCACCTCGTTTAATTTATCCTCACTACATGCAATGCAATTAAGCACAAAAAGGAGGAGAAAAGCTATCTTATTTATCTTCATTTTCATTGTTATTTGCTATCAATATGGGTGCTTTTAAAAGTTAACGGATAAGTGATTGACGCTCACGGGGGTTAGGAGCAAGACCTCGTTGAATTGCTTCTACTGGAATTTGCAAAACTTTTCGAGGGTCTTCTTTCTCTAATGGGAAATAATAAGAACTCTTTGAGGTACGTTTTACTGCTAAATGAAAACGTCTTATGTCGAACCATCGCAAGCCTTCTTGGTAAAATTCTTTCTGACGAAAATCGAGAATGAGTTTAACCATTGCCAATTGTTTGAGCGTTAAACCATAGAATGGTGTGTAAACATTATAATTATCGCTATTGGTTGATAGGTAAACAGCACGATCTACGGATGGCATAAAACCGAATTTTCCTTGACTGTATTGTAGGAAATCATCGATAGCACGACTATAATTCTTTAACATTGCATAGGCTTCCATACGATTTAGAAGTACTTCGTCGACACTAAGAAGCACGTTTGTTACATAAAGTCCACGTGGTTTGGTTCCTGTACTTTCTGTTGTAGATAGCTCATCGAACTTAGCTAAATAACGACCTGTGGTTACAGGAGCCAAAGAGGAAGTGAAAATATAGGTTCCAATGAAGTTCATCTTCGAATAATCGCCTCCGCCTTCAATACCTTTTTGAGCAAAGATCTTATCTACGATATTGAAAGTAGAACCGAACTTTTCGTTAGGAGTGTTGCGTGCAAGACGTGATTCTGTTGTGGTGAGCAATAAGTTTGCAGGCTCGTCAACAGAAATATACTTGCGATAAAGACTCTTATGGTTAAATTCTAGCTCATCAGCATATTGTCTCCACGCACGAAGTTGTGTCTTAGGATCACCTCCAAGAACGTAATCTGCATACTCAATCACTTCTTTCCACTGACCTTTCATCAAATAGAAACGAGATGCAAAGGCATAAGCTGCCTTTTTATTGAAATGGAATTTAGGTTGCTTATAGTAGTTATCTGAAACCAAGGTGATACCTAGTTTCAAATCTTTTTCTATCTTATCATACACCTCATTCACTGTTCCTCGGTCGTAATCTACCAACGCATTCTTCTCAGGTTTGGTGATATAAGGTATTCCAGGGTTTGTAGAACTACCCCCATAAGGTTCTGCCCAGATATTAACCAACATGAAATGTAGATAGGATCTCAATAGAAATGCCTCGCCATATAAAGCCTTTACACGCTCAGTTTTTTGACGGGTGCTTAATAACTCTAACGCCTTATTCACCTGTGCAATACCTTTATAGCAGCTATTCCAATAGTTTAGAGGGGTATCTAGGTCTTCTTGATCATAGTCTTCCCAATAAAACATCGACTCATTTAACTGCGAATGCACTCCGTTTACACGCTCTTCTACATTGTCGGTGCGTGGCTCTAAGAAAGGAATATAACTGGCTTCGGGATAAGCTCCTGTAAGTAAATCGGCTATTTTCTCTTCTGAATTGATGTCAACATCTAAATCCGAGTCGGGACTTTTATCTAGAAAATCGTTGCAACTAGCAAAGAATCCGAGTGCAAAGAATAACAACAATGATATATATTTTTTCATATTTCGTCGTAATTAGAAACCAATGTTCAACGTTAATGTATATTGCTTTGGCGTTGGAAGTGATACACCACCAGACTTATAGTATTCTGGGTCTTGTCCTTTTAGTTTCTTATCAGAATAAATAAGGAAAGGATTGGTTACATTTAAACGCAAGCTTACAGAACGAAGTTTCAACTTTTCTAAGAATGTGCTAGGAACATTATATTCTAATGAAATATTCTTCATTCGCACAAAGCTACCATCTGCCACCATATTTTGTGAATAGTTATAGGTGTTATAGGTTCGTTCTATATTCTCTTTTCCCACCTTTGCAATCAATTCTTGTGATGGTAATACTGGCACATCGGTATGGAATTCGTCGCCAGGGTTGAGCCAACGATTGTAATATGACTTAGAAAAGACATTCAAATCGCCAAACTCTGGATCGAAAGTAGGATTCAATCGAATTTTGTTTCCTGCCTGCATGGTGAGGAAGAACGATAGTGTCCATTCCTTATATTTAAAGGTATTCGACAAACCTCCTATCACCTGTGGCTCTATTGGACCATGATATAACAAATAGGTTTTGGTGTATTGAGTGTCGAGGAAGTCGGCACCAGCTATGTTTGAGTATTCTCCTTTGTTAGAAGGGTAAAGTCCAAAGTCGAAAGTAGGTAAGCCATTGTTATTCAATCCCTGATAGTTAAACGAGAAGAGCGAGCCCTTTGGATAACCAACAATGTTGCCTCTGCCTCTTCCAACCACCATATCAAAGGCGTTAGGAGTGTTTAATAAGCGGGTAATCTTTTGATTCATGGCACTTAATGTTAAACTTGTGTTCCAGCTAAAGTTATCTGTTACAATGTTTTTAGTGTGCAAACCAAGTTCAACTCCTTGTGTACGCATGTCGCCAAAGTTGGCATATTTATAATATTGTCCACCCACTCCAGAGGTGCGAACGAGGTCTATCAAATCGAAGGTGTTGCGTTGATAAACATCTAATGTTGTGCTAATGCGGTTGTCGAACAATCCAAGTTCTAAACCAATGTTGAGCTCATACATCTTTTCCCATGTGAGATCTCGGTTCTCTAAGTGGATAATATTGAGCTTGTTTTCTCGATTATCGAAATTATAACGATTGACAATGCCACTCTTATAAATAGAGTTTGCACTGATTGCCTCTTCGTTCATCTTTGCTGTTAAGCCGTAGCTTGCACGCAAAGCCAAACGAGAGATCGTTTTATAGTCTTTCATAAACTCTTCTTGATCGATGTTCCATTTGGCTCCAACGTTCCAAGTTGGCAACCATAAAGCACGTGCTCCTTTTCCAGAAGTGTTAGAACCTTCACAGTTGAGCACCATATTAAAGACGTACTTGCCTGCATATCCATAGGTACCATTAAACGAAAAGGTGATTCCTCTGTCATATCTATTCTGCAAATTGAAATAGCTATTTCCTTCGTTTATCAGCTTATTGAATATCAAAGGATTGGTGTAAATCTGATTTCCTCTGTCGTATTGGATTCCATAACCTTGGAAAGGGTTCACCGTACGCTCTGCAGAACGCAACTCTGTAAATGCGAAAGCCTTCAAATCATGATTGTTTATGCGCTTATCAAAGTCGAAAGCAATACGAGCTAAGAAGCTTTTTAGCGACGCTTCTGTTTTGTTTAAGATTCCTCCATGCGTTAATCCTACCTTTGGTTGGAGCTGTGGATTGTCGTTATCTCGCACCAAATAGATGTTTTGTTGAGCTACATATGGGTTTTCATTCGCTCTTAATGCTTGTACGATATTGGAACCTTCGTGCACCTCGTGTGTAGTACTTGTGTAGGCTTGGCGCATAGATAGCAATGCTTTGATAGCCATATCCTGACTTAATCTATATGTACCCTCTCCCTGAACTTTAAAATCGAGCACAGAGATATTCATCTTATTATTGGCATATTCGTTGAAGATATTGAATGGAGCCCAGTTATTTCGGTAGTATTCGAGGCTTCCATCTTCTTTATAAGGACGCAAAGTGCGACTTGTTCCCAATGCATAAGAGAAGGGGTTGATATCGAAGTCACGTTCGAAAACACCCAAGGTGTTGTTCTTTCGCTGTGGCATTGTGCCTGGAGCTTTTTGTGAACGCACGTTAGCTTGCGTAGAAAGCGTTGCTGTGAACTTATCGTTTATATAAAAAGTGTTCTTTACATTGGCTGTAAATCGGCTCACCTTGTCGGCTATAGTCCAACCTGCATCATTGTAAAAGCCTATTGATGCATAGGTCCCAGAATTCTTTCCGCCTCCTGAAAGGGTAATAGCATGATTGGTGATGGGGTTCAATGTGAATAGATAATCAAACCAATTGGTGTTAGCATATTCACGTTGACGTAAGAAATTCATTCGTGCTTCTGGCGTATTGGGTAGATAATATTCGCCAGTAGCAGGATTGATGGTACTCAAATCTTTATATAATTGATAGTAAATACCGCTTCTTCTGCCATATAATGAATTGGTAATACCAAAGTAACCCTTATCATTCATCTCTTGATAAAGCGACATTGTCTCTTGTGAGTTAAGCAAATCGAAATCATTATAACGTGGCTTCAAACGTATGGTATTCTCCGTTGAATAGGTAACACGAAGTGGTGTGTCTCTCATTCCACTCTTGGTTGTAATCACAATTACACCATTCAATGCTCTTGCACCATACACAGAGGTGGCAGAAGCATCTTTCAAAACCTGTATATCTTGTATATCTGTGGGGTTAAGTCCTGATATTGCAGAGCTAATAAGCGTCACTGCATCTCCTGAAGCCAATTGATCTAGACTCAAATGAACAAGATCTTCGTATATAGCTCCATCTATAACCCATAGCGGTTGCACATTACCAATGATTGAAGCACCACCTCTAATGTTGATACGAGGGGCTGATCCGAATGTTCCTGATATGTTTTGGATAGACAATCCCGGTACACGTCCTTCTAACATACGTGAGACATCTGAGATTCCTTCAAGCTTAATATCGTCCATCTTCACTGATGTTGCAGCACCAGTGTACACTCTATTACGGATATTTTGATAACCCGTTACTACTACTTCATCTATTTGTCGACTATCACTTTTCAGTATAATATTCAAAAAACGATTGCCAACTTTCACCTTTTGAGTTATCATTCCAAGATAACTAGCTTGTAATGTCTGCCCAGAAACGGCATTAATGGTAAATTTTCCATCTATATCAGTTACAACTTTCTCCTTTGTTTCTAATACTTGCACGTATGCTCCAATAAGAGTTTCGCCATGTTCATTCTTAATTATGCCTGAAATAGTTCCTGCAACCTGTGCAGATACTGTAAGAACACAAAACAAGAGGAAGGCAATGGCAAATAATCTATTTGCTTTTGTAATTCTTTTCATTACTTTTTATAATGATTATTCTTCTAAATATTCTTCTATTATAATTGTAAACGCAATCCACCATAAATACCTAAGGGGTGTCCTGCACGCAAACCTGAAGGGTGACGTGATACCAAATACTTTTTATTTGTCAAGTTAATAGCATTTAAGCTGATAGTGATATTTTTGTTAACATGTACCTTTAGTGTTGCATCTAAGATGACATGAGCAGGTATTTTCTCACGTTCTGCAATCTTCCCTTGTCCTGGAGTCGTACGCATATCGCCATTAAAACGTGCTCCAAAGTTGGCTTCTACACGCTTATGTTCAAGACCTATCTGTGCATTGAAAGCATGTTTATAGATATATGGTATCTCATCTCCATAGTGTACGTATCCCCAAGCCGAGCTTTCAAACTCGTTCTTCATCTTTGTATTGGTGTAAGTATAAGAGAGTTGAATGGGAATCTGGAATGCAAAATGCTTTGGAAGTGGTAGATATTGGAACATAAACTCTAAACCATTTACCATTGCTTTACCCACATTAAACTGCTCAAGTGTACCTTGTCCTCCCTGAGCAGCAAGATCACTACCTAGCATATTAGAGTAATTGTTGTTAAATGCTATTGCTTCTAACTTCATTTTATTGGTTGTTAGACGCATACCTACTTCGACATTCACACTACTTTCCGCCTTTTGATAGAGCGAAGCACTAGGAGGTGCAAATCCTTTATGTACTCCTCCTAACACTGATAGAATGGGAAGAGCCTTTATATTGAATCCAAATCCTGGCAATAAAGCACGAGCATGATTTGGAGTTTCAATGCGTATCTTTCCTGTTCGACGTGGATCTGCCTTGGTATAGTTGCGATTTAGCAACTCAACATCTTCATAACGCATACCAGCCGTAAGGGTTATGATTCCCTTTGACCATTTTCCTAGCCAATAACCCGACCACGCATGGGCTGTAGTTATACGGTTAGCATTACTTCCAGGCAATCCTGCTAAGAACAAACTCATACGTCCATCTTGCATAGAGTAGCCATCATCTTGTTGGAATCGGTCTTCACTATCAGCATGATAACGTAGTCCTAATTCTGCAGTAAGATAGCCTCCGCCTAACATTGTACGATATTCTCCCTTTGACTGAATACCTCTTGAATGGTAAACACGATGATTGGCACGCAACATTAAAGCCTCTCCTATGTAGTTGGTCTTACCTGTTACGATGTTAAAATAATCCTCATTGGTTTCGGGATCTGCAAGTACTGCCTCAATAGAGCGACGCTCTGCCTTGGTAACACCTGCTCGCACCTCATTTAACTTATACCAGTTACGAAAGAAATAGTTATAATATAAATTTGTGGTTATCTTCAGTTTATTATCTAATTTCATAAGATAAGTAGCCACCCATTGGGTGTGTCGGGTCTTAAGATTATCCTTTTGAGCACCCGCATAGCGATAATAAGGACGTGAAGCAAAATCGCTTTCTGTTAGTCCTAAATAGGTTTCGTCTGATGTTTCATTAGCAAAACCAAACTTTAACTCTAACAAATGGTTGAGTCCTTGTTCTTTATTGGTTTGCGCAGCGAACTTAACAATCAAGTCATTGCGGTGAAATCCAGTGCGTTGGTTAGGCTCATCTTTCTTAAAGCCATCAGATTGATAGCGCAAATACTCCACTAAAAAGCCCGTATACTTAAAGCTTTTACCTACACTTGCATAGGTTTTAAGCGTATTATAGCTACCATAAGAGGTGTTTAGCTTTGCACTAAACTTCGTAGGAATGGGGGTTGACACCATATTAATTGCACCACCAGTTGTGAAAGGACCATATTGTACCTGACTACTTCCTTTCAATACCTCGATAGCATACATACGACCAGCATTTGGAAAGTAGTAAGCTGCAGGAGCAGAGTATGGTGCTGGCGCAGCTAAGACACCGTCTTCCATGAGCGAAATGCGCTCACTTCGCTCTGCTTTGGTACCTCGTAAACTAATATTAGGACGCAATCCGAATCCGTCTTCTTCATAAACATTCACACCAGGTACGCTTTTTAACATACGGTTGATATCGGTGTAACCAAATTTTCCAAGTTCTTCGGGAGAAATATAATAAGCAGAACCTGTGCGATTACGCGCCTCAAACTTACTTCCTAACATTTGATTGGAGCGTACAACCACCTCTTTTATCTTATAAACTGAGTCGGTCATTGCATTTTTTTGCTCCGTTTGTGTGCCTGATTGTGCCTGGCTATACATTGTTAATGGCGTTAGTGCAAGAAGCAAAGGCAGCGTCTTTTTCGTATAATGCATAACTAATTTGTCAAGACTTATCGTGCTTTTATAAGTTGAAGACAACGCATCTCAACCATGGTAACTAACAAATTACCTACCATGAGCAGTGAAGTCATTTTTAAAATAATATGTGAAGATTTTAAAATTTTCGGCAAAGGTAGAGCGATTTACCTTGTCCTACAATACCTATTTTTAGGTATTTTCGCACAAATTCTAAAAAATACCACACAAAGAAGTCATCATTTTTGTGTAGTTGACTATCTTATCAGAATCTTTTATAACAGGTTTTATACTGAATTATCATCCTTACACCAAAGAATATAGGATAAAAATAAGGTTTAAATAACATACTAAAAGCATTTTAAAACAATTACTTTTAACTTGTTTTGTAGCGACCTTTTTGCCTATTAAAACCACAAACATCATTTACTTTCAACGCCAAGAAAATACAATCACAAGTGTTCTTTCCACTAAAAGAACATCGATTCAATAAAAGTTATTAATAATAAACGCTATTTATTAGTAGTTCTTCTCTTTCATAAAGGTTGTTTTCTCTCTCTTTTCAATACAAAGAAAGAAATCTCCCTTAAACAAAGACCATATATCGCATACAGTTCTACCTGTTTAAGAGAGATTTCTTCTTTTACATTTTATTTCTTTCCACCTTCATTTTGATAATACAGGTCGCCAGAAAGAATTTGTTTAACTCGCATTAAGAGCTCTTCGCCACGCAATGTTAAAGAAATTACCTTTCCTTCTGGGTCTATCAATACATGTTGTGGAAGATCTTTTACATGGAATAGACGAGCCGATGTAGATTGAATGCCCTTTCCATCGCATGCTTGCAACCAACCTTCACGATTGATTCCTAGCGACTTCATTGCATTCTTCCACTTTGTTAAATCGCTATCTAATGAGCAACTAACCATTGTGAATTTATCTTTTTGACCTTTAGTTTCGCCATATAGCTTCTTAAGTCGTATCATTTCTTCTTTGCAAGAAGCATTATTCGACTCCCAGAAAGACAACAAGACATACTTACCTAAACAGCTACTCAAACGCTTTTCACTTCCATCCGCTAATTGAAGGTTGATATCTGGAGCATCATTTCCTTGCATTAAGTTGAGTGAACGAACACTATTCTCTAAAGAACGGGTATTTGGATGTTGCAAAATAGGAGGTGCAACAGCAGCTACAAACTGTCTTCCATATTCTTTATTGAATAGCTTTAAGATATCACGTTGCATCAAAAGTGGCATCAAAGGAGTTTCGTTGTGTTCTAGAAGGAAGTTCAAACGATTTGCCATATAGTCTATTTCTGCAATCTTTGCAACGCTAGTGGCATCTATTTGACCTTCTTTTGTATTGAGATAAGCCTCTCCCTTTGTGCTATGTAGCTTCGCTATTCCTTGTGCTATTTGTTGTTCTTTCACCTTTTCGAAAGCTAAATACTTTTGATAAGTTTGTTGATCAGCGCCATCGGGTTTCACTTCTTCAGTCAATAAACCATTATCTGCAACAATAGTTGGTTTTGAAACAGGTTTCCATTCACCACTACTTATTTTTCTTAAAGCAGCAATGAGCTGTTCACCACGTAGGTCGAAAGCCATAATATCACCTTCTGGACTGATAAGAACTGTACGTGGAACGGCTTCTACATTATAGAGTTTAGCATCTGAAGAGCTCCAACCTTGAAGCGTAGAAATATGATACCAATTCGCATGAGTTAAGCTATTGCGTTGTATGCAGTCTACCCAATCTTTCTTTTTACTATCGATTGAATAGCTCAATACTGTGAAAGGAATCTTTCCATTGAATTCTTCTAAGGCTTGTTTAATCACTGGAAACTCTCTTCTACATGGTCCACACCATGATGCCCAGAAATCAATTAGCACATATTTTCCTTTTAAATCAGACAAGCTAAGACTTTTATCGTCTGGTGTTTTACCTGAAATATCGGGAGCAGGTTTGCCCACTTCTAAGTTAGCAGCACGCACCAAGTTGGTAAGTTCACGATACATTGGGTGCTTTCTCAATTCTGATGGAACTGATTTGAGATAGACCTCTTCGAGCACTTGAGGTGTAAAAAAGCGCAGAAGATCGTATTTTATGATGTAAAGAGATACGGGAGAATCAAGATGTTGTGCCACAAAACGCATTGCAGAAGTTCGGTGCGAAAGACTATTTACATAATAAACTGCTCGTTGATAAGGATAAAAAACCTTGTCGTCATTGCGTTGTGCTTCAGGAAAAGCAGCCAAAGCTTTATCCATACGCTGCTTTGCTATATCTACATTATCACTTTCTTGTTTTTTATATGCATAAAGAACTTCATTAGCAGGTGTTCCTTTTACATGTGCTCCAACAGGGAAACGACCATCAAAAGGCACCACTTCAATAGTACCAGGCTCTAAAAAGAACTGCACACTTCCATTGTCAAAGCCTGTGATATGATAGGGCTCTACAGCAGCAGGCGCAACACCTTCGAATCTAAAACTGCCCTTCTCTACCACAGCAGAGTCGACAATAACGTTCTGTCCATCTACTTCACGAGCCAAATATACTTTCTTAATACGTTCAGGTGTATAGCGTAAAGAGTCGATACGCATTGAACCTGAGATTACATAATGATTGTTCTGCTGAGCAGCGACATAACTACTACAGAACAACAAAAAACATAAAAGTTCTTTTTTCATATTGATATAGATTCTTAATTTTTCACTTTAATATCATCTTCTCATTGAGTTCCTACATTCATTACAATGCCTAAAACCTCATTTATGTACTATTTTAGAGGACTATTTCATTGTAAAATCATCACATAGCACTTTATTTGGCAAATAACCCACTTACAAAGTTCTTCAAATCTTCGCCATGCAAACCACTTGCAATAATGTTATTGTCGGCATCGAGTACAAAAATTGCTGGAATAGCAGTGATACTATAAAGTTGAGTTACAGGGTCTTTCCAACCTTTTAGAGATGACACCTGAGTCCAAACCAATTTATCTTGTTTCACAGCCTCAACCCAACGTTCTCTTTTTTCATCAAGAGAAACGTTCACAATCTCGAGTCCTTTACCATGGAAATCTGCATACAACTGGCGCAAGAATGGATTATTGAGTCGGCAAGGACCGCACCATGAAGCCCAAAAGTCTACAATTTTCACCTTTCCTAGCATTGCACTTAGGGTGAAACTCTTACCATCTAAGGTAGGAAGAGTGAAGTCGGGAGCCTTACTTCCTCTACTAATTTTCTCTAAACGCTGTATGCGTTGGTTCACAATCTCACCACAGCTACTTGCTTTTGCACCTTCCCCTAACTGTGCATAAAGCTCTTTACAAGTGTTTAAAGAAGCGTCCATTTCCTCTAACTCTTGAAGGACCAAAGCGGCAGAAAGGATATTATTGTTTGCACCTAAATAAGAAGTGCGAAGCATCTCTAAATCTTTTTTGATGATAGAGATCGTATCGTTTACCTTACTTGCACTGCCATATTTTAATGCTTTGCGCAAACTATCGCTCTTTGTTTGTAACTTCACGAGTTGATTTTGCAACACACCACGTCCTTTTTGATATTCTATTTGTGTGTTTTGTAACTCTCCTCCTGTGATAAACCAGCCTTGTCCATCACGCAATAAGGCTTTGTATGCTGTGTTAGGTTCTAAGAAAAAGTTGAAACCTCCTTGATAACCAACCACTGCTATGCGTGCAAACATGGGGCGAGCGACCTTTATTTGCGAAAAAGAAAACATGCCATTAGAAAACGGAGCTGTACTTATTGTGTCCCATTTCGTTTCTGATGTTCGTACTAAGATTTGTAGTTTACCCTCTACTAAACCTTTTATTTCACCAGTTAAGCTACTTGTTTTCTGCGCAAAAGAGAGGATAGGAAAGCACAAAAGTGCAGCCGTTAAAAACAAACTCTTTCCTTTTTGCTTTACATAAGCTGATACAAACGTTTGCATGTTAATTGTTTCTATTGATGAATTGTTATATTAAATCATTTGTAGACAATAGATCTTCAGATGTTTTTGATCTCTACCTTATCGTCTTGGGAGGGTGTATGAGTATTCACGAACAAACTGAAAATCTTTAATATTGCCCAATTTATGACCTTCATTATCGGTATTATAAACCACAATGGGATAGGTTTCATCAAAGTCTGATGCGGTATTAAGACGTATTTCGGTAATTGCTCCTTCGTCACCTTTGTTCATTCCGATTGTTAGATAGCGTCCAAGATCACCTGAATAGATGAAAATATCGTCAGAACGGAATTTCAAACAAGAGATGGAATAGCCGTCGGGAGCAGTATAAAGCACCGTTTTATCACCATTATTTAAATTGTGTCGCACCACATCAGCACCCTCTGCGTAAAATACAAAAGCTGTACTAAACCATGTATTGTATAGAACTGTAGAAGGAGAAGATGGTGTAAAATTCTCTAATTGCTGCCCCTTGATGGTATATGCAGGCGCAGTTGTATCTTCATTACTATCGCCATCGCCTTCTGCACGGGTTGATGTTAGCTGATAGAGATAATAATTAGAAGAGCTATTGTCTTTAAAAATAAAATGAGGAATAGCTTTTTCATAGTTCTCACGATATTGAATAAAGCCTAAAACAGCACTCTTGTCTTGAGGAGAAAGAGCTGTACCTAAACTTGTAAAGTCAACATTTGCATCAAGAACTGGATTATTTAGTTGAGATTGATAAGCTTGTTGTTCTGCCCAAATGCCATATCCATCGTCTTTATTTACACGCAAGAATCGTTTGTGACGTGCGTCCCAAAATACAAATTCGTTTGCAGTTATGGTTCCAGCAGTTACATTATAGTCTGAAACAGAACCATCGGTTGCAGGTATTTTGAATGAAGGAATGGTGCGAGCAGTGAAGAAACGACCATCTTTTCCTATCATACAATAAAAATCTGATTGGTTAGATGGGTCACCAACCATCATTATTTTATCAGGAAGGAAAGCTCCTTGTGGCGTTTGAGGAATTACAAAATCTTTATATTCCGTGAATCTTGGTGTCATTCCAAAAGGATTATAAACCTTTGTTTCACCATTGTTGGAGAAGACAATAAGACTATATTTCTTTACAAAATCTCGTCCTTCAGCCACCAATCCATAATGATACATCAACTTATAAGCGTCTGCAAACACGTTGGTTGCATCTTTATAAATAAGTTTATAGGCATCGCTTCTCACTTGGGTTGTAGCTCCTATGGTTTCGATATTACCCAAACGCACATTTCCTGTCTTTCCATGTAAGAAGAATAAACTATTTTTATAGATCGGACGAGTGGCGATTGTGAAGTTACGATAAGATGCAAGTCCTGTGCTTTGGTCTTTCACTTCTAAGCGAACAGAAATGCGTGTATCTTGTTTCACGGGTAGAGTTACATCGAGATAACCTTTTGTTTTAATGGTATCTTTCACAGTTTTCTTATCCTTTTGATAAGACAAGATCCATTTAAAATCGAGTAAATCAGTATTCTTATTATGCGATTGACGCACTTTTACCTCCACTCTTTTATTGGCTTCATCGGCAGTTAAAGGCTGTGTGAATTCGATAGTCTGACCATTTAGGGTTTCAACCGAAGCGGGTGTGAACTCTAATGAATCGATAGAGTTCATCTCATCGAAATGATACACATAGTTTCCTTTATCTCCATAACATGAAGAAAGGGCAACAATGCTCGTCACTAGAATTATATTTTTTATGTTCATACAACTATTGTTTTTTCTGTTTGTCTAAACTGATATTTGCTTTAGGCTAATAACTTCACTCTTTATGTACTACAAAAGTATTGCTTTAGAGTCTTAATCTCTATGCTTTTGTGTGTTAAAAGCAATGTTTTTATGTTACAATGGCTATGCTTTTATAAAAAGAAATGTAAGTTATTATGCTTCAATAGATTTCATTACACCTCTGGGAAAGTGAATGAATAGGTTCCTTGAGCTACTTTTTCACGGAACAATTTATTACAAGCTTTGATGGCATCTTCGCCTCCTAATGAGTCGTCCCAATGCACATAGCCCCATTCGTTCATTACAGGGAAGAGCTGATTGAGAACGAAATCACTTCCTTTATGCTCTAACCACACTTTCACCATGAATTGATATTTCTCTAAAGAGTAGGTTCCATAATACTTTTCGATAAGCTCTTTGCCTCCTTGTTCATCTTTCCATGCCTGTGGTTCAATTAAATCATAAGTAGTATTTTGAAGCATTGGAACATAGAAGAAATCTTTATATGAACTACCTTGGCGCCATCCATCTTGATAATAAGTGTTATACTTTAAGAGCATTTGACCCACAGCTTGCTTATTGAGGTTTTGCATTGCGGCCTCGTCTCCATTCAATATGGCATACTCATTGGCAGTTGTGATGTATAAACCATTGCAAAGTCCTACGAAAGAACCACTGCTATAAGTTCCAAGATAGGTGTCTTGCAATGTGCCCCAATACCATGGTTTGTTGTAAGAGTTATCATTTGTAAATGGAATATCAATTGTTATAGGAGTTTGTGGACTTTTCTTTTGTTGAGCACGCAAACTGTCTATAGCTTGTAAGTTCCACTGAACAAACTTGCTATAATCGTTTGTTGTATAGAATTTATTATTCTTACTAATGTGCACAAGCAATATTTGTTTTGCCATACTCCACTCTCCTAAGTACGAACTAGCCATACCTTCCCATTGCATAGGCTTTGTATATGCTTCTTTTACATAGATAGTGAAGTTGGTAAAATTCTTGAGTCCTGGTCCTATTTGGTTGTTAGTTTCTACATCGCTGATATATACTTGCGCTTGGAAAGTTGAATCTAACATTGATGGACGTGCCACTTTCACCATCACATCTTTTAGAAATTCGTTGGGTTCGAACACTACTTCAGGACATGTAACCATTGCTTCTGCCACTCCTTGCACTGCTCTTGACTTTAAAACAACAGTTCGTTGCTTATCAGAAGCACGACCCATGAGTTTTAATTTCACAGGAACAGAAATCTCTGTAGGGGCTGTTAAAATTGAATCTGCAAAGTTCACAGTTGCTCGAAGAGCATCTTTGGTTCCATAATTGAAATAGACGCCATCTGAAGAATTATAGAGTTCAACGGTTTCTTCTTTACAAGATGTTGCAAGAAAACCTGCGAATATTGCTAAAAATATATATTGAAACTTGATTTTCATCTTTGCTATTTTTAAAAGGTTTATACAAAGTGATTAGCGAGTAGCATTGTGTGATGCTGTCCAACCATATTCTTTTTCAGCATCTGGCAATGGAAATTCAAAGCGTTCTTGCGTTAAAGTAATGGTGTTGTCATAAGATAATGCTGTGATTCCGTGGCGTTTCAAGAAGTACCAATATTGTCCTTCTGCATAAAACTCTTTCCGAAACTCTTTATCTAATGCTTCTTGTTGGGTTGTTGCATCAGTAAACTTCACATTAACTGCACGTGAGTAGCCTCGTTTATTGCGTACAGTATTGAGATACTTAGCTGCTTTTATTAAATCAGAAGTATTCTCTGCAAGAATATAATACATCTCAGGAAGACGTATTAACGGTATCGCTTCTTTGGGATTGATGCTATATTTGCGTGAAAGAGCTGTTTTTGTTGACGAATGTTCGTAGAAAGCAGCAGTTTTAGTACGCATATCTTCTTTCAAATTTCCTGACACTTCAAAATACTTATTGAAGCGTTCTGAACGAATGAAGTATTGTGTTGTGTACTTATCTCCATCTGCCCAAAATTGTGAAAGAGCTTCTGTTAGGTGATGTTTATACAACGCACAGATACATTCTGTGAACAAAATAGGATCGTCTTGATTGCTAGAGTTCAACTCTAAACCACTCTTTTTAATCACTTCTTCAGCCGAAGCAATTGCATTTGCACCATCACCTGCATAGCTATAAACACGTGCTAAAAGAGCATTCACTGCATGATAGTTGAATCGATAACGTCTATCACTGGTTTTCAAACTTTCATTTTGCTCATGAACCAATAAGGTCTTTGCTTCTGACAGGTCTTTCAATATCAGTGCAATAACATCTTTTGCAGGTAGAAGTGGTTGCTTTGTGTTGTCGGCAACGGTGCGATAAGGAATGGTTAACTTGCCTGTTGAAGATGATTCTAGGCTATATTTCCATGGTCCCCACGCTCTAAGTAGGTCGAAATGACAATATGCACGGATAGCAAGAGCTTCGGCTCTATAAATCTTTCGTGTGTTAACATTGCGCACAACTTCATCTCCTTTACGATCAAGCCACTTTATAAAGTTATTACAATTGGCAATTACATTATAGAGTTTTATCCATGATTCCGCAAGTCTTTGTTTGGTTCTAAAACCATCTGTTGTTGCTGTTTCATAGTTATAAATCGAAGTTCGTTCGTTAGCTCCATCGGGAATGTAATCGTATTGCTGTGCTAACTGGTCTAATAAACCATACGACATATCTCCTCCATAAGCATCTCTATCGGTCATTAATAGATAAATACCTGTTAGAGAACTTTCAAATCCTGCTTCTGTTGAAAAGAGTTCTTCAGCTTTCACGTCTGTTTTGGGACTAACATCGAACCAATCTGAGCAAGCCGTTGTTATGAATAGAGCTAAACAAGAGAGTGCTATCGTACAACTCTTATATATAGATAATGATATACTTGAATGCTTCATAATATAGATTTACTTAAATATTACAGAAAATGAAAGGGTGTAAGAACGTGAGAAAGGATACCCCAAGCCTCTTTCCATCTTTACTGTTGAAAAACGAAGGAGGTCGTTTGTGGTAAAGTTTAGTGACAAGACATCAACATTTAAGCGTTTTAATAGCTTGTATTCGGCTTGTTTAAAACGATAACCTAAGTTGATACTTGCCATGCGTAACTCATTATCTTTCATGATAAAGCGGTCTGATGCAGGTGTTTGAGATCCGTTCAGGTCGATCATTTTATATTTAGCTACATCGCCAGGTTTACGCCAACGGTCTTGAGCAGCACGCTTATCAAGGTTATAAGCAATATTGCTGTTTTCTATTTTGTCTACTAATGTCTGGTTATACACAATTCCACCCCACTTATAAGTAAAGCCTAGGGTACATGAAAAATCTTTCCAATTGACTGAAGAGCTTATCGTTCCACTTACTTTTGGTGTGGTATCGCCTACAGGGACTTTATCAACAGCATCCCACTTAAATGTTCTTTCTCCATCACGAGTTAGGAAAACTTCTTGTCCCGTCATTGGGTCTATACCCAAAGAACGTACTGCATAATAAGTAGTTGTTGACTTTCCTTCTTGATAAATGGGTAGAGGTGCCGATTTAGACTTTAACTGTTCTTCGTTCATCTTACGCAAATAGTCTGAAATCTTGCGTATTTTATTTTTATTATGATTCATTCCTACAGCAACAGTCCAATAAAATTGCTTACGAATATTTTGCAAAGCAATAATGTTAAGCGTTGCATCGAAACCTGTGTTTTGTAACTCTCCAGCATTAATCATTTGCGACTCAAAACCTGTAGAAGGAGCTAAATCGTAGTTAGTGAGCAGTTGTCGACTAATATTATTATAGTAGTTGAACGACAAGTTGATTCTGTTTTTCCACACACCAACATCTACTCCAAGGCTCATATTATCGGTCTTTGTCCATTTTATATCGCTATTATTCAATCGAGAAAGAACCGAACCTAGAGTTGAAAACGATGTATATGGACGCATTGTACGGTTGAATGTGTAGTATTCTATAGCGTCGGCAGGACTTGAATTCTGTGAACCTGTCACACCATAAGTGGCTCTAAACACTAAATTAGAGACATAACCGCTGAGCCATTTCTCTCTATATGCGTTCCATCTAGCACCAACACTCCAGAAAGGAGTTAAGCTATGATCGGCATAACGTGATGTTACTTCACTACTAATGTTCCAGTCTAATGAATAACGATTATCGTAACTATAAGATAACTGTGTGATAAATCCCATGGTTCTAGATATAGCTTCAGATCCACTAGGATTGGTTGTCATCTTGTTTCCGAATATAAAATCGTCCATATGAGGATCTGGATAGCCCACTGCAGATAGGTTAACATAGTTGCTTCTATCTTCACTTAAGGTCCAGTTTCCAAAAACACTGAATAGGTGTTTGCGTAAAGACATGTTCCAGTTTAAACCTAAATTGCTAGACCACGAAGTCATTTCACCTGTATTCTTGGTGTAGCTTCCTCTCAAAGTTTTATCTAGTTCTGTTAAGAAAGAGGTGTGCTCTGCTGGTAAGAAGCGTTCAGAACGAGCCATACCACGTTGATAAGAGAGGTTTTCTGTTAGTCGTAGATTCTTCAATAAGCGATATTCTAGATTTAAAGTTGCTGCAATATTGGTACTATTAGTAAGGTCTTTAATACCTACATTGGCATTAAATAGAGGGTTAGCAATAGGTACACTGCCTGAACCTGTATGGTTATCGAGTTGTCTTAGATATTCTCCAAACTCATTCGTTGGACGATAATAAGGATTTACTCGAGTATATTCAGAAAACGAACCGTATGGAGAATTATGGCCACCGCTTTCTGAAAGGTTCAAAGCAGCACCGATAGTGATGTTCTCTTTACGATAAGTCATATTGAAGTTGATACTCTTTATATTTTGACTTGAACCTTTCATTACACCAGGAGTGAATGTAGTATTAAGATCTAAGCTATATCTAAAAGCATCTGTACCACCCGAAGCTGATAGAGAATGGCGATGTTGGAAAGCTGTTCTCAATGGTTTACTGAGCCAATAGGTGTCTACTCCTGCAAGAACATTACGCAACAACGAGTTGTAACGATTCATACTTTTATCGTTAGTTGGGTCGTAAACGCCTGCATCCCACTCCATTTGAAGTTTCTCTTTTGCGTTCATCAACTTGTAATCGGTTAGGTCCGGACTTTGAATTGTTAGTCCACCATTGTAGCTAACCGATAAAACTCCATCGGGTGCAACCTTTGTTTCGATTACAACTACACCATTTGATGCACGTGAACCATATATAGCTGTTGCTGCAGCGTCTTTTAATATGGTTACATTTTCAATACGTTCGGGGTCTAATTGCAAGATGCGACTCATAGAAACGATAAGTCCATCGAGCACAAATAGAGGTGTATTAGGACGACTAGACACGTTATCTAGAAGCAAATCCATACTATTTAAAGATGCTGTTGTACCAAGGTTTTGGTCTCCACGAATAAGAAATTCTGGCTGAGCGTTAGGGTCTGAACCTTTAGTATTGCTCTCTAATACTTTAAAACTGGGGTCATAGAATTGCAAACTCTTTAATATATTGGTTGGATTAAGCTTGCGCAACTCATCTCCTTTCACTGAAACATAGTTACCAGTAAAGCTCGATTTACTTCTACGACTAATACCTGTTACCACAACTTCGTCAACCATTTGACCGTCTGCCTTAAGCGCAATCTTCATGGTTGTATTGTCTTTGGTAACCTGTAGTGATACTGTTTCGTATCCCATATACGAAACTTTAATTGAAGCTTTGCGTGGAACCTGCAACGAGAATTTACCGTTTACGTCTGTGATACTTCCTCGAACGCCCTCTTTTTGTGTGCCATCAGTCACCATAACTGTTGCTCCTACCAGCGTTTCTTTGGTCTTTGCATCCATCACAACACCTTCGACATGCAACATTTTCTTTGCATCTTCATCTCTAGTATACGATGAAACAATAATATGTCGACCAACTTCATAACGTATTAAGACATTTTGGTCACCAATAAGACGTCCTAATACCTTGTCTAGAGGCATATCCTTCACATTGAGTGTGGTAGGACTTGCAATACCAACAAGGGCAACTTCTTGAAATTCTATGGTGGATTCTGCTTGCTTTGCCACTTTTTCAAGAACTTTTCCCAAAGGCTCATTACTTACACGTAGCGTCACCTTGGTATTCTTCCAATCGTCAACGGTTGCATTTTGAGCATGCACTTTGACGACAAACAATTGCATAATGCATAGCATAAGTAGCCATACAAAAGCTGTTGGATGGTTATTTACTGTTTTTTTCATCGGTAAACGGTATTATATTTATACTATAAATAATCAAGACTACTGCTAAAATATTTGGTTATTGATGATAAATACAGATTGATTTGTTTAGGTTAAAGTTGTTAGAATACAATAGATGTACTTACTCTAAAAGTTTATCAAGAATCTGTAGATAATCTTTATTGATGTTATAGTTATTTTTATATTCAAGGTAAAGAGGACGTACACGCTCTAACTCTTTTCCATTGCGAGTGAAATTGACTAGAAGTTGATAAAGAACGGCATCTCTCTGTGTTCCAGAATAGAATGTAGATAAAGCTTTAAACATCTCTTCTAACTGGCGTGGTGCTGTGTATTGTTGTTGTGCTTGAGCTGCTTTCTTCTCGTTTTCATAAAAACAATAACGCATTAAAAAGCTAACATAATCTGGCGAAGCCAATGCACCTTCTGTTGAACGAAGCTTCACTCCATCCATAATTTTCCAATAATCGCCAATACCTTGATCGCTAACGGCAAGCTTTCTCGTTTCTGCATACATCTGTGGATACTCCATAAAAGATGTATAAGCAACAGCTTCGGTTGTCGACAAGATATACTCAGCAGCTAAAGGAGCAAGTTTTTTTCCTGCTTTCTTCACCATTTCTTGAACCTTTGAAAGCAAGATTCTAGAATCTTCTACACGCTTTTGAGGTTTAACATCTACTACAATACAAGCCAATAATTGAGACTTGTAACGCATCTGACGCTTTATTTCAGAAATACTTTGTAGCAAGTTGTTTGCGGCTACTGCTTTCTTGTCTCCTGAAAACATTGCTTTTGGTGGCAAATTGTTATCATATTGCACTGTAATATGAATGCTATCACCAGGCAATAACAATGCATTTACTTGCCCATTTAAAAGCATGCAAACTAAACTTTTGGTGTTAAACGAATATAAATGCTCTTCACCAGGATTGTTATGAAACTCTGCATTAAAGAAAGGTGATTGCAAACAATCGAAATAAACCATCTCACGTTTGTAGCCATTTACCTCTGCACTGAGTGTTGTTTTTCGCTGGGCAAAACCACTTAAGGCAAAAAATAGAAGTAATCCCAGGATAAGGTTAGATTTCTTTAGTGTCATTATCTAAATGTTTATAGTTAGAAATTAAATTGCATCATAGGCGAAATATGGTTTGACTACTAAAATATTTATATTCTAATTCTCAAGAAACCACATGTGTCTTTATTTTTCTTTTGTTTTACAAAAATAGGTTATTTCATTGATGCTTCATTTTATTTATCACCTAAAAAACGTTAATATTTAGTGTTTTAATGTCCTTTTCCTTTCTCTTCCTTTATATATAAAATAGGTGTAACCCAATAATTCCACTTTTAAGATTTATCAACTGCTTTTAAATTTCATTTTTCAGGAAGTCAATTTTCAAATTGAATGATATCGCTTTCACACCACTTCGCTTTCAAGTAAGAATATTTTATTAAAGAAAACAACAAACCTCACTACCCTACTTGTTATGTCTTTCCGTCAAAGATATAAGCAAGGGTTTCAATATTCTATCAGCTTTAAACCACTAACGACTTAAACAATCATTGACAATCATTTAATAATTACCTAAACAGACATGTCTTTTGACAAGAATACTCAATCGAAAGAAGATGGTTTTCGCTTTACACCTGAACAAGCTTTTCAGCTGTTTAAAGAGCGTATCACTACTCAAAAAAAGAAAGAAAAGCATAACAAAAAGCTTAAATGGAGCATTGTTTGTAGCACTATTGCACTTGGAATTATTCTCAGTGTTGTACTCACGACCTGCCTATTTGTTTCTCCTCGTTTGGCTAGCACTACACAAAAAGGTGTT
>JBQMYA010000028.1:0-30523 GCA_052173735.1 Prevotella sp.
CGCCCGACCCCTACGTCCCGAACGTAGTGCGCTACCAACTGCGCTACATCCCGATTAGGGTAAAAAAGATAGAAAACAGAGTAACAAAGCCCTATTTATACCACAAAGATACACTTTTTTTTAACATGCTAAATAAATTGTTTGCAAAAAGTTTGGCAGATAAATAAAAAAGCATTACCTTTGCAAACGCAATTAAGAAACAATGGTACCATAGCTCAGTTGGTAGAGCAAAGGACTGAAAATCCTTGTGTCCCCGGTTCGATTCCTGGTGGTACCACAGTTCAAAAAGAGGTTTATTACTTTCAAAGTAGTAAACCTTTTTTGCGTATATAGCCTTTAAGTCGTTCTCGAAGAGCTTGCAATGCCGTTTAAAAAGGACAGTTATTGGGGTGCAAAAGAGTAGCTTTTACAAGCTAAAAGCATTGATATTAGAGTGCAAAAGTAATGTTTTTATTTTTTAATTGAAAAGTATTTGAAAATCAAGAAGATAGAGAGTGGGGTGTAAATGCCTATTCCTTCTCGCTTTTTCGTGCTCATCTTTCTTTATTTTCATTAGATTTATTGTCTTTCTTGGTGTGCAAATCCTATGCATCTACGGTCTGCTTCTCTCTTTATTTGCATAAAGAGTGGTTTCTCTTGCAATGAAAAAGAGCAAGAAAAGAAAGAGATAAGAAAGAAAAAGCGATAGAATTATAGTCTGCCTTCTTCTCTATAGGAAAAGAATTTGCCATCTCCAACGATGATATGATCGAGGAAAAAGAGGCGAAGAAAGTCGCATCCTTCTTTCAATTGTCTGGTTAGTTGGTCGTCGGCTCTGCTCGGTTGAATATTATTACTGGGGTGATTGTGGCAGAACACCACCACAGTGGCATTGCACAAAAGGGCTTCTTTCACCACAAGACGCACGTCGACAGCCGTTTCTGTTATGCCTCCTTTCGACAATTGCACAGCTTTGATGAGTTTATAGCCTTGATTAAGATATAAAACCAAGCCGTGTTCAACGCTCTGTTCGCCAATAATGCAATGTGCATAGCGATATATTGCCTCGGCACTACTAAGCGTTTCTTGCTCTATAACGTCCGATTTAGCACGTCGTTTACCCAATTCACATGCTGCAAGAATGGTTACTGCCTTGGCTTCTCCAATGCCTTTAAAAACCATTAGTTCTCTTGCCGTCATCTTTCCCAGTGCATTTAGGTTGTTATTGCATTGTGCCAGCACCTGTTTCATCACCATCACGGCATCTGTTTCGGCATATCCTGTGCCTATAAGAATGGCTAACAGCTCGGCATTCGACAAACTTTGAGCACCTTGTTTCAATAGTTTCTCTCGTGGTCTGTCGTCTTCGGGCCAGTAATTAATACTGAGTTTCTTGTCCATTAGTTAGTAAGTAGTAGTTGGTTTGTTGGTTAGGTAGGGTAGGAAAACCTATTTGTAGAAGTTCTTTTCAAAGGCTTGAAACTCGTCTAAGCCTCGAACACATCGCTTCCACCATGCTTCGATAAAGCCAAGTCCATAGCCCATCAACTGCGTAAAGGCTGCACCTACTGATAAAAAGCCAATTTTCATGCTCTTATAGTGCGTTGCTGAGTCGATAAATATGAGGATACTGTAAAGCAAAAGGAGTGAAAGTGGAACGAAACTGCACAAAAGCAGGGCAGAAAGGCATAGCAAGAACACCCCAATGGTGAACACTGCAGGCAAGAGATGTACCAGCTTTAACGACGAAGGGTATTTTTTGTATAAGTTGATTCGTGCTATTCCGCTGTTGTAAACCTGCTTAAAGAACTTGCGAAAATCGGTTCTTCGTTTGTGATAAACCCATGCTTCGGGAAACAAACGGCATTTATATCCATTGTCGAAGATGCGTATTGAAAAGTCGATATCTTCGCCAAAGCGCATCTTTGAGAATCCGTTCAAAGCCTTATAAACATCGCTTTTGATGCCCATGTTATACGAACGGGGATAGAATTTGTCGAGTTTTTTCTTGCCACCTCTTATTCCTCCTGTGGTAAAAAACGAGGTCATAGAGTAAGAAATGGCTTTTTGTATGGGCGAAAAGTCGTGATGTGCCCTGTCTGGACCACCAAAAGCGTCGCATGATTCTCGGTTAATTTCATCAAGAACATGCTGCGTATAAGTTTCGGGAAGTACCACATCGCTATCTAATACGATGTAATATTCACCGCAAGACCTATCTGCTCCGTAGTTTCTTGATTGTCCTGGACCGCTATTTTCTTTGTAATAATAATGTAAGTTCAATTGTTCTGAAAAGCGTTCGCACACCTCTTTACATGTAATTTGCGAACCATCTTCCACCACAATCACCTCGAACATACTGCTATCTACAGTTTGTTGGGTTAAACTTTGCAAGAGTTCTTCCACCTCATTGGGTCGGTTGAACACAGGAATGATGAATGAAAATAACGGCATAGACGGCTTAATGGTTTAGAAAAGTAATGAAACAAAACGGCAACCCTTTATCACTTGGTTCTAAAGGGTTGCCATTTCGATATGTAATTTATTCTTTTACGCGTTGAATGTAAGAACCATCTCGTGTGTCAACTTGAATCAAGTCGCCTTCATTGATGAACAAAGGAACACGGATTTCTACACCAGTTTCAAGTGTTGCAGGCTTAGTTGCGTTGGTTGCAGTGTCGCCTTTGATACCTGGTTCGCTGTGAGTAATGCGCAAGTTAGTCTTCACTGGCATCTCAGCAAACAACACTGTACCGTCTGTTGTGTCTGTAACTACTTCAACAACATCGCTTTCTTTCATGAAAGCAACACCAGAAATAGCCTCACGAGCGATTGGAGATTGCTCGAAAGTTTCTTGGTTCATGAAGATATAATCTTCGCCATCTTGATATAAGTATTGGTAAGGACGACGTTCGATGCGTACATCTTCAAGTTTGAAACCAATTTGGAAAGTACGTTCAAGTACACGTCCTGTGGTTACATTCTTTAGCTTTGTACGCATAATTGTATTACCTTTACCTGGTTTTACATGTTGGAAGTCGATGCAAAGCCATATACCATTGTCCATACGGATGCAAGTTCCGATCTTAATTTCTTGTGAGTTGATCATTTTTGTTTATCTATTTTTGATATTAACTTTTTATTCTAGTAGATATACTCTTTTGTAATTGCTTTTCAATAGCACTGCTTTTGCGTTGTAATTATAATGCTTTTGCACTTTAAAAACATTGCTTTTACATTCTAATTTGTATGCTTTTAAAAATTATTTCGTATGTTGTTGATTATTAATAAGTCTGAACTTAAAAACAACAGCATTGCTACTTTTATTGCAAGTTATGGCACAAAGTTACAAAGAAAATATAAAAAAAGAATGAGAGAACGCACTAAAAATCAAATAATTCTTTGTTATTTAAAAAGAAATAAGTAATTTTGCAACCCGAGTTCGAATAATAATAACAATAAATAAATAACTAAAATGAAAAGAACATTTCAGCCTCATAACAGACGAAGAGTTAATAAACACGGCTTTAGAGAAAGAATGTCTACTAAAAATGGACGTCGTGTGTTGGCTGCACGTCGTGCTCGTGGCCGTAAGAAACTTACTGTTTCTGACGAACATCATGGTAAATAATCATCTATTTATCATCGAGAATGATGGTGAAAGGCAGTAAAAAGATGAATAAGTCTTTTTACTGTCTTTTCTTTTTAGGGAGTATTTTACAAGTATTTCAAGATAACTAAATTGAAATACCCATAGCATTTAAATATTATTTATTACCAATATATACTATTATAAAAAGCGTATTGTGTTTTTATAGAATTGCCATTATAGGTATTTGAGAGTTTTTTCTCTATTTTATTGGGAGTTCTTTTTTAGATAAAGAATAAGGAGTTATGATTAATAAGGATGTTTATTGCTTTATATAAGCATGATTGTTAAATTGTAACTTATGGAATACTTTCGCCTTCGATATATTGTTCGAGGAACAAATGCTCACCGTCGAACACCGCATAAGTGAACTGTGTAATCCAATCTCCAAGTATAATCATTCGTGCTTTGCGTGATAATATAAGGTCTAGTTCGATGTGTCGGTGTCCATAAATAAAGTAATCGACGTTGGCATGTGTCTTTAAATAGTCCTTTGTGAATAGTACTAAGTGTTCTTTATCTTCGCCCATGTAGCGTGGTTCTTGTCCTCCCATGTGCTTCAAACGACTCTTTTTTGCCCAATTTAAGCCCAAAGCGAGTCCCCAACGTGGGTGAATGGCATTCAAAAGACGTTGACAAGTTTTATTATGGAAGATCTTTCGAAGTAGTTTAAACCTCTTATCGGGATCGCCAAGACCGTCTCCGTGAGCCAAAAAGAACACCTTATCGTATAATTCAACCGTCTCTGGTTCTTTATGAACAATCATTCCGCATTCCTTTTCAAAGTATCCATAACTCCATAGGTCGTGATTTCCTACAAAGAAATGCACCTCAACACCCATGTCAGTCAATTCAGATATCTTGCCAAAGAAGCGAGTATAGCCTTTAGGAACGCATAGTTTGTATTCGTTCCAAAAGTCGAATATATCTCCAAGGAGGTATATTGCCTGTGCTTTATGCTTAATAGAATCGAGGAAACGCACAATTCTTCGTTCTTGAGTGCGACCGTGTTCTATTGCCAGTGAGCCAAGATGGGCATCAGAAAGGAAATAAATGTTCTTCATATTATTGATTCATTGGTTATTCAAAGCCTAACTCAACACGTGCTTCTTCGCTCATCATACTTTGGTCCCATGCTGGTTCAAACACAAGGTTTACCTTTGTTGAGGTGACACCAGTTAAGCTTTCTACTTTTGTTTGTACGTCGGCTAGAATGAAATCTGCCGCAGGACATGCAGGAGCTGTAAAGGTCATATCTATCTCAACACCTCCTTCTTCGTTTACATCGATACTATAAATCAAGCCAAGATCGTAGATGTTAACGGGTATTTCTGGGTCGTAAACAGTTCTAAGAACGTCTACTATACTTGCTTCTATCTTGAGTTTTTCTTCTTGTGTCATATTCATTATTTTTAATTATGTATTTTACAAAGATAAATAAAATACTGCAAATGCGCATAAGTTTTGCCATAATCATTACTTTTTCTTTGAAATGTGTAAAGCAACTTTTTCTTTTTGATGAGCAAGTGATGAGGGGGTGCTAACTAAAAGCATAGCTTTTGATGACTAATAACAATGCTTTTGCAGGTCAATTGCAATGCTTTTATCTTGTAAATTCATTGCTTTTGGAGGGAGAAGGCAAAGTGATGTGTTTTGAAGAGGGGAGAGATGAGGTTGAAATGCCTATGGATAAAGGGATAAAGAGAGTTTTGCTAAAATACAATATAGGGTTTTAATCGCTCAATATCTTGTTGCGAAAATTCTTTTAATTGTTGCAGTTCTCCAATGCTTTTTATCACTCCTTTAATTCTTCTATAATCGATTATGGCTCGTGCTTTATAGAAGTTAAAGTAGGGGTGACGTTTTAATTGATTTAAAGAGAGTTGGTTGATGTGCAAAGGTTGAATGTCGTTGGGGTTGATTTGGAGGTAGGGGAGTGCCTCAGAGGGGAAGTTTTCGATTTCGTTGAGTTGCTTTTCAGAATAGAACCCGCCTAAACGTGAGCGATAACGAACTATCTCTCTGGCGAAGAAAGAACCAATCCCTGGTACCTTTTTCAGTTCGTTGGTGTCTGCAGAGTTCAATAAAATCTGCTCGTTGGTACGTAGCTTATAGGTAAAATGAGTGGAATCGTTTCGTTTGGGCTTGTCGGAATGAATAAATTTGGCGGCTTCTTGATAGTCGGAAGATATGGAGATGTAAGGCTCGAGCATGCGATATTGCTTTAAAGTGAGCCCGTAGAGTTTGGCAAAATCACTGGCTTGGCGATATATTCCGCCCTTAGCTCGATAGCGATAGATGTTTTTTACTTGCCAAGGTTGCAAGCCTAAAGAAAGTAGTAGAGTACTGTCGGCAGTGTTGGGATCGAACGTTTGCAAGTGAATGGCAACGCCTTCTTGTTCGTTATAATAAGTATTTGGGGTGGCGTTGGGGTTACTTTTAGCTATGGTTTGCTTTGCGGTTGTGTTGCTAATGTTGCTGTTGGGGTGGGAAACTATATGCTTTTTGCCCACAAGAAAAATAGTGGCAACAATGCAAATGCCGATGAATAAAAGCGAAAGGGCACGCCTATCCGACCGCTGAAGATAAAAGAAATATTTCAGTTTCATTGTATTTGGGTTAGTAATAAAAAGTTCTAAGTGGCGATTAAAGGTCTGTTTGGTGTCGAAGTTATGGTTCTTTGTCTTGCAATTGCTCTTCTTCCCACTTATCTTTCCATAGCTTATAGGGGAAATGTAGCAAGAAAGAGTTGTAGAATCGCTTGTCGCCTGTAACCTCTTTTTCGATGAAATCAGGTTTAATAAAAGGCTCGTCGATGCTCGAAAGCTCTACTTCTGCCATAATTAAGCCTTCGTTGTCGCCATAAAACTCGTCTACTTCAAAGGTATGCTCACCGCTTTTAATAAAGAATCGCTCTTTATCTATCATTCCACCTTTGCACAATTTGAACAGATTTTCAGCTTCTTCGTGGGTGATTTCTTTCTCAAATTCATAGCGAGAAAGTCCTCCATCGACCGAACGAGACTTGATGGTGAGGAACGATTTGTCGCCTTTTGTTCTTATTCTAACGGTTGCATCTTGGCAAGGAATGTAGCCTTGCTTAATGGTTTGATGAGCAAAGGCAAGGCTTTTAAATGCTTTTGCCTTGCTCACAATAAACTTTCTTTCTATTTCTAAGCCACTCATTTATACAAAAAAGAATGAAGCCATACTTAGTAAACCAAGAATTATAAGGACAATGAAAATATATTTAATAACGTTCTTTGCCTCTTTTTCTTCGTGTTCTCTGCGTCTTTTACGGTTAATCTTACTTTTTTCGCTCATAGTTGTATAGATTTTAATTGTTAATGGTTTATTGATTGTTATTAATTCGATTTCTTTAGGTTGAAAAGGGCTTTGAAAATATGGTGCGATGGCAAACTAATTTATTGCTCATCGTTCACAGGAAACTCCATTAAGTAAGCCTTAATGAATTCGTCTATCTTACCATTCATCACTCCATCGACATCAGTTGTTTGGTAATTGGTGCGGTGATCTTTCACTCTTCTATCGTCAAATACATAAGAGCGGATTTGACTTCCCCACTCAATCTTTTTCTTTCCAGCTTCTATTTTTGCTTGAGCTTCGAGTCGTTTTTTCATTGCTCTGTCGTAAAGTTGCGACTTTAGCAAGCGCATAGCGTTATTTCTGTTTTCTAACTGTTTTCTACTTTCGGTGTTTTCAATCAATATTTCCTCTTCAACTCCAGTGTCGGGATCGGTATATTGGTAGCGCAATCGCACTCCTGTTTCAACCTTATTGACGTTCTGTCCACCGGCTCCTCCACTTCGAAAGAGGTCCCAACTCACCTTAGAAGGGTCTACATACACCTCAATAGTATCGTCTATGAGGGGCGAAACGAAAACACTGGCAAACGAAGTCATTCTTTTTCCTTGCGCATTGAATGGAGATACACGTACAAGTCGATGCACTCCGTTCTCACTTTTCAAGTAACCGTAAGCAAATTCGCCTCCTTCAATCTCCATAGTAACGCTCTTTATGCCCGCTTCGTCGCCTTCTTGAAGGTTACTTATGGTGACTTTGTGCCCGTGAGACTCTGCCCATCGCATATAAAGTCGCATCAACATCGATGCCCAGTCTTGGCTTTCAGTACCTCCAGCGCCTGAGTTGATCTTTAGAACACAATCCATTGGGTCTTCTTTTTGGCGTAGCATGTTCATCAACTCCAATGCTTCTACAGCTTGAAGAGCCTTTTTGTAGGTTTCATCTACTTCGCTTTCAGAAACCATTTCGTCGTGAAAAAAGTCGAAAGATAGTTGCAATTCATCAGCCAAAAGGCGCACTTCTTTGTAGCCAACGAGCCACTTTTCGATGCCTTTTACCTTCTTCATTTGCTCTTGTGCACGCTCAACATCGTCCCAAAAGTCGGGTGCTTGTGTTCTAAGTTGCTCTTCTTCGAATTCAACTTTCTTCTCTTCTATATTTAAATAGGAGTGGAGTGCGTCTGCTCTTTCTTGTATATCTTTGAGTTGTTCTGCCGTAATCATTCACTGAAAGTGTTTTGGTTGTTTATTGAAAAACAACGACTTGTTTCCTTTTTGAGGGTTTGTTGATTATTCGACGTACATCTTTTCGATGACATCTTTATAGTTTTCGTAGATCACTCTACGTTTTAATTTGAGCGTATTGGTTAGCTCTCCAGCTTCAAGACTAAAGTTTCTAGGTAGGAGAGTGATGCGTTTTATCTGCTCATAACTTGCCAATTGCTGTTGAATGGTGCAGATTCTATCCATCACCAACTTGTTTATTTTCGAGTTACTGCAAAGCTCTTCTTTTGAATTGAATGAGATATTATGCGACAAAGCATATTCTTCTAACAATTGATAGTTAGGAACGATGAGTGCAGAAACAAATTTCCTTTCATCTGCAATGATTGTTACTTCGTCAATATATCTATCTACTAACAATAGAGTTTCAATTTGTTGAGGAGCGATGTATTTACCATTTGAAGTCTTAAAGAGATCTTTTATTCTTTCAGTTAAGAATAGTTCACCATCTTTTATATATCCAGAATCGCCCGTATGGAAGAATCCATCGCTGTCGAAAGCCGTTTTATTGATCGTATCTCTCTTATAATATCCCTTTGTAATGGTAGGACCTTTGAGCAGAATCTCATTGTTTTCGCCAATCTTAATCTCAAGACCTTCGATAGGAAAACCTACAGATCCAATCGTAAAAGCTTTTCCTCTATGGTCGCACGACACAGTTGCTAAGCTCTCAGTAAGTCCATATCCTGCCAGCATGTCAATGCCGATAGCATGTACAAATGTTTCTATTTGAGGTGAAATGCGTGCTCCTGCAGTTGGAAAGATATTTGGTTCTGTGAAACCCAATTGTTTTCTAACCTTGCTAAGTATTGTTTTATTGAGTAGATTGTATTCCAAGCGTAATGCAAGAGGAGGTGTTTTGCCCTTACTTAGATAGTCGATATTATGCTTTTTGCCTATTGAAAGGGCATGATTAAATATTTTTTGCTGAACACTACTTGCACTTTCAATTTTCTCATTCACTCCATTATAAACCTTTTCCCAGAATCTTGGCACTGAAGACATGCAGGTTGGGTGAGTCTCTTTCAATGAGATAAGGATATCTTTAGGGTTGGTATTGATAATGATTTGTGCGCCTCTGCTTAGCGAAAGATATGCCCATGCACGTTCAAAGATATGTGTATATGGCAAAAAGCTCATCACTCGGTCTTTATCTGTAACGGGAACACATTTTGTATTGGCTTCAAGTGCAGCTTCATATTGTTCGTATGTAAGCATAACGCCTTTGCTGTCGCCTGTGGTTCCGCTTGTATATAGGATGTTACATAAGTCATCAAAGCTTGCAGTCCTATATAATTCGTCTACTTTATCTTGATGTTGTAGCTCTTTTCCACGTTGAATAAAGTCCTTAAAATATAAAGTAGTGTTATCTTCTTTGCTAAGTGTTACGCTATCATCAAATACAATAATCTGTGTAAGAGAAGGGCAATGAGACACCACTCTGCGTGCTTTGTCGTATTGATCTTGCTCTCCAACAAATACCATTCGTATCTCTGCGTCATTGATAATGAATTGAATTTGTTGTTCACTACTTGTAGCATAGAATGGAATAGTTATGGCTTTAATTCCATAAGCACCAAAGTCTGTGTATAAATAAGAAAGACAATTTTGCGAAAATACAGCAATCTTATCGTGAGGTTGTATGCCTAATTCAAGTAAAGCGTTACTTACTTCTTTTACATGTAGTGAGAACTCATTCCATGAAACGCTGTTCCACGAGTTGCAACCAAAATCTTTATACGTTAGAGCAGGCTTTTCTTTATATTGCGAAGCCAATGTGTGTATGAGTATAGAAAGGTGGCGTTGGTTTTGCATATTGTGTCGATTATTGATTTACTACATGCAAAGATAATGTAAAAATATTGATTTAAATGCAGTGATTATTAATTTTATTTATCAAGATGAATGATGTTATACTATATAATAATGTGTTAATAAAAATAGGATAGCTTCTTATTTTATTGATAAAATATGTTTTAAAAGAATGAATTTAGCTCTAAATATACCTATGTTTAAGATCTTTTGTTGAAAGAAAGGGGTATAGAATCGTTTTATTGAATATATTTTTATATAAGTATTAAAATAATAGATATAAATTAATTTATATCAAATAAAAACATTAACTTTGTGCTGAAATCATAAAACCAGTGTGTTTTTATGCTATAACATCTTAAGAAATGAAAGCCAAAAGGGCGTAATAATTACCTTAGACTTTAACTATCGCACGCCAATAAGCGTGTTATTAAACAACTTGATTACATTAATTAATAACTTAAAACAATAGATTATGATGAAAACATCTACAACAAAACGAATTGGTATGGCAATTGTCATGCTATTTATGTGCGTGTTCACATTTGCAGAAGAAGTGCATTTTGATTTCAAGAAGAATCCGATGAAGTGGCCTGAAGGTAAGAATACAATGGAACTTAATACCGATTATACTTATCAGGATATTGTTTTTACTCCAACAAAATTTGATGGACGATATAAAACATATCTCAATAGAGGTTTTTTAAGCATTAACTCTGATAATCAATTTAAACTAAAAGCACTTAAAGGAAAACGTATTAAGAAAGTTCTTTTCCAAATAAGAATGAATGATGAGTATAGCTTAGAGCCTGCAGATAAGCAGGTTCAAGTAAGAGAGAGTCCTGTATTATTCTATCATGAGTGGACAGAACCAAAGGAAGAAATTACTTTTGATAATACAAGCCGTATAACAACTGTAGAAGTAACAGATATGTATGTTACTTTAGAAGGTGGTGAAACACCTGAAACACCTGAAGAACCAGTTCCAACAACAACCGTTACTTACGACTTTAATAGCTTGAATCCTGCTTGGGGGGTTGAGAATGTAGATCCTTCTACCTATGACAGTAAAGCAGGAAAGATAGAAGATGGTCATCCTCTTTTACAAGAAGGCGTGAAACTTACAGTATCTAATGTGGCAGAAAAACAAGTTGTTCGTGTATTTGACCATATTCTAATGGTACCTGCAACTAGTGGTTTAACACTCGAAGCACCTGAAGGAAAGACCATAGAGAAAGTGGAAATTGTTTTTGCAAGCACAAGAAGTTATCTAAAAGCAAAGGGTACTGATGATGAACTTGAAGCAATTAGAAAGACTGCAACACACAAAGTTGATGCTCAAAAAGTATCTTACGAAGCTGTAGGAGGAAGATCTCAAATAGCAAAAATCAATGTATTCTTGAAAAATTCAGCATCAACTGGTATTACAACAGTGCGTGAAGCAAAGCAAAAAGATAACCGTGTTTACAACCTAAATGGTGTCGTAGTAGGCACAGTAGAGCAATTAAGCACTCTACCAAAGGGTATTTATATCGTAAATGGAACAAAGATTTTAGTGAATTAATTTGTAAAATTAATTGTATTAATGATAATGTTTTTAGATGGTAGCCTCGTTGTTCGTGATGAATAACGAGGCTTTTTTGTTTATTTATCCTTTTTATTCCATTTTAGGCGAAATCTTTTGTGGCTTAATTATGTAGCTCACATAAATTAAATATATAGCTTTTAACTTGTAAAAGCACTGCTTTTGAGATGTAATAAGATGCTTTTTAAAATGTAAAAACAATTCTTTTATCTATCTTCTTTGTGCTTATTTCATTTACATTTCAAAGTAGTTCTTAATAGAAAAGATACCGATATAAGGCAAAACTATGCAACAAAAAACTATTTTATCCCAATAGAAGGATGAAAGCATCCATTACTTATAAAGAAAAGCATTATCTTTGTAGCTAAATATGAGTAAAAAACAACAGTTTGCACCCACACTTTTAGCGTGGTATGACATCAATGGGCGTGAACTTCCATGGCGGAAAACAACCAATCCTTATCTTATTTGGTTGAGTGAGATCATTCTTCAACAAACAAGAGTTGAACAAGGGATGAGCTATTGGCATAAGTTTGTAGACCATTATGCTACTGTTGAAGAGCTTGCTGCAGCAAGTGAAGATGCAGTTCTGTTGCTTTGGCAAGGATTGGGCTATTATTCTCGGGCACGAAACATGCGAGTTGCGGCTCAACAAGTGGTAGAAATGGGCGGTTTTCCCACCACTTCAAAAGAGTTACAGCAGCTAAAAGGCGTGGGTGTTTACACCGCATCTGCCATTGCTTCGTTTGCTTTTAACGAGCATGTTGCTGTTGTAGATGGTAATGTTTATAGGATTTTGGCACGCTATTTTGGTATAGATGCGCCAATAGACGATAGGAAAGGAAAAGAACTTTTTGAACAATTGGCTCAGAAATTGTTGCCAGTTAAAGAGAGTGCTCAATACAATCAGGCGATAATGGATTTTGGTGCGCTTCAATGTGTGCCTGCTTCTCCTAATTGCCTGCAATGTCCTTTGATGGAAACTTGCGATGCTTTTAGAAATGACAAGGTTGCAATCCTTCCCGTAAAGCAAAAGAAAGTGAAAAAGCAAAATGTGCTTTTAAATTATGTTTACTTGCAATGCAACGGCAAAATGGCATTGATGCGACGAGGAAAAGGTGATATTTGGAATGGGTTGTGGCAACCTTTGTTGTTAGAAGATCTGCTTCAACAACCCATTGAGCCATCAACCGAATATCAGTTATTGCAAGGGCGTTATCCGCAAGCCATTCAGTTGGTGAAAGAACTCAAACATTTGCTAACTCATCGAACCATTTTTGCCAACTTGTTTTTTATTCATTTAGAAAAAGAAATCAGTCTTCCCGAACCCTATCAGTGGGTGAAAGAAAATGAAATAGAACAGTATGCCCACTCCCGTTTAGTTGAGTTGCTGATAGAAAAAGTGAACGAATATCAAGAAATTAATGAGTGAATGAGACTTGTTGATTTGCTCTTAAAAAACATCAAGACAAGAAAAAGAAAGCAACAGAAATAGAAATATAACATAATATGAAAAGAAAGAATCTTTTGTTTGCCAATATTCAATATTCGATAGGTTATGTTTATCGTTGGATAGTGCGTGCAACCAAGTGTCAAGGTTTCGGTATTCAGTCGCCTTGGGCATTTCGTTTTGCTCGCAATGTCATCAACGAACATTCCCCATATTATGCTTATAGCGAGCTTAAAAAGGCTTTTCCGTGTTCTACAAAGCTCGATCATAAATTAGGAAAGCTCTATTTTCGTGTTGCAAATTTTATACAACCCACCTGTTGGTGCTTTGTGGGTGAGATGGAAGAGTGTATTGAGCAGTATGTAAGGTCGGGCTGTAAAACTACAAAAATAATATCTGTGAATACAGACAAAGAATTGTTTTGTAGTGGTATTGCAAATGAAGAAAGGACTGTTTTGTTTATTCAAAATTCAAAATTCGCTAATGATGTTCTTCAAAATGCCATCTCTCAGCTTTCAAAAAACAGTGTTGTTGTGATGCCATATATCTATAAGAATAGAGTAAATGAAAAACTTTGGCAGTTTATAGTTAACAAAACAAAGGTGCAAGAGTGTTTTGATTTATATTATTGTGGAATGGCTTTTCTCGATGAAAAACGATATCCTCATTATTATAAAATAAACTTTTAAATGATGTTAGATTGTCCTTTAGCTCTAAAAAATAATGAGTTAATAGCATAAATAATATAATAAATAGTACAATAAAGTAACAATCAAAGCGTTATTAATAACGTGTTGAGAAGATTAATTATAATGGTGGGGGCATTATTTGTGTGTGTGTTAAGCATAAATGCACAATACGATGCCAATTTTAGTCATTATTTCGACATGCCCACATCTTTCAATCCCGCTGCAGTTGGAAATCAATCTAAATTGAATGTTACAGCGGCTTATGCTCATAATTTTGCAGGTTTCGAGCATAATCCACGCACGATGTATCTTTCGGGCGATCTTCCTGTTCGTTTTTTGAACAGTTTTCATGGTGTGGGTGGCTATTTTATGAACGACCAAATAGGATTGTTTACCCATCAAAGTATTAATGCTCAATATGCACTTCAACGCAGATTGTTCGGTGGAACACTTGCTATAGGAGTTCAAGTAGGTATGCTTACAGAACAATTTGATGGTTCAAAGTTAGATCCTAACGAAGCAAACGACCCTGCATTGCCCACAACAACAGAGAATGGAAATGCGGTAGATATGAGTTTAGGAATATATTTTAATAATAAAGAAAAATGGTATGTTGGTGTGTCCGCAAAGCATCTTAATGCTCCAGAGGTGAAGCTTGGAGAGCGAAACACTTTTTCTGTAGATCCAATGTATTATCTAACGGCAGGCTATCGAATCAAGTTCAGAAACCCATTTGTGAGCTTTCACCCTTCGATGCTTGCACGAACAGATTTAAGTGGATATCGTGTTGATGTTACAAGTCGTGTTGTTTACAACAACGAAAGTCGTTTGTTATATGGCGGTTTAAGCTATAGTCCAACCAATTCGGTAACGTTTTTAATAGGAGGTAGCGTCAAAGGATTTGTGTTAGGCTATAGTTATGAGCTTTATACGTCGGCAATTAGTGTAGGAAATGGAAGTCACGAGTTATTCATTGGCTATCAAACCGACATCATTTTTGCAAAGAAAGGCAGAAATAAACATCAGTCTGTACGCATCTTATAAATAGCTATTTCTCCTTTGTGCAATAGTGAAGAGCAGTCCATAGATCTGCTAAAAGGCAATAAAAACAAAATAATAGATAAACAACAGAACGAACAAAATAAAGAGATTAAATAATATAAATGAGAAAACAAGTAATATTCCTTTGGACATTTATTGCAGCCTTAGCTCTTAGTAGCTGCTTTGGTAGTAAAAGTGCCATCACCAATTCGAAACGAGGTGGTGAGGTTGTTGGAGTGAGTGGACGCCCATTTAGCGAGCCAACACCTTATGGTATGACCAAAATATCACGTGGTTTCCTTCATATGGGTATTGATAAACAAGACTCATTGTGGGGTATGAAGACTCCTGTTAAAGATATATCAGTAGATGGTTTCTGGATGGATGAAACAGAAGTAAGCAACTCTAAATATAAACAATTTGTGATGTGGGTTCGTGATAGTATTCTAAGAACTCGCCTTGCAGATCCTGCTTATGGCGGAGATGAAACCTATTTGATTACAGAAGACAAAGACGGAAACTCTATTTCACCACGTATTAACTGGAAAAAGCCACTTCCTCGTAAACCAAACGAAGACGAAAAACGTGCTTTTGAAAGTCTTTATAGAATCAATCCCGTTACAGGTGAGAAGCTTTTAGACTATCGTCAGTTGAATTATAAATATCAAGTATATGATTATACCACAGCCGCTCTGCGTCGTAACCGTTTTAATCCAAGCGAAAGAGATTTAAATACAGACAATCAGGGCGCATCTATTGAACCCGTAATGATATCAAAAGATACGGCTTATATAGATGAGGAAGGGCGTATTATCAGCGAAACCATCAATCGAGAGCTAACAAGTGAGTGGGATTTCTTAAATACTTATATCGTAAATGTCTATCCCGATACAACTTGTTGGGTAAACGATTTCCGCAATTCAGATAACGAAGTGTATCTAAGAAACTATTTCAGTAACCCCGCATATAGCGACTATCCTGTTGTAGGAGTTACATGGGAGCAGGCTAATGCCTATTGTGCTTGGCGCACAGATTACCTCTTAAAAGGGCTAGGAGCAGAGGCTAGATATGTTCAACGCTATCGACTTCCAACCGAAGCAGAATGGGAATATGCTGCAAGAGGAAAGAGTGGAAGCGAATATCCATGGGAAAATGAAGACGTAAAAAGTGGAAATGGTTGCTTCTATGCAAACTTTAAGCCCGATAGAGGTAACTATACGAAAGATGGAAACTTGATAACAAGTCGCACAGGTATATATTCTGCTAATTCAAATGGACTCTTTGACATGGCAGGTAACGTGGCAGAATGGACAGGAACCATATATACTGAGGCAGGAGTTGCTGCCATGAACGATTTAAATCCACAGCTATCGTATAACGCAGCTAAAGAAGATCCCTACAAACTAAAGAAGAAAAGCGTTAGAGGAGGATCGTGGAAAGATCCCGAATCGTATATAAGAAGTGCATGGAGAACATGGGAATATCAAAATCAACCACGCTCTTATATTGGCTTTAGATGCGTAAGAAGCTTAGCAAATACCACAAGTGTGAAACAAAAAAAGAATAAAAAGTAATATGACTGAATATAGTAAATACAACATTGTTTATCGTTTGCAAAAGTGGATAGATAGCGTTCCAGGACAAACCTTTTTGAATTATGCTTATAGTTGGGGTGCTGCTGTCGTTATCTTAGGTACTCTTTTCAAGCTAACTCACTTGCCAGGAGCTAACATTATGCTATTTCTTGGTATGGGAACAGAGGTCTGTGTGTTCTTTCTTTCAGCATTCGATCGTCCTTTCGACAAAACTGCTGATGGATTAGAACTACCTACTCACCCCGATTTAGATGAGGAACCACCAACAGAACAACATCCAAGTATGCCTGTAAATACAGCAATCCATACTGCAAATACAGCCTTTATACCTCAAAATGCAGCATTTGTAGCTCCTCAAAGTGTTGCTCCTGCAGTGTCAGAGAATACTATCTCTTGGACAGAACAGCAGCAAACACAAACTCCAGAACTATTAGATGCACAACAAAGATATGTTACAGAGTTGAATAACTTAAGTGAAATACTATCTAAAGTATCTGCTCAAAGCGAGAGATTGGCACGAGATAGTGAAGAAATAGATAATCTAAATCGCACTATTACGGGTATTACTAAGGTGTATGAGATGCAATTAAAGAGTGCAAGTAAGCAGATGTCTACCATTGATGACATCAATGAACAAAGCACAAAGATGGCAAGTCAGATAGAACAACTCAACAAAATATACACCAGAATGATTGAGGCTATGACTGTTAATATGCGTGCTTCTGGCGCACCTACAATCGAATAACATCTCAATACATAAACACTATTTATATAATAGGTATGGCAATAAAGAAAAGACCAGTATCTCCTCGCCAGAAGATGATCAATCTTTTGTATGTCGTTTTAATGGCAATGCTAGCCCTCAACGTGTCAACTGAGGTGCTAGAGGGCTTTTCTGTGGTAGAAGAAAGTTTGAATAGAACCACAGGTAACGCAACAAAAGAGAATAACTCTATATATGAAAGCTTCGAAAAACAATTGCAAACAAACCCCGAAAAGGTGAAAGCATGGTTTGATAAGGCTACAAGCGTAAAGCAGATGAGTGATTCATTGTATAATTTTGCACAGCAGTTGAAAGTGGCTATCGTGAAAGAAGCCGATGGAAAAGACGGCTCTTTAGAGGCAATTAAGAATAAAGAAGACCTTGAATCGGCTGCTCATATAATGCTTGCACCAGGCTCTGGCAAGGGAAAAGCATTGTTCAACGCCATTAACAGCTATCGCACAAGAATTGTGTCGATGGTGAATAATGCCGAAGAAAAAGCAATAATAGAAAGCAATCTCTCTACCATTGTGCCCCAAAAAGCTCGCTCTTTGGGTAAAAACTGGCAAGAATACATGTTCGAAGGAATGCCCGTAGCAGCTGCAGTCACCCTTTTATCAAAGCTACAAAGCGACGTTCGCCATGCAGAAGGAACCGTATTACATTCTTTAGTGGCAAATGTTGATGTGAAAGATATAAGAGTAAACAAGCTAACTGCATTTGTTATTCCAGAGAGTAGAACCGTTATGACAGGTGATAGATTTGTTTCTCGTATCGTAATGGCAGCAGTAGACACCACACAACAGCCCGAAATATATATCGGAGGCAGACGAGTTGCTTTGAGAAACAATATTTATGAGTTTGCAGCAGGAGGTGTTGGAGAGCACTCTTTTAGTGGCTTTATTACTATGAAAGATGGCAATGGCAGTATTATTCGTCGTGATTTCACCCAAAAATACAATGTTGTTGCGCCTTCTGCCACTGTTTCTGCAGATTTAATGAATGTGCTTTATGCAGGATTTGATAATCCAATAAGCATCAGTATACCTGGAGTTCCATTGCAATCTGTTACTGCTTCGATGACAGGAGGAGCCTTTCGCTCTATAGGTATGGGTAAGTTCATAGCTAAGCCCGCTACTATTGGTAGCAATGTAACCATCAATGTGGCGGCAAAAGGAGAGAATGGAATGCGCCAGGTGGGAAAATATATCTTCCAAGTGCGTAAACTTCCCGATCCTATTGCCTACATCTCGCTCGGAACCGACCGCTTTAAAGGAGGTGCAATCGCTAAAGGTGCGTTGTTAGGAGTGAACAATTTGAGTGCAGCAATTGATGATGGACTCTTAGATATCAAGTTTAATGTAACTTCATTCGAAACCGTTTTCTTTGATAATATGGGTAATGCGGTGCCTATGACTTCTGATGGTGGACACTTTTCTGCACGTCAACGAGACGAATTTAGAAAGCTATCACGTAACAAACGCTTCTATATATCTCGTATAACAGCCGTTGGTCCTGATGGAATAAACCGTAAACTACCTGCTTCTATGGAGGTAATTGTTAGATAATAATATATAGTTGTAGACTAGAAAAAATAAATATGATGAAGAAAGTGTTTCTATTTCTCTTTACAATTGTTTTCACCTCATCGGCATTTGCTCAAGCTCCTGCGCGACGAGTACAGCAAGAACAATCTAAAAGAGCTAATGCAAATAATATTACAACACGTGCTCGTTTGTCTTTCCCCGTGACTGAAAGCATGCCCGAAGATGTGGTTTGGCGTCGTGATATCTATCGAGAATTAAACTTGATGGACGATGCAAATGCTGGATTATACTATCCAACCGAACCTATTGGTACCCAAATGAACCTCTTTACATACATCTTTAAATTGATGATGACAGGCAATGTAAAGGCTTATGAATATCGATTGGATGGCAATGAGCATTTCACTGATAGTGCAAGAATAAAGCCATTGGCTTTTCTTGATAATTATCACATCTATTATGAGCGTACTGGTAAGGGTGTTAAAATAGATGATAGCGACATTCCTTCGAAGGAAGTGAAAGGTTATTACATCAAAGAAAGCTCTTATTACGATCAAGCTACTGCAACATTCCACACCAAAGTGTTGGCGTTATGTCCTATAATGAAACGTGAAGACGATTTTGGTGATGCCGCAACTCCTTATCCTTTGTTTTGGGTGAAGTATGCTGATTTGGCACCATTCTTATCGAAACAAACCATTATGACAAGCAACTTGAACAATGCTGCAGTGATGTCGGTAGACGATTACTTTACAAAAAACATGTATAAGGGTAAGATCTACAAAACAAATAACATGCAAGGACTCACTATTGCACAGTATTGCTCAACCGATTCAGCTGTTGTTAAAGAACAAAAGCGTATAGAAAGAGAAATTGCAGCTTTTGAAAAGAATATGTGGGGCAATACAGTGAAGAAAGATTCGCTTGATAGTATTGCTAAAATGGCAAAAGATCAGCCTAAGATAAAGAAGAAAACTAACCGCAGAAGCGGTGAGGGAACAGAGCAAAAAGAGGTGAAGAAAAATAGAAGAACAACTACTTCTACTTCTCGTGCTACAACTTCTGCCAGAGTAAGCGTACGTCGTGAACGCCATATTGTTGATCCTTCATAATAGAAGAAGGTAATAAAATAGTTTAGTAACCTATAAATTGAGCAACAATGAGAAAATTTTTATTTTCAGCATTAATAGCTCTTATGGTGCTATTGTCTACAAATGCTAATGCTCAAGTTAGCTTTGGTGTTAAAGGAGGTTTGAATGTAAGTAGCATGAAGCTAAAAAGTGAAGTGGCTGAACCATCTAATAAAGCTGGATTTTTTATAGGTCCAACAGCTAAGTTTACTCTTCCTGTTGTTGGATTAGGTATTGATGCTTCTCTTCTTTATGATCAAAGAGAATCTAAAGTGAAAGGCTCAAACTCTACAATATCTACCACTTTGGTGCAACGTCAAGTAGTATTGCCAATAAACTTGCGTTATAGCACAGGCTTAGGAAGCTTTGCAAGCGTGTTTGCTTTTGCTGGTCCACAGTTCGGTTTCAACGTAGATGACAAGTCAAAGAACATTATTCAAAACGTAGCAGACTGGAAATTTAACAACTCAAACTTTAGTATTAATTTTGGAGTTGGTACAACTCTCCTTAAACATCTACAACTAACAGCAAACTATAACGTAGCTTGTGGTAAGACAGGAGAGATGACTATCCTACAAGGAGCGCACAGTGTTGTAGAAGGTCGCAACAGTTCTTGGCAATTAGGTGCAGCTTTTTTCTTCTAAAGAAAAAGCATAGTACAGTATAAAGAAATATAAAAAAGAGCCCGTTGGTGGCTTTTACGAATGATCAAGGCAATAATCTTATTGAGGTTATTGCCTTTTGTTTTGCTAATTCCATTATGTTATTGCTAATTAGGATTATTGATACGATGCAAAAAAGCATCACTATTGCCCTTTAAACTCATTGGTATTGCATGGTAAAAGCATTGACATTATAACCTAAAAACGATGCTTTTATTTTCTATTTAAATAGCACCATCTTTTCATTCTCAAATGATTTTGATTAAAATTTAATTGTTAATAAAAACAAAACAACGACACTAAAATACGGAAAAATAAAACAATTAAGTTACCTTTGCAGTGAATTTAATTACATTATTTTAAGATGATAAGAACAAAATTGACTTTGTTAGCAGTTGCAACAACTGTTTCAACAAGTGTGCTAGCTGGTGGATTGCTCACCAATACCAATCAAAACATTGCTTTTAATCGAAACTTTGCACGTGAGGCAACTATCGGAATTGATGGTGTTTACTCAAATCCTGCAGGTGTAATGTTTTTAAATAAGGGATTCCACTTATCTCTTAATTTTCAAAATGTGTATCAAACACGTACTATTTTAAGTGGAATTACAGTGAAACAACTTGGTTCATTGAACGAGGCAGCATTGCAACAAACACCTTTTTATCAACCTTTTAAACTCAATGGAGGTGATGCACAAGGTAGAAAAGAATATGTAGGAAAGGCTTCAGTACCCATTCTTCCTTCCTTCCAAGCAGCGTATAACACCGACAAATGGAGCTTCCAAGCAGGCTTTGGTCTAGTTGGTGGTGGTGGAAAAGCCAGTTTTAACGATGGATTAGGTTCTTTTGAACGTCCAATTTCAATGATTCCTGCATTACTTTATAGCAAGAACTTAGGCTCAACAACACCAGGATACAGCTTCGATAGCTATTTAAGTGGTCGTCAATATATCTTCGGTATGCAACTTGGAGCTGCTTATAAGGTCAACGAAAATGTAGCTGTTTATGGTGGTGTGCGTGTGAACTATGTGTGGAACAAATACGAAGGCAACATTACAAACATCTCTGCAAACATCAAAGGCACAAATTATCCACTCTACCAGTATTTTGGTACTACCGCAAATACATTAGAAACACAAGCAAAAGCATTGCGTGCTCAAGCACAAGCAGTTACTGATCCTGCTACAGTTGCAAAGTTAACAGCAGGCGCAGCCCAAGCAGAAGCTGGGGCAAATGAAATGAGAAAGCAACAAGGTGAAGTGCAAGATAAGTATTTAGAATCAACACAAACAGGATGGGGAGTTACTCCTATCATTGGTGTTGACGTTAAATTAGGAAAATGGAACTTAGCGTCTAAATTCGAATTCAATACACATCTTAACATTCAAAACGATACAAAGCGAGATGACACAGGTATGTTTAAACATGGAGTAAATACTCCTAACGATATTCCTGCATTGCTAACACTTGGTGCACAATATGAAATTACCCCAGAAGTGCGTGTTATGACTGGTTGGCATCACTACTTTGACAAGAGTGCAAAGATGGCTAATGACAAGCAAAAGCTATTGAAGAGCGACACCAATGAATTCCTTTTGGGTGCAGAGTGGGATGTTACTGATAAGATTTTGGTTAGTGCAGGAACTCAATTAACACGCTACGGTCTTGGAAATGGTGCTTATTTAAATGATATGAGTTTTGTAACAAGTAGCTATTCTCTTGGCTTTGGAGCTAAATTCGAAGTGGCAAAGAATGTACATGTAAATGTAGCTTATTTCTGGACAAATTACGAAAAGTTCAATAAGACAACAGAAACAACTCTAGGAATAGCAAAAGTTGTGAACACAGATGAGTTTACTCGTACTAATAAAGCGTTTGGTGTTGGAGTTGATTTCACGTTCTAATTTATAAAAACCACAATACTTTATAAAAGAATTTGTATAAATTGATATATAAAGAATTAAACTAATAAGTAGATTTTGCTTTTATTACGCAGTGATTACTTTGTTTAGTCTATTGAAAACATACATTATTAAAAAGAGCTGTTTTAAGTAATCAATAGTAATATAGAGATTGAATTGGGGTCGGATACTTGTGATAAGTATCCGACTTTTTATTTCAAGATTCTGTTAGGGTTATTTTATTAAAAGATAATCTACATAGGGTCAATATCATAGTAGATTTGAATTGCCGCATAAGGTTTGTTGTTTAGCAATTCAGTTTGTGCCATTCTAAGATATTGTCGCACATCATTTCCATTTAAACCAAGCTCGAGTTTAAGCATCAATTTGCGTATATGTAGGTCTTTCACTCGTGCAATAGAAGGGCGATCAGGTCCTAAAAGTCGTTCGCCAAACCAACTCCTAAGTCGTCCTGCCAACACATTTGCAGCTCCTTCAGCCACCTTTTCGTGTTTGTGTTTAATGTAGATATAAATAAGTCGATAGAAAGGAGGATATTTAAACATCATTCTTTCTTCCAAGGTGTCGTTATAAAATGTTTTGAAATCGTTGTTGGCGATTTGCGAAATGATAGGCATATCGGCATTTTTTGTTTGCAGTATCACTCTGCCTTGTTCGCCTTTGCGTCCTGCTCTGCCTGCAACTTGCCCCATCATCATAAACGCATATTCGTAAGAACGAAAGTCGGGATAGTTTAAAATGCTGTCGGCATCGATAATACCCACCACCTTTACCTTGTCGAAGTCTAATCCCTTAGTAACCATTTGTGTTCCGATGAGGATATTGGTGCGTCCTTGAGAGAAATCGTTAATGATGCGTTCGTAGGCATTTTTGGTGCGAGTAGTGTCTAAGTCCATGCGAGAAATGCGTGCGCCCTGAAAGGTCTCGTTCACCAACTCTTCAATTTTTTCAGTGCCATAGCCCTTACTTCTCAACTCTGTGCAACCACATTTAGGGCACGACGAGGGAATGAGATAAGTGAAACCACAATAATGACAACTTAAATGGTTCATGTTTTTGTGGATAGTGAGTGACACATCGCAGTTTTTACACTTAGGAACCCAACCACATTCCTTGCACTCGAGCATTGGAGCAAAGCCCCTTCTGTTTTGAAAAAGAATAGCCTGCTTGCCCTCGTCAATGGCTTGTTGCACCGCATCGACAAGAGGTTGAGAGAAAATACCCTTCATTATCTTGCGTCGTCTCAAATCCTTTACATCAATAATCTCGATCTTAGGCAAGGCAATATCTTTGAATCGAGTGGTTAATTCCACCAAACCATATTTGCCTTGACAGGCATTATAGTAGCTTTCCATTGAAGGAGTTGCGGTTCCGAGTAGCGTCTTTGCATTGTACATCTTTGCTAACATCACCGCAACAGAGCGGGCGTGATAGCGTGGTGCGGGGTCTTGTTGTTTGAAAGAGATTTCGTGTTCCTCGTCGATAATAATCAAACCCAAATTTTGAAAAGGTAGAAACACCGAGCTTCTAACGCCCAATATCACCTTATAAGGATTGTCAGAGAGTTGCTTTTTCCATATTTCTACACGCTCAGCATCGTTGTATTTAGAATGATAAATACCCAGTTGATTACCAAAAATACGTTGTAGGCGTTGCGTTATTTGCACCGTTAGCGCAATTTCGGGGAGAATATAAAGTACTTGTTGATGTTTTTCGAGTGCATTTTGAATGAGATGGATATACACTTCAGTTTTTCCGCTCGATGTAACACCATGCAATAGCACAATATCTCGCTTCATCCATTGCATCAAAATCTTGTTATAAGCATCTTGTTGGGCTGCAGAAAGCACCTTTGTTCTAATCGTTTGTTCGTTGTTAAACGTGTTGAGGCGGGTAACTTCTTGTTCATAGGTGGTTAAAATGCCCTTGCCTGTGAGTCCTTGCAATGCTGCAGCATTGCCATTGCTCACGTTCATCAACTCAACTCGAGTAATTTCGCTTATTTCTTGTGCGTTATCTCCCTGCAAAGCATTGTTCCAATGCGAAATAGAAAGATAACATTCCAGCATTTGCAGTTGCTTATTAGCCCTCTTTACAAATGATATAGCACGGGCTAACCCATCTTTAGACTGATAAGAAGGGTGGAGTTGAACGTATGTTTCGGTGCGAGGTCGGTAGCCTTCTTCGGCTTTTAAACCTGCAGGAACAGCCGCTTTGTAAACATCTCCCAGTGGAGTCATGTAATAATGTGCAATCCATTTCCACAAATCCAACTGTTTTTCGAGCACAACGGGCAATGCATCAGGGAAGTCGATAGCATCTCTTGTGTCGAAAGAAGGCTTAGTGTTGTGCACTCGTTCAATAATTCCTGTGTAGGTTTTCGAACGTCCTAAAGGCACAACAACACGTTTGCCCACAACTGCTTTGTGTGCATCTTTAGCATGAACAGAATAAGTAAACAAACCTTCGAGGGGTAAGGGAAGGATTACATCTATATAAATCATTACCACAAAGATAGTTCAATTGCACGAAATAGTAAAGCTTTTGCAATGGAACTATCAAAAAAATAGTTTGCAAAAGCTTTATATTCTCGACTTAAGAACGTGTGAGTGGGGCTGTTTTTTCTTTCAACCATTTTACCTCTTGAGGGTCTAATAGAGGTGAAAGAAGTTGGAAAACCTTGTCGTGGTAATTATTTAACCACTCTAATTCGTCGTTCGTTAGAAGATGAATCTTAATGGGTTGGGTTTGAATAGGGCACAAGGTGAGCGATTCGAATTGTAAGAAACGACCAAAGTCGGAGTGCATGTAGAGTGTTGCCAGCATGATATTCTCGATGCGAACACCAAACTTATCTTGAAGATAAATACCTGGTTCGTTGGTGATGGTGGTGTTTTCGAAGAAAGGTGCGGGGCGATATTGCATACGAATTTGCTGTGGTCCTTCGTGAACATTTAAGAAAGAACCCACGCCATGACCTGTTCCATGACCAAAATTGAGTCCTTCTTTCCACAAAGGTTCACGAGCCATAATATCCAACTGCGTGCCATTCGTTCCCTCGGGGAATATAGTTTGTGCCAAACCGATATGCGCCTTAAGCACCAAAGTATATACATGCTTCTGTTCGTTGGTGAGCTTTCCGAGAGGAATGGTGCGGGTGATGTCTGTTGTTCCGTCGAGATATTGAGCACCACTGTCTAGCAACAAGAATCCTTCGGGTTTGAGTTCTACATTTGTTTCTTCTGTTGGCTCGTAGTGAACAATAGCTCCGTGTGCTTGATAAGCAGCGATGGTGTCGAATGAAATGCCCTTATATAAAGGCTGTTCACTTCGGAATTGCTCTAATTTGTGTACAATAGAAAGCTCTGTTTCTCCTCCTTTGGCTACGGCTTTTTCTAACCAAATAAGGAATTTAACCAATGCAACTCCATCTCGTTTTAAAGCGTTTCTAAAGCCATTTACTTCCGTTTCGTTCTTGATAGCTTTCATACTTTGAATGGGAGAAGGCTGATTGATAACCTTAGTTTTAGATGCAGCGTGATATAAAGTGTAGCTAATTTCGTTGCCATCGAGTTGCAGGTTGTATTCAAAATAGTTCGAAAGGTCGGGTAAGATCTCATTATATTCTTTTATTTCGATATGCTTTTGGGTGAGATATGCCACTACGTCGTTATTGACTTTACACCTATTTACATATAGGGTGCTATAGTTTTGTGTTACCAAGAGATAGGCAACGAAAACAGGATTGCACGGAATATCATTACCACGAAGGTTTAATAGCCACGCAATAGAGTCGAGTTGTGATACTAAAATGCCATCTCGTCCGTTGTCTTTAAGATATTGTTGAAGCTGATTGATCTTTGTTTCGCAATCAATTCCTGCATATTCGAGCGAATGAATGAAGACCTCTTCGATAGGAAGAGAAGGGCGGTCGGTCCACACGATGTTGAAAGGATCGAAGTTTGTGCGTAGGGTGATGCCTCCTTTGTGTTGTAAATTGCGTTTTAATTCTTCCACCTCGTTGTTGCAAGAGGTGGTGCCATTGATTCCCACTTCAGGGCTTTGTATGTTAGCAAGAACATCTCCTAACCACTCGCTTATTGAGGGAGTAGACGCCAATCCATCTTTCATTAAAACAATATTGGTGCCCTTTAGCTGTTCTTCTGCAGCTATAAAATAGCGTGAGTCGGTCCATAATGCAGCCTCGTTTTGTGTTATTACTACCGTACCAGCAGAGCCGTTAAAGCCCGAAATCCATTCTCTGCATTTCCAAAAGTTAGGGATATATTCGCTGTTATGGGCGTCACTACTGGGAATGATGAAGGCAGAAAGATGCTCTATTTGCATCACCTGGCGAAGATTTTTAATGCGATTCAATATTGTTTCGTTCATATCTATATCAATTATAAAAGGTAAAATGATTTAATGGATTATGACCTTACTCTTGTTTTGGGTGCAATAGAAATACCAAAGCAAACAAAGAGTAGGTTATTTATATTGATACTAAGGTATATAATAAACAGAAGAGAAACGAAAAGTTTATATGTTTTTAAGAAATCAAGCAATAATAATGCCCAAATAAATGCTGAGAGTAAGCGATTTTTTACTAACTTTGCGACAGAAAGGTGAATATAAAATTCAAATAAATAAAAATAATAAAGCTATGAGTTTTTTAACAAACGAAAAATTAGTCATTGTTGGCGCAGCTGGCATGATCGGTTCAAACATGGTTCAAACAGCATTAACAATGCGTTTGACAAGCGAAATCTGTCTATATGATGTGTTCTCACCAGAAGGTGTAGCAGAAGAAATGCGTCAAAGTGGTTTCGATGACGTAAAGATCACTGCAACAACTGATGTTAAAGAAGCATTTACTAATGCGAAATACATCATTTCTTCAGGTGGTGCTCCACGTAAAGCAGGTATGACTCGTGAAGACCTTTTGAAAGGAAACTGCGAAATTGCAGAGGGATTAGGTAAGAACATTAAAGAATATTGTCCTGATGTTAAGCACGTAGTGATTATCTTTAACCCTGCAGACTTAACTGGTTTGGTAACTCTTCTTTATTCAGGTTTGAAACCATCTCAAGTAACTACACTTGCAGCTCTTGATACAACACGTCTTCAAAGCGCTCTTGCTAAGAAGTTTAACGTGATGCAAACAGAGATTAAAGACTGTGCAACATACGGTGGTCATGGTGAACAAATGGCAGTGTTTGGTTCTAAAGTAACTGTTGCTGGCAAGAAATTAACAGACATTATCGGTACTTCTGAATTCCCAACAGAAGAATGGGAAGCTATGAAGACTGCTGTTACACAAGGTGGTGCTAAGATTATTGAATTGCGTGGACGCTCTTCTTTCCAAAGCCCTTCTTACCTTTCTGTTGAGATGATTCGTTCAGTTATGGGTGGTGAAGCATTCCGCTTCCCTGTTGGAACATACGTTTCTACAGACAAATACAACCACATTATGATGGCAATGGATACAACTCTTGACACAACAGGTGCTCATTACACAATGCCACAAGGTACTGCTGAAGAGCTTGCTAAGCTTGATGCTAGCTACGAACACTTGTGCAAGATGCGTGATGAGTTGGTAACATTGAACATTGTTCCAGCTATCTCTGAGTGGAATAAAATCAATCCAAACCTATAATATAAATAGGTGAGCGATTAGAGGCCTGCTGTTTTGCAAGGAAAACTTGCGAGAGGGGTCTCGAGAAAATGTAAAATCATCGATTTTTCAATAATAAAAGGTGTATCTCCAATGAGAGATGCACCTTTTTTGTTTTCTTTTGTGAGGGAAAGGCATTGTGAAAACGAAAGAACTATTGTCTTTGAACGATAGGTATGGGGTAGAAAATGTTGGCAGGTGATGAGTTTGTAAGTAGAAGATTGATGTTGGTTGGGTTTAAGAGGAATCGTTCCTTTTGAAAAGTAAGATATTTTTGTAGGTAATTCCTTTTGTTGTATTCATTCAAAATATTTATTTTAGTTCTCTAAAAACATCATTTTAGTCTTTAGAGAAAGGAGAAAGAAGGGGTTATACAAATGATTAAAAGAACATTTTGAAAGGTTTAAAACAATACAATCAAAATGAATAAAATTCTAAAAATAAGCCATTTATGAGAAAAAATCACACGAAAAGTTGTGGGAATAATAAATATAATGTAATTTTGCAGACGCATAATGGGGAAACTATGTCCTTATGTGTATAAGTTTAACTATTTAAAAATTTAAAACTAAAACATGATTATTGTACCAGTTAAAGATGGCGAGAACATCGAAAGAGCTTTGAAGAAGTTCAAGAGAAAATTTGAAAAAACCGGAGTTGTTAAAGAGTTGCGCATGCGTCAACAATATAACAAGCCTTCTGTTTTGAAGCGTCTTAGAATGGAACACGCTGTCTATGTACAAAAACTACGTGCAAACGAAGAATAAAAACGTAGTACATTTTTGGTAGTTTCAATAAAATTCCGTATATTCGCAAGTGAAACATCAGAATGATGCGTGGTGGAATATATGATAATTGACGAATTCTTGAACTATCTTAAATACGAGAAACGGAGATCTTTACTTACAGTAGAGAGCTATTCGGAAGACTTAAAAGCTTTTCAATCGTATTTTATCAATTTAGATAGTCAGCTCTCTTGGGAGACGATAACAGCAGATGATATTCGTTCCTGGATGGAGAGTATGATGGATAAAGGAAACACTGCCACAACAATCAATCGACGGTTGAGTGCATTGCGTTCCTTTTATCGTTTTGCAAGATTACGTCTTGCGTTCGAAAAAGATCCAGCAAGGAATGTCACGGGGCCAAAGAAGCTAAAGCTGTTGCCGCAGTTTCTGAAAGAAGTTGAAGTGGAACGACTTTTGGATGATGTGTTGCAAGGAGATGACTTTGAAAGTGTTCGTGATAGGACAATTATCTTACTCTTTTATGAAACAGGCGTACGTTTGTCGGAGTTAACTGCATTGAATTGTAGCGATATTGACTTTGTGCAACGTCAGATCAAAGTAATGGGAAAGCGTAATAAACAACGAATTATTCCCTTTGGTGAGAAACTGAACTTAGAGTTGCGTGCCTATATAATAATAAGAGGTGAAAGGGAAAATATAGTAGATAGCGCTTTGTTTGTGTCGAATAAAGGTTCTCGAATGACATCTGCGACAATTCGTCGAAGGGTGGAATATTATCTCTCTCAGGTTTCAAGTCTAAAAAAACGTTCTCCACACATCCTTCGCCATACTTTTGCAACCGTAATGCTGAATAATGATGCTGATATTGAAAGCGTAAGGCATTTGTTAGGTCACGAGAGTCTAAAGGCAACTGAGGTTTATACGCATACAACTTTCGAGCATTTGAAAAAAGTTTATAGTAAGGCTCATCCTAGAGCTAGCCTTAAAAAATAAAAGAAAGGAACGAATTATGGAAATTAGAATTAAATCAATTCATTTTGATGCTACTGAAAAATTAGAAACTTTCATTGAGAAGAAAGTCTTAAAATTAGAAAAATCTTTTGAAGATATAACGAAAGTAGAGGTGCAATTAAAGGTTATAAAGCCTGCAACAGCATTAAATAAAGAAACAAGCCTTAGTGTAAATGTGCCCGGAGAGGTTATTTATGTGGCAAAAACTTGCGACACATTTGAAGAGGGAATTGACCAATGTGTAGATGCTTTGAAGGTGAAGTTGACCAAATACAAGGAAAAAACAAGAAATAAATAAAAAAAACTCCGAAAAGTTTTGGAGATTTAAAATAAAGTTATACCTTTGCAGACGTTTTACAGCGAGTAGTAAATAAGCTGCCTAGCGGCTGCAAAGATTTGCCTCTTTAGCTCAGTTGGCCAGAGCACGTGATTTGTAATCTCGGGGTCGTTGGTTCGAATCCGACAAGAGGCTCAAAAGTTACTAAACGCAAAGTAAACAAATTGGGTAGTTACCAGAGTGGCCAAATGGGGCAGACTGTAAATCTGCTGTCTTTCGACTTCGGTGGTTCGAATCCATCACTACCCACTTCAGTATAATTAATTGCGGAAATAGCTCAGTTGATAGAGCACTAGCCTTCCAAGCTGGGGGTCGCGGG
>JBQMYA010000029.1:0-30131 GCA_052173735.1 Prevotella sp.
GGTTAATAGATTGTTTAGGTTAGTAGTAATAGATTTATGTTTTTAGTTATTAGTTAAGGTAAAAACAAGATTGTTTAACAGGAGAAATGGAGGTCGAGAGACTCCCATTTATCAAGTAAAAAATTTAAATGTTAAACATAAAAAAAACGCCATCGCTCGTGTAGAGTAATGGCGTTTTCACTTATATATAGGCTAAGTAGAACACTAACCCCAAACAACTAGAACTCAAGCACTTATTTTTCAGGACACAAAAGCAGGCAGAGCGTTTTGCAAAAACATTGCTATTGACTTGTAAAAGCATTCCTTTTACACTGCAAAAGCATTGACATTGCAACACAAAAGCACTGCTATTACAAAACAACCACTTTTCTATTTTCGCCTAACTCCTCGCCCATTCCTTTTAAAAGGAAGAACTTCTGAAAATATAAGTCAATAAAAACGCATAATAAAATCATCTTCATTCTACCCTAATTAGTCCACTTTCCCTCCCCCAAAACAACATATTTTCCGCACAGAAGTAGACTAACAAGAAGCTAAAAACAGGATGTAAAGAACACAAAAGTGACTTTCTTTGATTGTTTATTCATCGAAAATACAAATAATTAAGCGTTGAAAAGCGTTGAAATTGCGTTGCAAATCGTAACTTTGCAATATCATGCGCATTCTTATTATCAATACAAATGAAAAGACAGGAGGTGCAGCTGTTGCCTCGAACAGATTGCTTTCGGCTCTAAATAACAACGGAGTGAAAGCTAAAATGTTGGTACGCAACAAAGAGACTGATCATCTTTCGGTTGTGAGTTTGCCTCACTCCATCCAACAAAAGTGGAACTTTTTATGGGAAAGGTTCTGCATTTTTCTTCATCTCCACTTATCAAAAAAGGGCTTATTCGATATTGATATTGCCAATACTGGATGCGACATCACCCGCACGAAAGAGTTTTTAGAAGCCGACATCATTCATCTTGAATGGATTAACCAAGGAATGTTGTCGCTTAAAAACATCAGAAAGATTATCGAAAGCGGCAAACCTGTGGTGTGGACAATGCACGATTTGTGGCCAGCAACGGCTCTTTGCCACTATGCTCGTGGGTGTATTGCATTTAAAACAAGTTGCAAGCGCTGCCAATTGTTGCCCCATCACGGATCTATGAACGATCTTTCGGCTCGCATCTGGGCGCAAAAGCAAAAGACTTACAGCAAGGGTAGAATTCATTTTGTGTGCTGTTCGAACTGGCTTGCACAACAAGCCAAGCAAAGTGGCTTATTAAAAGGTCACTCCATTACATCTATCCCCAACCCAATAGACACGCATGTCTTTCACCCTATCAATAAAAATGAGGCTCGAGAGGCTCTTTCCCTCCCTAAAGATAAGCACATTTTGTTGTTCGTTTCGCAAAAAGTAACGAACGAAAGAAAGGGTGTTCACCACCTAATCGATGCCATAAAGGTGCTAACTGCACAACAGCCGCAGTTGAAAGACACGTTAGCTGTTGCCCTAATGGGCGGAAATGCCGACGAAGTGGCATCTCAATTGCCCATTAAAACTTTCTCTTTGGGCTATATCAGTGACGATCAGTCGCTCGTAAACGCTTATAATGCTGCCGATTTATTCGTTATTCCATCGTTAGAAGACAATCTTCCGAACACGATTATGGAGGCTTTGGCATGCGGTGTGCCTTGCGTTGGCTTTAATATTGGAGGTATTCCTGAGATGATCGACCACGAAGTGAATGGCTATATCGCTCTTCCTAAAAGCGCAAAAAGTCTTGCAGAGGGCATCAACTGGGTGCTTTCGCATCCCAACAAAAACGAGTTGGTACAACAAGCCGTAGCTAAGGTCAATCAAAACTATTCGCAACAAGGTATCGCAATGCGCTATATCAACTTATATAATGAGGCTCTTGCTCGAAAAATTTACAAACTATGATTAGCTTTTCTATCATCACTTGCACTTTTAATGCGCAAGATGTGTTGCAAAGAACACTCGACAGTGTGGCGCAACAGACATATAAAAACATCGAACATCTTATTATTGATGGGGTTTCTCATGACGAAACGCTATCTATGGCGCATGCTTATGAAAGCAAAATAAAGGACTGTTCAGAGCCATATCGCGTCAAAATCGTGTCGGAAAGGGACAAAGGTTTGTATGATGCGATGAATAAAGCCATTCAATTAGCGAGCAACGACTATATTGTTTTTATGAATGCAGGCGATACTTTCAAGGATATCGCTACGCTTCAAACGATTGCTTTATCGGTGAAAGAGGGCGAATTATTGCCAGGTGCGTTGTATGGCGACACAGATATCGTTGATATGGAGGGCAAGTTTTTGCGCAAACGCCATCTACAAACGCCTCAAACGCTCACTTCTAAGTCGTTTAGACATGGTATGTTGGTATGTCATCAGGCTTTTTATGCGCTCACTTCAATTGCTAAAACCACACCTTACGATTTGCAATATCGTTTCTCTGCTGACGTAGATTGGTGTATTCGCATCATGAAAAAGAGTGAAGAGGAGCATCGTGCACTACGCAATGTACACGCAATTGTTGCAAACTTTCTAGATGGTGGCTTAACTACTGCTAACCATAGGGCATCATTAAAGGAGCGTTTCAGGGTGATGTGTCATCATTATGGATGTGTTTCTACTACCTTTATGCACCTTTGGTTTGCCATTAGAAACGTGTTAAAACGATAAAATTCAAGGTCTTTTTATTTTTCTTATCTCTGCTTTCAATTTATTAAAAGTGGATATTATTGCGTGTTTTCTATATTATAATAAGGTGAAAGTAATGCTTTTATCTTGCAAAAGCAGTGCTATTATGTTCTAAAAGCAATGGTATTACAACCTTAAATCATTGAGTTTAAGGTTGAAAGCACTGCAATAATCCTTCAAAAGAAAAGCCGTTGTAAAACGAAAGCAGGGTTATTATTGCCAAAAGAATAGCAAATAATAACGAAAAGTCAAAATAAAAAGTCCCTTAGAAACACCGTTCTAAAGGACTTTCGTTTTTATTTTTATATCAAATTCTTTAATTTCGCATTAAAAGAACACTCCTTATGAGTAGCGAAGAACACGACCAGGTCGCAAATGTTCGTTCTTTTTGAGGTTGTTTAGCTCACAAAGTTTGTCAACAGTAACGCCACGTCGGCGAGCAATTGAGTACAATGTTTCTCCTGCAGACACAAAGTGATAGCTGCGATCTCCATCGTCTTTCTTTTCATTTGTTTTGGTTTGAGCCATTTCTCCACGCACATCTGCAGGTGAATAGCTACCGTTTCCGATCTTACCTCTTAGCTTAGTTGCTTCTTCCGACTCGTTATTATAAGTGCTTTTGTTAAACACATAGTAGTCGCCTGTTACGTCTTGAGCTTTAAAATCGAATAAAAGTGCAGGGTTAAGAGCCACTCCACAGAGGCGAGTTTCAAAGTGCAAGTGTGATCCAGTACTACGTCCTGTGTTGCCACCAAGCCCAATTACGTCTCCAGCTTTAACGTCTTGATTCTCTGAAACCAATTGTTTTGAAAGGTGACCATATATTGTTTCGAGTCCATTTGAATGGCGAATTACAATATATTTACCATAACCACGTCCTTCATAAGCCACCATTCGCACCTTACCAGTAAACGCTGCACGGATAGTATCACCGATATAAACTTTTATATCCAATCCTTTATGCACACGACCCCAACGTGCTCCGAAGTTACTTGTAACGACTCTACTGGTTGTGGGCATACAGAAATGACGCAGATTTATTTTGAAAGTGTCTGGAAGTGCAGTCTGACGATGAGCAAATTTATTGTTCCAATCATCGTAAAGTTGCGTTGCAGGCGATTGAAGATTTTCTCTTATCACAATACTTTTCATAACAAGTGTATCTACAGCTTTCATCTTTCGATCTACAGGAGCTTGTCTTGCAAGAAGATCTTGAGCATGAATAGCACTAGAAGAGAAAAGCATTAATGTTCCAAGAGCTAAGGTTTTAAGTGTTCTTTTTAAAGTCATAGTTATTCTTTTAAGTAATACTTCATACCTCAAAAACAAAGGATTTAAGGCAAGTTTCTAAACTATTGCAACAACACAAAAGACACAATAGTATATTGATAACTGTACAAAGATAAGCAAAAAAGCTGAAAGTTGCTCTTAATCAAGAACTTTTTATTAGTTATTTAACTTTTTATTGGTTTTCAATTAATCTTTTTATTCCTTAAAAATCAATAAGAACTACATCACAAAAGCATTAACTTATCGACGCCCAATCAATGGTTGCTTTCTTCATTTCTTTTAGTCTTTGCCACAACATTGCATACTCTGGCTTGTCAAAATGTTCGTCGTTATCCACCACTCGCTGTGCTTCATTACGTGCCATTTGCACCAATTGACCATCACGAGCAATGTTAGCAATCTTCAAATCGAATGCCATTCCACTTTGTTGCGTTCCTTCTAAATCGCCAGGACCACGCAATTTGAGGTCAGCTTCAGCGATTTGAAATCCATCATTGGTTGCACACATAATGTCGATACGTTTCTTGGTGTCGGCACTTAATTTGTAGTTCGTCACCAAAATACAGTAAGATTGGTCGCCACCGCGCCCTACTCGCCCACGAAGTTGGTGCAATTGCGACAAACCAAAGCGCTGAGCTTCAAGAATTACCATAACTGTTGCGTTAGGAACATTCACCCCTACCTCGATAACAGTTGTGGCAACGAGGATCTGAGTCTCACCTTTTACAAATCGATTCATTTCCTCTTCTTTCTCTTTGGGCTTCATTTTGCCGTGCACCTTACTCATTTTGAAGTTTGGGAACACCTCTTTCAGATTTTCAAAGCCCGTTTCTAAGCTTTGTAAGTCTGTTTTTTCGCTTTCCTTAATCAATGGAAAAACAATGTAAACTTGCCGTCCTTGCGCCACTTGTTTGCGTATTCCGTCATAAAGCGAAACCGTTTGAGTGTCGTATTTATGAATAGTTTCGATGGGTTTTCTACCTGGTGGCAATTCATCTATCACGCTAACGTCTAGATCTCCGTATATAGTCATTGCCAAAGTGCGTGGAATTGGGGTTGCTGTCATCACCAGAACATGAGGAGGTTGTGCACTTTTTGCCCACATTTTAGCCCTTTGAGCCACTCCAAAACGATGCTGTTCGTCTACCACAGCCACGCCTAATCGTGCAAATTGAACGCTATCTTCAATTACAGCATGCGTACCAACGAGCATCTGAATTTCGCCTTTTTCGAGTCGAGTAAGAATCTCTTGTCGTTTCTTTCCCTTCACATTGCCTGTCAATAGCTCCACTTGCACGTCTAAACTCTTTAGAAATGAGATGATAGTTGTGAAGTGTTGCTCTGCCAAAATCTCTGTAGGAGCCATTAAACAAGCCTGAAAATCGTTGTCAATAGCAATGAGCATGGTCATCAAAGCAACGAGTGTTTTGCCCGAACCCACATCGCCTTGCAACAAACGATTCATCTGTCTACCCGTAATCATATCGCTTCTAATTTCTTTCATCACTCGTTTTTGAGCGTTGGTGAGCGGAAAAGGCAAATTATTGGTATAAAATGTATTAAAGAAGTGACCCACTTTTGGGAGAAGATAGCCACGATATTTGCGACGATGTTCGGTTGAATAGCGAAGAATATTGAGCTGAACGAAGAACAATTCTTCGAATTTTAGGCGCAATTGAGCATTCTGTACATCGGTTAAAGATGTGGGATAGTGAATGTTTCGGAATGCTTCGTAGCGTGAAACAAGATGCAATCGCTCGGTGATAAAGGTGGGAAGGGTTTCTGGTAGGGCTTCTTGTGGAATTTTATCGACCAACATTCGAGTGATTTTCTCAATGGCTCTCGACTGCAACCCTGCCTTTTTCATCTTCTCTGTGGTGATGTAATAAGGTTGCATGCGCATGGTTTCGATTTGCACTTCGCCCACTTTTTCGATCTCTGGGTGGGTAAATTGATAGCGTCCGTTATAGAAAGTGGGCTTACCAAACACTAAATATTCGTCGTTTAAGTTATAGGTTTTACGAATATATTGCGCTCCTTGAAACCACACCAAGTCTACAACTCCACCCGTTGAGCCTCTGAAATGCGCCACAAGTCGTTTGCGCCTTGCCCCCATTTCGAACTCTTCAAAGCTCAAAATGCGCCCTTTTATCTGCACGAAAGGCATGTCGCCCGTTAGTTCGTGCACAGCGTAAATCTTACTTCGGTCTACATATTTATATGGATAATACTCTAAAAGGTCGCCCCAAGTCTTTATTCCCAGCTCGCTACTGAGAATATCTTTGCGCTTAGGTCCAACGCCCTGAAGATACATAATGTCTTGTTCTAGAATATTACTCATTATTATTCTTTATCTTGTTGATTATCAATTGCTTCACAAAAGCTATCTCATTACACATCAAAAGCAATGCTTTTAGGGTGCAATATCAATGCTTTTAGCTGGCAAAAGCATTGTTTTTATTTTGCGATATCTATTTTATTGATTTGAAAAGAGATGGAGATTGGTTCTTTTATAGTTCGTTATTCAATACTGCCGAAGCAACAATGATGTCGAAAGGAGTGGTGATTTTGATGTTTTCTCGATTGCCTTCTACCGAGAATACTTTTTCTCCTAAACGCTCAACTACCGATGCATCGTCGGTGAAAAGAGGGTCGTAAGGTTGCTCATAGGCTTTTTTCAACAGCTCAACGCTAAATGTTTGGGGTGTTTGAACAATGCTATAAGCACTTCGATCTACGTTCTTTTCTTGTCCATCTTTATAGGTTTTGCGCAAAGAGTCTACCACTTTCACCACAGGAATAACGGCTTTGCAACCTAATACGGCATCGAAACAACGCTGAATGGTATCTTTCGACACCAAAGGACGCACGCCATCGTGTATGGCAACATAATCGTTTGCACCGCCATCTATGGCTTTTAACCCATTTAGAGACGACTCGAAACGAGTTAAACCACCATCAACTACGGTGTGTTCTACCTCGAAATGATAGTCGGAACATAAGTTGCTCCAATATTGTTGCTGTTCTTTTGGCAATACAACAACAATCTTTATCTGTGCATCAAAAGCCCTAAAACGCTCAATGGTGTGCATCAATATGGGCTTATTGCATAACAACATAAATTGTTTAGGAATGTCATTACCCATTCGAATGCCTTTTCCTCCTGCCACAATAATTGCATAATTCATAGTTGTCTCCTTTCTTTTGTGATGCGTTATTACGATAACAAAGTTATTCAAAACTTACTTATTATCCAAATTTTCTATTCTTTTGTATTTTATCTGCACTAAAAGAAAGGCTGAATACGCCTTTTATTACTATTTTTATGCATTTTTCTATTGTTCCTAAAAAAAGGGGAAAAGAAATCAACACTAAAAAGATTGTTTCAGAATGATTACATCACTACACAATAAAAATGCTTTTCTTGCGTTTATTCAATATCATAAGGATAACACAATAATCATTTTAAACAAAAGGATATGAATAAAATGTACCCATCAGTAAAATACCTCTTACTCTCGTTTTGCGCTCTTTTTGCATTTGCTTTAACGCTTAGTTCTTGCGGAAGTAACGACGATTTGAAGGGCTTTTCAAAAGGTTTTGAAACTGTGATAGTAGGCAAAAATGGTAATAACTTCACCATTCAGTTAGGCAAGAACAGAGCAGATAAAGACTACTATTATTTCGAAATTCCTAGAATAAGTAATGGAACTGAGATAGATCTCACCGTTGCAGGCAAGTGGAAAGTAGAATATAGCAACAAAATTGCAGACCACGGAACAGGAAATGTGTTTGAAAAAGGAAGTAAACTCTACGTTCAACTCACCAACAAAAATAATATTAAGATCGAATACAAGCTGATATATAATAATGGTGGCACAACTCTTTCAGGAGAATACAAAGGCAAAACCACAACAAGTAGTTCTTTCAACTTCTCGTTTCAATAGCTCCTTGATGTCAACAAGAAAGAGTTGAAACGCAAAAAGATAAAGATATGCAACCCGTAAGAAGATTACTTAGGTTGATGTAACATAAAAACGAGCAGACAACACAAAGTTGTTTGCTCGTTTCTTTTTATGTATTGCTATTGCAATTTCTTTGCATTCAAACGGCAATCCACTAACATTTTCAGTTGCATAGTTGCCGTTTTAAGAGCTGATTTACATATATCCCAACCAGCGAAGAATGTCGTTCATATTGGCAACAATCATCAATAGCAAAAGAAGTCCTATGCCAATATACTCTGCAACGATAAGGAATTTCTCCCCAGGTTTGCGTCCTGTGATCATTTCATATAGCAAAAAGAGAACGTGTCCGCCATCTAATGCAGGAATAGGAAGTATGTTCATGAATGCAAGAATGATGCTTAAGAAAGCTGTCATGCTCCAAAACATATACCAATTCCATTCAGGTGGGAACATAGAAGCAATTGAACCAAAGCCTCCAATGCTCTTTGCTCCTTCTCCAGAGAATAGGTATTTCATATCACCTACATAGCCAGAAAGTACCTTCATGCCGTGTTTTACACCTGCAGGGAAGCTCTCTAAGAAGCCATAAGAGATGTGAGTTACTTTATAAGTTTGCATAATTGAACCTGCAAAGATACCCACTTTAGCATCTTTTGTTAGGGTGATGGGCACTTGTTGCACTGTAGTGTCGCCTTGATGAACAAACGAAATAGTTGCTTTTAGAGCCTTTGCGCTGTCTGAAGGGTTCTTTGTTGATGCCAACACGTCAGCAATTCTGCCTGTAGCCTCAACAAAATCATTATACGAAGCGATTGGAGTGTTGTTGAATTTCACAATCTTATCGCCTGCTTTAATTCCTACTTTAGCCGCTGGCGAGTCTGACATTACGCTATCAACAGTATTAGGAATAAACACGTCTACAAAGCGAGGTGTAGACTTAATCATATCTAATAGGTCTAAATTGCCTGGCATTGCTAAGCTAACCTTTTGACCATTGCGAAGCACATCTACTCGTTTTGCAGTTGCAAGAGCACGATAAGTGTCGGCATCAAGACTCTTAAACGCTCCTAATTCAGTTCCTATCAAGATGTCACCATCGTGAAATCCGAGAGCTTTTGCTTCGCTATTGAATTTCATTCCATGAGTCATATCGCTTGTTTTCACAAACTTATCGCCCCATGTAAACATAATCATTGAATAAATGAACAATGCAAGTAGGAAGTTAACCATCACTCCTCCAAGCATAACAAGAAGGCGTTGCCAAGCGGGTTTACTTCTAAATTCCCAATGTTCGGCTGGCTTTTGCAATTGTTCGGTGTCCATACTCTCATCAATCATACCTGCTATTTTGCAGTAACCACCTAGTGGCAACCAGCCTACTCCATAGCGTGTGTCGCTGTTTTTGGGCTTAAACTCGAATAAATGAAACCAAGGATCAAAGAAAAGATAGAACTTTTCGACCCTAACACCAAACAAACGAGCAAAGAAGAAGTGACCTCCTTCGTGCAATAACACCAACAATGAGATGGCGAACATAAACTGTAAAAGTCGTATAAGGAATATTTCCATGTTTTATTGATTTATCGTTAATATTTTAATTGTTATTGAGTTACGTTGCACATGCAGTATGCCTATCGAGCTGATAGACTTTTATTGTGATTGAAACAACGTGTATTTGTACTACAAAAAATGTGCCTAAGCAATGCTTTTACAACGAAAGTAATTCGGTTGCCTTTCTTCTTGCCTCTAAATCGGTTTGAATATAGGTGTCGTAAGAAGGATTTGCATCGAACGAAACAGCGTTCATCGTCTTCTCAATTACCTCTGCAATCTGCAAGAAAGAGCAGGCATCGTTTCTAAATGCTTCGTTAACTATTTCGTTTGCAGCATTTAAGATGCAAGGCATGTTGCCCCCTTTGCGAGATGCTTCGTATGCCATTGCAAGACAACGGAACTTCTCTTGGTCGGCAGGAAAGAACTCTAAGCGGTGATTAAACAGGTTTAATTCTTCGCCTTTCAATGTAATTCGATCGGGATAAGTAAAGGCATACTGAATGGGAAGGCACATATCGGGCACTCCGAGCTGTGCTTTTACCGAGCCATCAACGAACTGTACGGCACTATGAACAATGGATTGTGGGTGCACCAACACTTCTATTTGGTCTACATCTACCCCAAATAGCCACTTAGCCTCTATCACTTCGAAGCCTTTATTCATCATAGTAGCCGAGTCGATGGTGATCTTTGCACCCATATTCCATGTTGGATGTTTCAAAGCATCTGCCTTTGTTACATGCAAAAGCTCGTCGGCTGTTTTCAAACGGAATGGACCTCCGCTTGCAGTTAATAAGATCTTACTGATAGGATTGTTGCCTTCGCCTACTAAACACTGAAAGATTGCAGAGTGTTCGCTATCTACTGGCAAAATAGGAACATTGTATTGAGCGGCTAATGCGCCAATAAGTTCGCCTGCAACAACAAGTGTTTCTTTGTTAGCAAGACATATTTTTTTACGTGCTTCGATTGCTTTTATGGTTGGAGAAAGACCCGAAAAGCCCACCATTGCAGTGAGTACGAGGTCTATTGGCGTAGCTTGCACCACTTCGTCTATGGCTTCTTTTCCTGCATAAACCTTTATTTCAGGACAATCGTGCAATAGTTCTTTTAGCTCTTCATATCGCTCTTCGTTAGCAATAACAACGCTATCGGGGCGAAACTTGCGGGCTTGTTGCGCCAATTCTTCTACCCTATTGTTGGCAGTTAGGCAATATACCTCGAACAAGTCGGCATGTTCTTCTATGACTTTAAGCGCTTGTGTTCCGATAGAACCTGTGGAACCAAGTATGCATATTTGCTTTTTCATTATTCTAAATCTAATATACCTTGTGGTAAGGTCACTTTTATTGTCTTCTTATCTACATCTACTTCTTTTATAAATTCTTCGGAAGCAGGAATAAGAAGCTCGTTATATTGTTGGTCTTCTACAACAAATAAGGTGTTAATGGTGGTTTCATCAACATCTACTATGGTGCCTATTGCATTGCAAGTTTGCTCATCAACAAGCTGGAAACCAATAATTTGAGCCCACGAAAGCTCATCGGTTAACTCTTGAACTAATTCTCTTGGGAAGAAAACTTCGCATCCTGTGAGTTCTTTTGCACGCTCTTGTGAATCGATATTCTCGAACTTTATCAATGCTGTCTCATTGCTCTTAAATCGATATTCCTCCATAAAAAAGGGCACAAAGATGCCTTCTATCTTCAAAACAAGATAGTCGGCGTCTACTCTATCGAATGCATCATCGGTGAAAGACATCGACACTTCGCCTTTAACTCCATGCGGTTTGCCTATCACTCCTATTCTATATACGCTCTCTTCTCTAATCATTTTATTCTTAAAGGGATTATCCTTTCACTCTAGTTATTTTGGCTCCAAGGTCGTTAAGACGTCTTTCTATATCCTCATAGCCACGATCTATCTGTGAAATATTAGATATTCTGCTTGTTCCTTCGGCACATAATGCGGCAATAAGAAGGGCTATTCCGGCTCTAATATCAGGACTTGACATGTTTCCCGAGCGTAAGTTTCGCTTGCGATCGTGCCCTACTACGACTGCTCTATGAGGGTCGCAAAGAATGATTTGAGCTCCCATATCGATTAACTTGTCGACGAAGAACAATCTACTTTCAAACATCTTTTGATGTATGAGCACGCTACCTTGAGCCTGAGAAGCCACAACAAGGAGCACAGAAAGCAAGTCGGGAGTGAGTCCGGGCCATGGAGAATCACTCAAAGTCATGATGGTTCCATCTATAAAAGACTCGATTTCGTAATGCTCTTGCTTTGGAATATAAAGGTCATCTCCCTTTATTTGCATCTTAACACCCATTCTTTTGAAGGTCTCAGGGATAATTCCTAGATTCTCAACAGAGACGTTTTTGATGGTAATTCCATCGCCAATCATTGCAGCAAGACCGATAAACGACCCTACTTCGATCATATCTGGAAGTATAGTGTGCGTTGCTCCATGCAAAGAAGACACGCCTTGAATGGTTAAAAGGTTTGAAGCTATGCCACTAATGCGTGCTCCCATGCTGTTTAAAAGCTTACATAGCTGTTGAATATAAGGCTCACACGCTGCGTTATAGATTGTTGTTACACCCTCTGCAAGCACTGCTGCCATGATAATATTAGCGGTTCCTGTTATCGAAGCCTCATCAAGTAGCATATAATTGCCGTGCAAATGCTTTGCATTAATAGAGTAAACGTTGCGAGAAGGATCGTGAACAAAATCCGCTCCCAATTGTTTAAATCCCAAGAAGTGGGTATCTAAGCGACGTCTTCCAATCTTATCGCCACCTGGTTTGGTGATAACTGCCTTATGAAAGCGACCCAATAGCGGTCCAATCATCAGCACACTACCTCTTAAAGCGGCACATTTCTTTACAAACTCATCACTTTCTAAATAGTCTAAGTTGATGTTATCGGCTTTAAACGAATAGGAATTGCGACTCAACTGCTTAACGGTTACACCAACATCTTTAAGCAATTGAATTAAATTATTTACGTCTAAGATGTCTGGAATATTCTTTATTACCACCTCATCTGTGGTGAGTAGAGCCGCACAAATAACCTCAAGAGCCTCGTTTTTGGCTCCTTGTGGGTGAATAACTCCTTTTAATGGATGTCCTCCTTCAATTAAAAATGCTTCCATACTATCTTTTCTTACGTTTCTTTTCGTTAATTACTTTGGCAGAATTCTTTTTCAATGGCATTGCATTTACATCGAGTTGCACTTGTCCTTCGGTGAAATGTGCCATGTCAGAAGCTATTCTTTCATCATCAAGAGAGCCGTGTCCATATTGCTCTAAGCAGCTTTTCATATGGTTTGCAGTGATTCTTATCAGCTCATCTCGTTCAGAAGAAGGCTCCATATCCTTTATTTTATTGAGCGTATCGAATATCATTTTGCCGTAATGACGAACGGGTATGCGATTGTGAGGATAAGCTATTGGCTCTGGCTTTCCTGCTAATTCACGTGCAGTTGATAAGTCAACAGGATAATCAATGTCAAGTTCAAAGTTGCTAATAATAGCTAAATGGTCCCAAAGCTTTTGCTTTTTGCTTTCGGGATCGGTTGTATTTGGAGTCATTCGAGCCATTATTCGCACAATTGTCTCAGCGCATCTTTGACGTTCATTCTTATCTGTTAGGTTCACTGCATAATACACCATCTCTTGAATTTCACGTCCATACTCCGATAAAATGAGCTTTTCTCGTTGTGTATTATAATCTAATCCTGCTATATTCATTTGTTTTTCTTATCCTCGTTATATAACTTTTAAATTCGGGGTTGTAACCATTTGCAATGCTTTGGTAAAACCATTGCTTTGCCTTATCATTACAATAGTTTCTTAGCTTCTTTGGCAACAAAGTCTTTTAGATAGAAAGGAACGAAGTAAGCAACGTCTTCAAACTGCTCGTTAGCCATTCTCTTTTCTGCCAAAGGATACATATTTTTTGCCAAAGGAACTATTCCTTCGATGATATGTGCATTGTGATGTGTGAGCACTTCGTGGCACTTTTCGGCTCCATTACCAAAGAAATACACTGGTTGTTGTGCCAAAATATCATCATAAGTGTTGTTTTCTACGATGTCTGCATTGATAGAACGCACCTCTTTTAATGCTCTATCGAAGAACTGAGAGTACACTTCCATACGTCGAGCATCAATCATTGGGCATAAAAGAGCATTCTCTTCGCTAATCTTTTCGCCTAAAAGAAGAGGCACACACATCAGCTCTAGGGTAGGAATTGCAATGAGTTTCACATCTCTTCCATAGCAAATTCCCTTCGCCATAGATAGTCCTATGCGCAAACCTGTGTACGAACCAGGGCCACAACTCACTGCTACTGCATCTAAAGGAATAGCATGACTATCGATAAAAGACAATGCTTCTTGCACAAACACGCCTAATATCACAGCGTGATTAGGTCCTTCATGGTCTTCTTTATTAAAGATACACGATCCATCTTGACTAACTGCTACCGAACAAACGTTGGTACTTGTTTCAATATTTAATATACACGACATAGTTTTCTACTTAGTTAGAAGAGTGCTATAAAAATGCTTTCAAATGCTTATCTTTTTGCATTTCTATCGTAATAGCATTTCAACAAGCCCGAAAGTGTTTATTATCCCCTTCTCTTTTCTTTATTTAAATATGCTACAAAATTACGGTTTTTATCGTCAATAATTAGTACTTTTGCAGAAAATTAACGAGAAAATCATATGATACTTTCTATGACTGGCTATGGAAAAGCATCCATAGCGCACAAAGATAAGAAGATAACAGTAGAAATAAAGTCATTAAATAGTAAGACTTTCGACCTTTCTGCACGCATAGCTCCATTGTATAGAGAACGTGAAATGGAGATTCGTAACATCCTTTCTAAAAGCATTGAGCGTGGAAAAGTGGACTTTTCGATTTGGATTGAGAAAGAAAACGGAAACGACGCAACACCCATTAATGCTGCACTTGTAAACAATTATTACGAACAAATCAAAGCTATTTCATCGCAAATGGGTATCGAAGAGCCAAAAGATTGGTTCTCATTGCTTTTGCGTATGCCTGAAGTTATGACTCGAACTGAGGTAGAAGAGCTTACAGAAGACGAGTGGAAGGCGGTTCAAAATGCTGTTAATTTGGCTTTAGAGCAGTTCACTAACTTCAGAAAACAAGAGGGATTGGCTCTTTATAACAAGTTTACTGAAAAGATAAACAATATTGCTCAATTGCTAAAAGATATCGAACCCTACGAGCAAATGCGTGTCGAAAAAATCAAACAACGTATTCTCGATGGTTTAAAAACATTGCCAGAGGTGGATTATGACAAGAATCGTTTAGAACAAGAACTGATCTATTATATCGAAAAGTTAGATATAAACGAAGAAAAGCAACGATTAACTAATCACTTAAAGTACTTCATTGACACGATGAATGAGGGTCATGGACAAGGCAAAAAGCTTGGTTTTATTGCACAAGAAATGGGCAGAGAAATCAACACTACTGGGTCTAAAAGCAACCAAGCAGAGATGCAAAACATCGTTGTTCGCATGAAAGACGAACTAGAACAAATAAAAGAACAAGTGCTTAACATATTATAATTCAGCCCAATATGTCTAAAGTTATTATTTTTTCAGCACCAAGTGGAAGTGGTAAAAGCACCATTATCAATCGCTTGATGCAACATCCTGAATTGCAATTGGCATTCTCTATCAGTTGCACAAGTCGTGAACCACGAGGCAAAGAACAACATGGTGTAGAATATTTCTTCCTTTCTCCCGATGAATTTCGTGCACGAATAGAAGCTGGAGAGTTCCTCGAATACGAAGAAGTGTACACTAATCGCTTTTATGGCACATTGACTTCGCAAGTTGAAAAGCAACTAAACGAGGGTCAAAACGTTGTTCTTGATGTAGACGTAAAAGGCGGTTGCAACATAAAAAAGCACTATCAAGACAAGGCTTTGAGTGTTTTCATTCAGCCCCCATCGATAGATGAGCTTAAAAAACGATTGATTTCTCGTGGCACCGACAGCCCTGAAGTGATCGAAGACCGCCTTGCAAAGGCTGAATTCGAATTGTCGTTCGCTCCCCAATATGATGTTGTTATTGTGAACGACGATATTGAAACCGCAACAAAAGAGGCTTTTGACGTTATCAAAAGCTTTATCAACCAATAATCAACACGCAGCACAATGAAACGAATAGGTATTCTTGGAGGCTCGTATAACCCCATTCATGTGGGTCATATTCAGCTTGCAGAACATCTACTTCATGTGCTTTCGTTCGACGAAGTGTGGCTACTTGTGTCGCCCCACAATCCTCTTAAACCCGCAAACGACCTTCTTCCCGACGCTATTCGCTATCAATGGGTAGCCAAAAGCATTGAAGGCATAAGCGGATTGGTTGCCAGCGACTTCGAGTTTGGCCTTTCTCTGCCCTCATACACCTACAACACGCTCATCCAACTCACTGCCACTTATCCTCAAAACCAATTCACTTTGTTGATTGGAACCGACAACTGGCAGGTTTTTCACAAGTGGTTTAGGGCAGAAGACATCATCAACAACTATCAAATAGCCATCTATCCCCGACCTGGGTCTGATGCTATTGCAAAACCTCTACCCCCTAATGTGCAGGTGATTGATGCGCCTTTGATTGACATTAGCAGTTCGATGATTCGCAATAAGATTCGCAACCACGAAGATATAAGCCACCTTGTTCCCGAAGTGATTAAGCAAGAGGTGATAAATGCTTATCTAAATAAACGATAAGTCGAGTGGAAGCGGAGGGCAAGAACATTAAAAATGATTTCTATTTATCTAAATAAAAGAGCACTTTGAGGTGCTCTTTTATTTTTGACCGCCCTCTTACTCCGTTCAGATCGAATCTCCATTTTATCTTTATTTCGCCCTAACTTTATCTCAACAAAAACACTTTCCTTTCTTCTCCACTATCCCTTTGCACAACGTTCTTTGCCACCTTACTTTACAAAAGCATTGAGTTTACCTTCTAATCTCACAGCTTTTACACTGCAATATCATTGTGTTTACGCTCCTAAAGCAGTGCTTTTATCACCCTAAAACAATGAACTTTTTCTGCAACTTTCAACTCAATATATTTTAAGTGTCGAATAGTTGCTAATCAACTCTTTTGCATCTCGTTTTTACTCAATATAGAATTTACTGAAAGATGTTCGTTTTCAATGCCCATTTTTACTTGGTGATATGATAAAAAAACATTATTTTTGTAAACTAAATAGTAATTATCCATAAGAAATGAAGAGCATCTTTCAACGCCTTGCACACATTATTTTAGCTCCAATCCAACTAAATTTTGTGTTCTTTATCTTTATGTATTTCCTTGGATGGCTGTGCTCTTGGGACACACTTCCTAATGTATGGTGGATGAAGCTGTATAAGAATTTGTATTTAGAGCTATTCGTCGACCTCTATTTGGTGTGCGCTTTCCTTGCCTTTTTGCCCCTCAAAGTGCGACGTATAGTGCGTTTTCTCTTCTATATCATAGGTTATTGCATCGCAATAGTAGATGTTTACTGCTTCACTAAGTTCGATTCTACGCTCAATCCAACGATGTTATTGCTGATGTTTGAAACCGATTCACGAGAAGCAGGCGAGTTTCTTCGCTCGTGTTTGTCGGCAGATGTCTTATTAGGTGGTGTGGGTCACATTCTTCTTCTCATGCTTTTCAATATCGTTTTGGCATTCCATCACTCGCTACTAAAGCTTTTTAGCAAGAATAAAGTGGTAAGCTCATTCATCGAAAAGCTGCGTAATATCTTCGTAAAGCCCCTCACTTCATATATAACAGCAAGCGTCGTAGCTCTTTGTTTGGTATTGGCTGTTGTCACAACTGCACACAATAAGGGCAAGATACATAAGCTTTTAACCGCCCAAAATATTGGAGATGCCGAACATCAGCTAACAGGAAACGACCATGCCGAGCTTTATCTCCCCCTCTATCGTTTAGCGTTCAGCTTGTATGCCAATTCACTTGTATCGCAACAGCTCGACCGTTTGATCGAAGTTTCAAAGAAAGTAGATGTAGATAGTTGTGAGTTCACCTCGCCAAATATCGTTCTTATCATCGGAGAAAGCTACAACAGACATCACTCTTCGCAGTATGGTTACATCAAACCAACCACTCCTCGACAGATAAAACGACAGAAACAGGGTAGCTTAATACCCTTTACCGACGTGGTAAGTCCATGGAATTTAACCAGTTTTGTGTTCAAACACATGTTCTCTACCTACACCGTTGGCGACAAAGGAGAGTGGTGCGACTATCCACTTTTCCCCGAATTGTTCCGTAAAGCGGGCTATCATGTCACCTTCATCACCAACCAATTCTTACCCAAAGCAAGCGAAGCGGTTTACGATTTAAGTGGAGGTTTCTTCTTAAACAATGCAGAATTGAGTAAAGCACAATTCGATACACGCAACGATAAGCTACATACTTACGACGAAGGACTGCTTCATGAGTACGATTCTTTAAAGGAACAAAGTGGCAAGAACAATCTTTTCATCTTCCATTTAATTGGTCAACACGTTAATTATCGTCAGCGAAGTCCTCGTGATAGGAAGAAGTTTAAGGGCGAAGACTATAAAGAAATGAAGCCCAACCACGACAATAGAGAGCGCAGAATATTATCCGATTACGACAATGCGATCTTGTATAACGACTCAATTGTCGACCAAATCATTCGTCGTTTCGAGAAAAAAGAGGCGATAGTGATATATGTTCCCGACCATGGAGAAGAGTGTTTTGAAGGCGACATGCATTTCTTTTGTCGCTTACACTCGGCAAAAATAGATGCACGTTTGGCGCATGCAGAGTTCGATATACCCTTTTGGATCTGGTCTTCGACCAAGTATTCGGTTCGACATCCAGAGATTGTGCGAGCCATTCGCAAAGCTCGTAACCGCAAATATATGACCGATGCTCTGCCACATCTATTGCTTTACTTGGCTGGAATCAAAACAAGTGCCTACAAAGAGCAACACAACTTAATTTCGCCTAACTACAATGAGCATCGCAAACGCTTATTAAAAGGAACGACAGACTACGACGCTTTGAAATAAAAAGCATTGTTTTTAGGTCGTAATAGCATTGCTTTGGGGCAGTAATAACATTGCTTTTACAATGTAATAGCATAGCTTTAGAATCACAATAGAAAAGGGCTTCGATTGTAATAGAATAAAAGCGTCTTTTGAAAGACGATATAACAAGGTTTGAATAACAAAAAAATGAGTGTCGAAAAAATACAAAATAACTCAGAATCAATAGTAAATAGTGGTGCCATTCGAGGTATTGCAATCCTCGGAATCATTCTTCATAACTATTGTCATTGGCTTAGTGGCATTGTAAGAGAGAACGAATACACTTTTAAAAGCAACAATGTTCAAGGCATGTTGCATGCTTTTGCGTTGCCCGATAGCAACTTTTTGTTGCATATCATATCGTTCTTTGGACACTATGGCGTGCCCCTTTTTCTCTTTTTAAGTGCTTATGGGCTCGAAAAGAAATATGCTTCGCAACCCCTAACCGTTCCTTTTGTGGGCTTTATGAAGCACCATTTTAGCAAACTTTGGGGCATGATGATAGTGGGTTTCGCTGCTTTCACCATGGTAGACCTCATCACTCCAGGCTCATATCACTACACTTTGGGCAATGTTTTGGGGCAAATAACCATGACCAACAACCTCTTTACCAACCCAGATAGAGCCATTTGGCCAGGTCCTTATTGGTTCTTTGGTTTGATGTTGCAACTCTATCTCATTTATAGAGTAGCGATTTTCCGTCGCACTTCGTGGGTGGTTGTAGGCTTAATTGCACTTTGTTGGCTTGTGCAAGCTGTGTGTTTGCCCACATCCGATATGCTCAATCAGTTGCGTTACAATTCTATTGGAGGTATTTTGCCCTTTGGTTTAGGCATACTTTATGCACGATTTGAACCTAAAATCAATCTTTCTACCTGCTATTTTCTTGCTATCGGCTCGTTGGTTGGCATCTTTTTAGGTAGCTTGCACTATCAAACATGGTTTGTTGTACCTGCTTTTGTGTGCGTTTTTGGACTCACTTTTGTTCGGATTTTGCCCCAAGTGCTTCAAAATAGCTTAGCTTGGGTAGGCTCAATATCGGCTGCTTTGTTTGTAAGTCACCCCATAACACGAAAAATATTCATACCAATTAGTCGACAAGGCGATGTATATTCGGGCTTATTGCTTTATTTTTTAGCCTCAATAGTCGTAGCCATTGTGTTTAAGCACCTAATAAAATTGATTTCAGATGAGTTGTTCAAGAAATAGAAATGGCTTTACTTCACATCCTGTTTCGATAGAGCTAATCAGCAAATATCGCACAGAATTAATGGGAATAGCAATGCTTTTAGTTGTTCTTTTCCATGGTTATGTGCCTCAAACAAGTTGGTTTTATGGCTTAAAACGAATGGGAAACGTGGGAGTTGATGTCTTTTTATTTCTTAGTGGCATTGGTCTTTGGTTCTCATGGCATAGTCGTCCCAATCTAAAACACTTCTACAAGCAACGCTTTTTGCGTGTTTATCCCACTTGGTTGCTATTGGCTTCGTGCTTTTATGGCTTTCATTTCTACCATAAAAGCGGTTTTAGTAAGGATGTGTTTGACCTCTTAGGCGATGTAATAGCGCATCTCGACTTTTGGTTACACGGCGAGTTAACCTTTTGGTATATACCTGCTTTGATGGCATTATACCTCATTTCGCCCTTCTATATCCAACTTGTTAACCGCAACAGGCTCTACACTTGGCTGGCAATAGTGCCTATAGTGTGGTGTTGTGCCGTTGCTTGGATACCCTTTTTGCATCACACTTTGTGGCATTTAGAAATCTTTTGGAGTCGCATTTCGATCTTTCTCATCGGCATCAACATGGCTCCTTACATTCTTCAAAAAAAGACATTTGCCCCCAACACACGCCCTCTTTTGTGGATAATATTCCTTTTTCCCCTCTTGGTAGCCTGCTATTTAGAGCAGTGGGAACATGGTCGTTACCCCTTATTCATCAACAGAATGTTGTATATTCCAATCACTATTTCAGGTGTTTTGCTAGCCAGTGAGGCGTTGCACCACACCAACAAAGCGATAAAACAATGTTGGGCGTTCTTAGGTTCGATAAGTCTTGAGTTGTATCTACTACATCTTCACTTTATATTGGTGCCCCTTCAGCGACACCACCTCCATTATTTTGTAGCCCTTGTGTTGTGCCTTGCCATTAGTATTCCATTGGCAAAGCTGGTTCAACGCATCGTTTCATTCACATTAAAACATATCCATAAATGAAATCAATCGTGCAGTTAATCCGCCCACACCAATGGGTAAAGAACATATTTGTGCTGTTGCCGTTGTTTTTTAGCGGTAGTCTTTTTCACTCAACAGCCCTTTATAGTAGTGTGATAACCATGCTTTCATTTTGCTTTATCGCCTCTTCTGTTTATTGTTTCAACGACATCTACGATGTAGAGGCAGACAGAAAGCACGATGTGAAGTGCGCTCGTCCTATTGCGTCGGGCAGAGTTTCGATTACAACCGCCTATCTTTTAATGGCTTTGATGCTGGCAATAGGCGTGTCGTTGACCTTTCTTTTGCCCGTAAATAGATATGAAACGCTCGGCATTTTGATGTTTTATTATGGAATGAATCTATGCTATTGCGCCAAACTAAAGCAATATGCCATTATAGATGTGTGCATTGTGGCATTTGGTTTCGTGTTAAGAATATTGTCGGGAGGCGTTTCTTCAAACGTAATGTTAAGTAAATGGATTGTGTTAATGACCTTTCTTTTAACCCTTTTTCTTAGCTTTGCCAAGCGAAGAGACGATGTGTTGAGAATGAATGAGACAGGCGAAGCACCCCGAAAGAACACCATTCGATATAACACCACATTCATTAACCAAGCCATAACCATCACCGCTGCGGTGACATTGGTGTGCTATATCATGTACACTGTATCGCCAGAGGTGCTCGAAAGGTTCAATACCGAATACTTATATCTCACTTCTATTTTGGTACTTATCGGCTTGTTGCGCTACATTCAGCTCACTGTTGTAGACAAAAAGAGTGGCGACCCCACCAAAATTCTATTGCACGACCACTTCACTCAAGCTGTTGTTGTGGCGTGGGGAGCGTCGTTTGCCATCATTATATATTATCTATAACAAACCACTTCAATTGAAACAGCTCTGCAAAAGCACTGATATTATACTGTAAAAGCATTGCAGTTGCATGCTAAAAGTAGCTCTTGTACCTCTCAAAAGCAATGCTCTTGCAACACAAAGGCGCAACAGCCCATAAATAAAGACTTTCAAGAAGGAAAACAAAAAGATGATGAACGAGAAAAGAAAGCTCATTACCACCGACTTCGATGGAACGCTTACCACACATGACACCTTACTTCTTTTCATTCGATATGCTAAAGGAACGAAGGCGTTTTATAAGGGATTTATAGCTCATTTGTGGTTGTTTGTGTTGATGAAGCTGGGTTGGAAGAGCAACGAAAAAGTGAAAGAACAACTCTTTTCCTACTATTTTAAAGGCACAGACATCAATGAGTTTAATGAAATATGTTGTAACTTTGCCCACGAAAACAGCTCTATTATGCGCCCCAAAGCCCTTGAAATGCTACGAGAAGCACAGCAAGAGGAGGCGGTTGTGGCAGTGGTTACGGCAAGTATAGATAACTGGGTGAAGCCTTTCTTTAACGGAGTGTGCCCCAATGCCATTGTGGTGGGAACACAAATCGAGGTGAAAGATGGCATTGTTACTGGCTCATTTGCATCGAAAAACTGCTATGGTGCCGAGAAAGTGAATAGAATTAAAGAGCTGTTTCCTGTCCGAGAACAATATCACATCACTGCTTATGGTGATAGTTCGGGCGATAGTGAAATGCTAAAATATGCCGATGTTCAACATTATAAACCATTTAGAACCTAATAAACGCAAGGCTCTTGCTGAAATGTTGCGCTTTGTTTTGGTGGGAGGAACTGCCACTGTGTTACAATATGCTATTTATATTGTGGCACTAAAGGCGATGCATCACAACTTGGCTTTAACGCTGGGTTATGTCATTAGCTTTATATTCAATTTCTTTGCAAGTACTTATTTCACCTTCAAAGTAAAGGCAAATGCTCGCAGAGGTATGGGTTTCGCCTTGTCGCATGTGGTGAACTACTTTATGCAATTGGGTGTTTTAAATGCCTTTTTATATATAGGTGTACCACAAAAGCTGGCTCCTTTGCCCATGTTTGCAGTGTGTGTGCCCATCAACTTTATATTGGTTCGCTTTTTCTTAACTAAGAAATAGCCTACAACTATCTACTGATCGATTTATATAAGTAAAATAATTATCCAATGAAAAAAATCTTTTCATTATTCAAAATACAGAAAGAAGAACGCCTTTTGGTGCTTTTTTTCTTCATTGTTTTGGTGGCTTTAAATGGTTTAGTGATCAATCTTTACTATGATAAGTTCACTCCTTTTGCCCGATTCTACTGGCCTTTGTTCATCAGAAACTTTCATGTTTCGGGCTTCGATCCCATCACTTACTCGATTATTAGCGACTGGTGGGCTGGCTATAACGTATATCGTCACCCCTTGTTGGCGTTCTTTGTGTATCCGTTCTACTTGCTTAACAAGCTGTTAATGTATATAACGGGCATCAATTGCGCTATTTTCATTATGCCATTTCTGCAAACTTTCTGCGGAATATATGGTTTTGTGTTCTTCTATCGCATATTGCGCTCATCGTTGAAACTACGTCGTTTCGATGCAAGTTTGTTGACTATAATGCTCTTTTCGTTTGCTTATATCTTACTTTCGTGCATCGTTCCCGACCATTTCATCATGTCATTCTTTATGCTTGTATTCACTTTGTATGTGGCTTCGCAACGAATTGACAAACAACTGTTGCTCACTAAGACGCAAACCATTTTGCTCTTCGTGGTAACGGGAGGTATTTCGCTCAACAATGGCTTAAAAGTTTTCTTGTCATCTCTATTTGTTAACGGCAAAAAGTTCTTCAATTGGCGTCATCTTCTCTTAGCTATTATCTTGCCATCTGCAGTGATGTGGGGCGTAAGTAAGTGGGAATATAAAGCGATGGTGTGGCCCGTTGAAATGCAACGAAAGGCAGATAAACAAAAGAAAGACAAGGCTTTAAAGGCAAAGCAGATTCAAAAGAAACTGCAAGAGGCACGAAAGCAGAAGGAAAAAGAAGAAGCTTCGACAAAGGAACTGCTTTCTTTTAATTCGCAAGTGCAGAATAAGCAGGATTCGGTTGCTAAGCCTGTGCAAAACAAAACCAACGGGGTGAAGAAGAAAAAGCAACCTAAGCAGGGCGCACCTATTAGCGAAGGGCAGTTTATGAGATGGACGGATATCACCACATCTCGCACCTCTTCTATCGTAGAAAACCTGTTCGGAGAGGGCATTCAGCTTCATCAAGACCACACGTTAGAGGACGTTTTGCGCAATAGACCAATGATTGTGCCTTACAGATACATTTTTAATTACGCCATAGAAGGACTTCTTTTGGTGCTGTTCTTTGCGGGTTTGTTCGCTGGTCGCAAACAAAAGCTCATGCAGTTGTGCGCTTCGTGGTGGCTATTAGATATGTTGTTGCACCTGGGTTTGGGCTTTGGTATCAACGAAGTATATATCATGACGGCTCATTGGGCATTCGTTATTCCTCTTGCTATCGCTCATCTTTTCAGGATAATGCAAGGCAAAGCGTTGTCGATAGTGCGTGTTGTGGCTGTGGTTATCACACTTTTCTTGTTCTTATGGAACCTGAACTGGCTGGTGGTGAACTTGATTTAGTGCGACTTTTAGATAGACTTTAATTGGTTAGGGGGCTTCCTTTGCACTCTTACACCTTATATAATATAGGGCAATCTGCTATTCTTAAAATGGAATGGTGGGTTGCTTTTCTTTTGATATGTGTGTAATTGGGTTGTTGTAACATTCTTATAACAAGCTAATTGCATGATGATATACACTTTGATACACTGCTTTTATGGTGCAACAGACTGGTTGTTGTACTAATTTTGTGGTGCAATAGAACAACAACTGGTTGCACATCATTCATCAATAACCAATAAAGAAAGGAGGAAAGTATGGCATAATACGATCTAAAACCAATGCTCATACGAGCAAATAAGAAAAACATTACATTTTAATAACCTTTAAATTGAATAACTATGAAAGCAGAAAAGAAGAGTATTTTCTCTATTATTATCAAAGTATTGATCGCTATTTCAACTGCATTGTTAGGCGTTTTGAATAATAATGAAGCAGAAAGTAACTGAATGAATCATTGTTCTTTGAACATAAGTGTAAGGAGATAAGCATCTAATACACACCAAAATGAAAAGCAATAGGGGTGAGTTTGCACCTCGAAAGATCGGTATTTACGATTGAGGCGATGAACTTTTGCATCGCAAAAGCATAAAATATGGGTAAGCGTAAGGTATCAACTACCGCGCTTACCCTTTTCCGTTGTTTCGTTATTTTATCTCTAGAACAACGAAATCTGACACTAATTTGTGTCCTCTTGAGCCTTGAAAACAATTTATGATTTACCTCTGTAAACCCAAACTTCTACCTTAAGAAACTGATTACCTCTTGAATCCTACTATTAATAATACCAGAAAACGTATGCAATTTGTCTGTCGTTTAAAACAACTTGTTTATTATTTATAATTAGGTGAGATGTTTTTTACTCACAAGAGTTAATAACTTTTATTTTAAATGATGTTCTATTGTTTTGTATAACTTGTATTTCTTTTTTGCGAATATAGATATTTTTATTTTAAGTTATTACTTTTTTAACAACTAATTTTTCGCAATTTATATAAATAACTTCTTTTAAATAATAATAATTAAATTATAACATAATGACAATAGGTGTGTTCTTGCTTTACAAGAAACTGTAAAATACAATAAAAAAGTAATGTTTTCGTTAGTAAGTAGTATAACAATTTATTTGTTTATAGTATAGCATTAAGCCTTAAACCCATAATGGATAAGAAAGAAACAAGCAATAGTTATTCGCATATTCTTAAATATACGAGCATCTTTGGAGGTGTTCAAGGCTTGGTTATTCTTATCGGAATGGTTCGCAATAAGCTCATTGCATTGCTTTTAGGACCACAAGGTATGGGCTTAATGGCACTTTTTAACTCAACAGTTCGATTGATTTCCGACACCACAGGTTTAGGGCTTGGAATGAGTGCAGTGCGTGAATTGTCTCGACTTTATGATGAAGAGCATCACGAAGAGCTGAAAAGTAGGATAGAGTTAATACGTTCGTGGAGCCTCATCACAGCTTGCTTAGGTTTTGTTTTGTGCGTTGTTTTGAGTCCATTGATTAACCATTACACTTTTTCGTGGGGCAATCACACCCTACATTTCATGCTTTTGGCACCTATTATCGCCCTAACCGCTTTGTCTGCAGGCGAATTATCGATATTAAAAGCTACCCGAAAGCTCCGTCGTTTGGCAGAGATTTCTATCTATGGAGTGCTTTGTGCGCTTGCAACATCAGTGCCATTGTATTACATCTTTGGCGAGTCTGCCATCGTACCCTCGTTGATTATCATTGCATTGTCGCAGTTTATCATTACCATTACCTATTCATTTCATTATTATCCCTACCGAGTTCATTTCGATTCAGACACCTTTTCAGAAGCCAAACCAATGCTTCGTTTGGGCATTTCCTTTCTTGGTGCGGGCATAATGGGTAGTGGAAGTGACTTTATTGTGCGCTCTTTCTTGAATTATGAGGGCAGTTTAGATGATGTTGGCTTGTATAATGCAGGCTATATGATTACGATGACCTATGCAGGAGTGATTTTCTCGGCAATGGAAACCGATTATTTCCCGAGATTATCGTCGGTGAATAATAATGTAGAAGAACGCAATTTGCTTGTTAATAGGCAGTTAGAGGTGTCGCTATTGCTCATTTCTCCGCTCTTAATTCTATTGATGTCGATCCTTCCTATCGCCCTTCCTTTATTGTATAGTGATGCCTTTTTAGCCGTACTTCCTATGGTGAAAGTGGCTATTTTTGCGATGTTTATGCGCTCATTAGAGCTTCCTGTGGCATATATTACATTGTCTCGAGGAGACTCTAAAGCATTTTTCTTACTCGAGACGACCTACTATCTGCTTTTTATAATGATGTTTTGGCTGGGCTATAAATATGCTTATCTTTGGGGAGTAGGTCTTGGTTTGGTGGTAACAGGACTGCTTTTTAACATCATTCTCTATGCTTTTGCTTATCAAAAGTATAGCTTTTGCATCTCAAAACGAATGCTTTTATACCTCGCAATACAGCTATCTTTAGCAGGTTTGGTCTACTTTATTAGCTCCAATTCCAACACATTGCTATCTTGGAGCATACAAGGTGCGAGCATAGTGACAAGCTCTTGCTTTTCGTTTTATATCCTTCGCAACAGCATAAGCGGAATATTCAAACGAAAATAAGAGAACAACATCCCAATAATTAAAAAGATATTAGGGGAAAATAAGAAAACTATGTATTGTTTTCTTTTGTGTATTTAGGTTTGTTTCGTGGGTGATGCTCGATGATTGCTTTGCGCAACGACTCTCTATCTATGTGCGTATAGATCTCTGTTGTGCTAACACTTTCGTGCCCTAACATCGCTTGAATGGCAATTAAGTCTGCGCCTCCACGAAGCAGTTCAGTTGCAAACGAATGGCGAAGGGTGTGTGGTGAGATTGTTTTTTTGATGCCAGCCAACTCCGCTTGCTTTTTAATCATAATCAAAATCATGGTTCGTGTAAGGTGAGCACCACGTCTATTGAGGAACACATAGTCTTGTTCTCCAGGCTTAATGTTCATGATATTGCGGTCTCTAAACCATAATTCCAACTCATAAAGGGCTTTATCTGAGATGGGAATTAAACGTTCTTTCGAGCCTTTACCAATCACTCTGATATAGCGTTCGATGATATAAATATTCGAAAGTTTGAGGTTAATGAGTTCAGAAACACGCAAACCGCACGAAAAAAGAATTTCTATTATGGCACGATTGCGGTGCCCCTCCCATTTAGAAAGGTCGATAGAGTTCTGCAATTGGTCAACTTCTTCGGTCGAAAGCACCTCTGGTAGATGCTCACCAAGTATCGGAGACTCAAGCAATTCGGTGGGATTGTCTTCTAATATCCCATCAATCACCAAATAACGGTAGAAAGAACGCACCCCACTTAATATCCTTGCTTGCGAAGAAGCACCAATTTTTCGCTCGTGAAGGATAAAGGCAAAGTGTTCAAAATCGGCTATTTGCATTTTTAACACATCCCTATTGTTCTCTTGGCAATAAGTAATGAGGTGTTCAAGGTCGTTTTTATATGCCTCGATAGTGTTGCTCGAATAATTGCGTTCGAGTTTCAAATATCTCAAATAGCTTCGAATTATATTCGCAATGGTTTGATTTTCTTTTTCCATTCTTTTTCCATTCTTTTTGTTATCTTTGCAAAAACGTTGTCTAAAAGCATTGCTTTTGCAAGCCGAAAGCAGCGAGATAACATCTGCACAAAGTTATAAAAAATATCTTATAATGAAGATACTTATTATGAATGGCCCCAATTTGAACCTCTTAGGGGTGCGTGAAACAGCCATTTATGGGGCGACATCGTTCGACGATTATTTGCAAACTTTAAAGCAAAAGTACACCGATGTTGAGTTGGTTTACTATCAAAGCAACATCGAAGGTGAGATGATTAACAAACTACAAGAGGTTGGTTTCTCGTTCGATGGCATCGTTTTGAATGCAGGAGCCTACACTCATACAAGTGTTGCGCTATTAGATTGCATTAAAAGTATCACCACACCAGTGGTTGAAGTGCATATAAGTAATGTGCATGCTCGTGAAGAATTTAGACGACATTCGGTTATTTCGCCTGCTTGCAAGGGTGTTATTGCAGGATTCGGACTGCACTCTTATCAGCTTGCTATCGACGCATTGATAGCCCAATAAAGTCTTTTTGCCACACACAACCATTTTATCTTTTTTATAATTCATAATGGACAATCAGCTACTTCATCAATATATACTCGACCATAGCGAGCCAGAAGACCCCTTTTTGTATCAACTTTACAGGGCAACCAACATACACACGGTGCACGGACGCATGGCAAGTGGACACCTACAAGGCGTTCTTTTAAAGATGTTTGTAGAGATGTTGCAACCCAAAAACATACTCGAAGTGGGCACTTTCAGCGGTTATAGTGCTATTGCAATGGCAAAAGGACTGAAAGAAGGGGCACTTATTCATACCTATGAAATTAATGATGAGATGGAAGACCTCACCCGTTCGTGGATAAAACAATCGGGATTAGAAGATAAAATCAACTTTATCATTGGCGATGCCAATGTTCTTGCTCCCCAACAAGGCATTGTTTTCGATATGGCTTTTATCGATGGAGATAAAAGAACCTATATAGAAACCTACGAAATGACCTTGTCTGTGTTGCGAAAAGGAGGCTTTATATTGGCAGATAACACCCTTTGGGATGGGCATGTGGTTGATGTTCAGTATGATAAAGATGCTCAAACGCAAGGCATTAAACGCTTTAACGATTATCTACTTGCCGACAATAGGGTAGAACAAATTATCCTTCCGTTGCGAGATGGTTTAACCATTATTCGAAAAAAGTAAGCACAATCCATCTACACTCCTTCTTAAGTGCCTTTAACCTGCTATGAACACCTCTTTTAAACAACTATATCTTCAATATTATGCGCCTGCAAAACGCTTTGCAACATTGTATGTAAAGCGAAGCGATGTGGCAGAAGATATTGTGCAAGATGTGTTCTTAAAGATTTATGAACTGCAGAAAAACACATCACAATGTAACTTTCCTATGGCATATATCATGACTTCTGTAAAGCATGGTTGCATCTCTTTCTTGCGTGGTGAACTGCTTTTAACGCAGTTTGAAGATACTTATTCGGAGATAGAACGAAGCGAAATGCAATGGATGTGCCATCAACTTGAAACGTGGGATTTAACCACTTCGCTTAACGAAGATGCTTTTTCTGAAATATATAAGGCGATAGATGCCTTGCCAACTCAATGTAGAGAGATCTTTATTCGTAGTAAGATAGAGGGGAAGAAGCATGCTGAAATTGCCCAAGAGCTGAACATTAGCATCAACACAATAGAGAGTCAGATGTCTATTGCCTATCGAAAATTGCGCAAAAGTCTAGAGCGTTTTTTATTTCTTTTATTGCTTTTTCTACCATAGTTTTTATTCATTTGCTCCCCATTTCAAAGCCTTTGTTTGTGGAGGGCAGAACCATTGTTGTGTAAAAGAATAGCTTTTGCATTGTAATGTCAATGTTTTTAGGGTGCAATAGTATTGCTTTTTACGTGTAACTAATCAACGAAAATGGAGAAATATCGAAATTAGTGTAAACTAACTGATAATGAGGAGGAAATGCTCTGATTTGCATAATACTGCTCTATTTGTAAAGGGCAGAAATATGCAGATTTAGGCAGAAGTT
>JBQMYA010000030.1:0-27383 GCA_052173735.1 Prevotella sp.
CTGTTGCAAGATTAAATACCGAAGGCCACATTACCGAAGTGCATAAACCACAAAGGACAAGAAATAACGCAGCTAATGGCACTTGAACCATTTCGAAAGACTGGCCTGTAAAGACTGGCATAAAGATCTTGTCAGCACTTTGCACTAACATAGCAGTAAGTATAAGGAAAACTCCGACACTACTTGTGGTTATCATCATTGCTTTACTTGATACTTTGTTTGCAATGAAACCTGCAGTGAAACGACCTACAAGCATCAAGAACCAGTATGTAGCTGCAACGGTTCCAGCAATAGAGGTTGCGTTACCTAAGATACCACCACCCTTTTCTGTAGTATCAGAAAGATAGAAAATAAGTGTTCCTGGAATACCAACTTCAATACCTACATATAGGAAAATACCGATAGCACCAAGTACGAAGTGACGGAATGACCATGGACTTGCCTCGAATACAGTTGATTCTGTAACAGAAGCACCTTCTGGATCTGAGATAGGAATGAACAAAAGAACGACAAAAGCCAATACAAATACAGCCATTGCAATGTATAACACCATGTTAACGTCTGCAATCTTTGTGCTTGCAGTTACGGTACCAATCAATGCTCCTACGAAGATTGGAGTCAAAGTACCTGTCAAAGAGTTAAGTGTACCACCGATAAGGTTAAGTTGGTTACCACGATTTCCGCCACCACCGAGTAGGTTAAGCATTGGATTTACAACAGTATTTAGGATACATACAGAGAAACCTGCGATGAATGCTCCTAATAGATAAATCGTGAAACCAGTATAGTTTGAAGACGAGCTGATAGCTCCTGATAGGAATTGTACAAACACTCCCACGAAACCAAAAGCGATACCAACCAATGCTGTCTTCTTATAACCAATCTTTGTCAATAGTTTTCCAGCAGGAATACCCATGAAAAGATAAGCCAAGAAGTTCATTGCATTACCTAACATACCTACAACGTTAGCACTTTCTCCTTGGAAAGCACCTTTCCAAATCACACCAATTGGTGCAGCTAAGTTTGTCACAAACGAAATCATTGCATACAAAAACATCATTGTAATAATAGCAATAATGCTTCCTTGTTGCTTCTTTACTTTTTCCATTTTCTAGTTATTTATTTATTATTTTTAGTTTTTAGTTTGTTATTCTTTAGTATTTATAAATTGCAAAATAGTTTATAGCGGTTGTTTCTACTAAGATGTGGTTCTGCAATCTTCAATAATAATGAGAACATACGATAAAAAGTTTTATATCTTGGCTTACTTCTCTACTCCGAATTTATAGATTGTTTTTTGTTTATATTGCTCTCCTGGACGTAATACTACAGAAGGGAAATATGAATGATTAGGAGTATCGGGGAAGTGTTGTGCTTCAAAACATACTGCACTGCGTCGTGGATAAGTTGCACCATGTTGTCCTGCGAAGCCATCTGCCCAGTTATCAGAGTAGAATTGCATGCCAGGTTCAGTTGTATAGACTTCCATTGTGCGTCCAGAAACAGGTTCTTTAATTCTTGCTGCAAAACTCAATTCGCCTTCTTCCTTTTTATTTAGGACAAAACAATGATCGTAACCTGCACCATTCTTTATTTGTTCGTGGTTTGCATCAATATCTTTTCCAACAGCTTTTGGTGTTCTAAAATCAAAAGGAGTACCTTCTACAAAACGTATTTCACCTGTAGGAATAGATGTATCATCTATTGGAAGATAATAGTTTGCATTGATTTCGCACTCTAAGGTATCGATAGTTGGAGTTGGATTTCCAATACCTGTTAATGAAAAGAATCCGTGACTTGTAAGGTTAATAATGGTCTTTTTATTGGTAGTTGCCATGTATTCAATTACCAATTCATCGTCATTTGTGAAGGTATATATGACAGTTATTTTCACCTCACCAGAATAACCTTCTTCCCCATAAGGACTGATATACTTCAAAACTAATGTATGGTTATTCATCTGAAGTGCATCCCATACTTTTGCATTAAATCCCGTTTTTCCTCCATGTAGAGAGTTAGGACCATTATTAATATGCAAGAAGTATTCCTTTTTATCTAACTGGAAACGACCTTTTGCGATACGATTTCCATATCGTCCAATCAATGTAGACAAATAAGGTTCTGGCGAATTAATTAAACTTTGGATACTATCATGACTCTGAATAACATTGGCATGATTTCCATTTTTATCGGGCACCATAATAGCAACTATTGCACCGCCATAGTTGCTTATGGCAACTTCGTTTCCATTCTCATTAGTCAAAAGAAACAAATCAGTCTCTTTACCGTCAATAGTGGTTTGAAAGTCTGAGCGTTTTAAACCACAAAGATACTCTTTTGCTGTTGTGTTCATCATCAATTGTTTAGCTTAACATTTATGCAAATGTAAACAAAAAAAAACGAATAGAACAAATGAACAAGTAAAATTTGCACCCTTTAAAAGGTTAAAAACATATAAATTAAAAACAATTCGGTCATTAGAAAATCTTTTTCATTTTGCCGTAAAATACATACATGATAATTATAAATATCCTATCTAGAATATATATAAGACATTTTATGACATTTTAATCTCAAAATTATCTAATGACCAATTAGAATTATTATTTCACAAGTTCTTTACACACACGCCCATCACTATATTTCACAAGATTAATTCCTTTTTGAGGAGTTAAAATACGGCAACCATCGAGAGTATAACGTGCAACTTCTATTACAGTAGAGTGCTTTTGAGATAAAGGAACAATAGAGGTTGCAGGAGCATCATCAATACTACACTTCGCAGCATTCTCTATTTGTCCTGTTTTTATATTTATCAACAATACACAAACACTCAACTTTGATTTATCTTGTATCACTTTCTTACCAGAAATGTTTGTAAACATATAATCATGACTTTGTGTTTCGTCAGCAACAATAGGAGTCTTTATATAACCTCTCAAAGGATAGAGAACTCCTTCTGCAGCAATAGCAACACAATTATTTACAAAACCTTGCAGTCTAAAAGGAGAATTTATAAAGCCATCAAGTTCTTCGGATAGACCTTTATCAACCATTCTCCCCGAATAGGCATTTAATTGAATCCAATTAGGATTTGACATACCATCTTCTGTCAAAACATAAGCAAATCCGTATAATCCATCTTCCTTATTTACACGGAAAGTAACACGAGGAGTTACTGTAATATTCTCCTTTTGAACATCCCATTTAGCTGAAACTTCTATATCCATCTCTGCTCCCTTTGCCTTTTCCTCTTCAAATTCGCTTATTGCTTTGGCATTAATCAAGAAAAGATTTCGGTTCATCATAAGTGTTGGTCGACTACTATAGTCTCTTGCTTTACTAGCATAATCCCAACAAGTCAATGGATCTGCTGTTCCACCAGTATGAACTGCTATTCCAATAAAATCATTTGGATAAGTCTTTTCTAGATTTTCCATAAGGGCGAGCCCACGTGGACAATAAGGACACCACATTCCTGTATATTCTTCCACAACAATTCTACGATGAGGCACTTTCGTAACTGTAATTCTTGGCAAAGTTGCAAAGCTATTAGAAGCGCTATTTTCTTTGTCATTTACCTTAGTAATCGCAAGTTTTATTTCTGTCTCCGAAATAAAATCATGTGGAGGAACATTCACTTCTACTTTTATTCCTTCATTATTTCCCAGCGGTTTGGCAAGTATATGTTTCTGAGTTTGAAGAATATTTCCTTCAAAAGATAGTGTATATTCAAAATTTTGAACTGGAGTACTACCATAATTAGTAATCAGGATCTGTCCTTTTCCACTTATTGAAGATAGTTGAACAAACGCTTTACGATCTGTAGAAGTTGGGACCAGATTGTAATTTTCTGCAGTAATATTACTTGTATAGCATACTACTACGATAAGGGTAAAAAGTTGTAAATAAATTCTTTTTATCATATTTATACTAAATGATTTATAAAGAAATGCTTAAGATACTATATATTTTTGTTTAGAAATAATTCCTTTTCCATTTCTTTGTTTTATTATATATATACCTTTGGGGAGGTATTGCAGAGTATCCAGACGACTATGTAACAATATTCCTTGGAGATTAAAAACATCGAATGATGCTTTTTCTTGCGAAAATGGCAAAACGCCCCCTGTGGTTTCTGTATCAAAATTAAGAGTAATTTTCGGACCTATTTTCTCTACAGACGAACCTTTTGCGCCCTCTTCTTTAGTCGTTAGTTGCAATGTAACCGTACATTTAGCATTGTTAGTAAACAAGTGTTCAATCAAAACTTCTTCTTTTTCAGAATTAGAAGACATTGTTTTACTCTCCACATCATAAGAACCTATTGCTTCTACAAGACTACAATTACCAAGTGTACAAACTTGCATTTGCCCTTCTTCCATTTTAGAAACAGTATAAGAGAGTTTTACAGTCTGTTTAGTTCCTGAAGTATTTTGAATAAAAAGCTTTGTTGCTATTTGTTTTTGACCTGGAACAAAAAGAGACTCTTCTACCTCACTCAAATTTAATGTTGCATTCGGAGGTAAGATTTCGCCTTTGTCATTCAAAAAAGCTACATCATAAGAATTTGTCTGCGCACAAACTACAGTGCTAACAAGTAATAAGTAAAAAGATAAAAATAATTTGTTCATTTTATTGATAATTAAATATAAGGTGCAAAAGTACAAAAAAAATGCGAGATAACAAAGGACTTCTAGAGTAAACCCAACCCTCCCAAAAGGCTATAATAAATACATTATAAAAAGTTCTTCTTTAAAAATCAATAAAAAAAATATACAACATACCTCCTCTTTTATATCTAATTATCTCACTATATAAATATATCAGTTTAAATTATTTGTAATATTTCAAACAAAAAGACACTCTACAATAAAGACACTTTGAAAGAAAATAAAATTATACCATAGTGTTCCTCCCCAATAAAAGGATTGTTTTTTCGGTATAAAAGGAATGCTATTACCTTGCAAAAGCATTGTAATTGCAGAGTAATAGCATTAAGTTGAGTGAGTGAATAAAATAAAAAAGAAATCAGTTACTTATTTCTTTAACCATGGTTGAGATATTAATATTTCTGAAACGATATAATTACTGCCACCAATAAACAAGCAATCGTCGTTCGACATGGCAGAAAGTGCAGCACAACAAGCCTCTTTTACCGAAGAATAAGAAGTGCCTTTAAGTCCTCGTTTCTTTGCTTTTTGCTCTATGGAATGCTCAGATAAAGCACGTTTACAAGATGCTTTGGTGAAATAGTACACTGCCTTTTCTGGCAAAAGTTGTATCACCGCATCAATATCTTTATCGTCAACCATTCCGAAAACGACATGTAATTGATTACAAACCAATTCATTTAACTGTTTAGAAAGGTAAATCCATGCAGCCTCATTGTGTCCTGTATCGCAAAGAACGTGAGGTGTTTGCGACAGAGTTTGCCAACGCCCTGCGAGTCCTGTCAATGTCTCAACATGCTTAAAACCCTCTTTCACATTATCAATAGACAAGTTGAATCCAAGTATTTGCAACTCTTTTACCGCTGTTAAAATGGTATTTGAATTCTTTACCTGATAGATTCCTTCCAATTGTCCTTCAACTATTCCAAAGTGTTGAGTTGTGTATTCCCATACATTGTCTTTGTTTTGAGCATAAGAAATCACTTCTGGCTGGTCTTCTGCAAGTATCAATTTGGCATTTTCTTCTAACGCTTTTGCCCTAAACACAGGTAGGGTTTCTTCATTATACTCTCCTATTACAACGGGGGTTTGAGGTTTTATCACTCCTGCTTTTTCACTTGCTATCTTCGAGAAAGAATCACCAAGAAGAGCAACATGATCGAGACTAATATTGGTTATTACCGACAACACGGGCGAAATGATATTGGTACAATCAAGTCTTCCCCCCAATCCCACTTCAATAATTGCCAAATCTACCTCGCAATCGGCAAAATATTTAAAGGCAAGAGCTGTTGTTAATTCAAAAAAAGAAGGGTGAAGAGGTTCGAAGTATGAGGCATTTTGATGCACAAAATCCACTACATAATCTTCTGAAATACATTTTCCATTCACTCTTATACGCTCTTTAAAATCAACGAGATGAGGCGAAGTATAGAGTCCAACACGATATCCTGCACTCTGTAATATTGCTGCAAGGGTATGAGAACACGAGCCTTTACCATTCGTTCCAGCAACATGTATGGTTCGATAGTTTCGATGTGGGTGGTTGAAATGCTTATCGAGCAACTCTGAATTAAATAACCCTGGTTTATATGCACTGTTTCCTACCTTCTCGAAAACAGGCATACTGTTAAACAAATACTCAATTGTTTCTTGATATGTTCTCATATTTTCGTGTAAAATAATATGGTCTTGAGAATATTCTACCTATCAAAACAAAGGTATAAAAAGATTTTATTGCATGTAAACAAATGCTATTTACGCTGCAATGATCTACCTTTTTACACCTTATTGATCAATTATTTACGGATAAGTGATTAACTAAAATAGTTTTTAAAGCGTTCAAAAATTGACTTTTTAGTTTCATTATCACCTTTAAAATTGTCGCTTTCTTCAAATGAAGAAATAGCTTTTTTTTCTTCTTTTGTGAGTGTCTTAGGAACATAAACACTTATATTTACCACTAAGTCGCCTGTATCGTTGCCATAACCTTGCACTGCAGGCAAACCTTTTCCACGCAAACGAAGGGTCTTTCCTGGCTGAGTTCCTGGTTCTACCTTAATCTTAACCTTTGTATTCTCAATCGTTGGAATTTCTATTTCACCACCAAGAGCAGCCATTGGAAATGTAAGTAGAAGATTATAGATGATGTCTTGTCCATCACGTACAAAGGTATTGTTCTGTTCTTCGGCAATATATACCTGAATGTTTCCTGCTACTCCGTTTCTAGGACCAGCGTTTCCTTTTCCTGGAACATTAACAACCATGCCCTCTGCTACGCCCTTTGGAATATTGATCTCAACCACTTCTTCACCTTTCACAACACCCATTCCATGGCATTTGTGACATTTATCCTTGATAACAACACCTTCTCCGTGACATTGAGGGCATTCTGCTTGAGTTTGCATCATACCAAACATGGTACGAGTTGTTTGCATAACAGCTCCACTACCATTACAAGTTGGACATGTATCTGGGTCTTTTCCGCTCTCTGTACCATGTCCATGACAGTGATTACAAACAACATCTTTCTTCACTTTGAACTTCTTGGTAACTCCTTCGGCAACTTCTTGTAGGGAAAGACTCACTTTTAATCTTAAATCTGCACCTTTATATTGTGGACGTTGTGGACCTCTTGAGCCAAACCCACCAAATCCTTCGAAGCCTCCAAAGCCCGAATGGCCTCCGAAAACATCACCAAACATAGAAAAAATATCGTCCATAGAAAAGCCTTGTCCACCGCCAAAACCTCCTCCAAAGCCACCTCCTGGGGCATTAAAGCCAAACTGATCGTATTGCCTTCTCTTCTGTTCATCGTGCAATACATCGTAAGCCTCAGCAGCTTCTTTAAACTTTTCCTCTGCTTCTCGATTGTCGGGGTTTCTATCGGGATGGTATTTTATAGCTAATTTTCTATATGCTTTTTTTATCTCATCAGCCGAAGCACCTTTCTCTACACCAAGAACTTCATAGTAATCTCTTTTTGCCACAAGTTAATTCTCCTATTTTCTTAGATATAACAATATGTGATTTATTGGCCAACCGCCACTTTGGCATGACGAATAACCTTATCGTTCAAGGTATAACCAGTTTGAACACAGTCGATAACTTTTCCTTTTTTATCGTCTCCCATACCTGGAACCATTGCAACAGCTTCATGATAATCAACATCGAAATCAACATCATTGGTTTCCATTTTCTTCACTCCAATGCTGTCTAACTGCTTAATAAACTTATTATAAATAAGCTCCCAGCCTTCTTCTACCGCAGTAATATCAGTAGACTTACCTGCATTTGCAATTGCTCTTTCCATATCATCTAGGATTGGAAGGAATGTTATTACGGTTTTCTCGCTGCCGTTTAAGATAAGCTCGGTCTTCTCTTTTAGAGTACGTTTTTTATAATTATCGAACTCTGCAACGGCTCTTAAGTATTTATCTTTAAGTATTTCGAGTTCTGCTTTCAATGTTTCTACTGTCTCAACAGATTCTTCCTCAGAAATAGTATCATTGCATATATCTTGTGATTCTGCTGTATTTGTAGCCTCTTCTGTATTTAAAGACTCTTCGTTCAGAATATCTTTCTCTGTATTTTGTTCTGTATTACTCATTTGATTTATTATTTTTATTTAGCTATTCACAAGCAAAAAGCTTGCCAAAAACACAAAAGGAGCCCTTTTACAAGCTCCTTTCATGAAATATTGTATATTTACTATCAAGTTAAATCACTAATTAAAGATACATCGAAGCACGTTGTTCTTTAAGTTGTTCGTCGTAAATATAATCGTCATAAGTAGAGAGTTTGTCGATAGTTCCCTTAGGAGTTAATTCAATAATACGATTAGCTACGGTGTTAATGAATTCGTGGTCGTGACTTGAGAACAAAATATTACCATTAAATCCAATTAAGTTATTGTTGAATGCTTGGATACTTTCTAGGTCAAGGTGGTTGGTTGGAGTATCGAGTATCAAACAGTTTGCATTTTTAAGCTGCATTCTTGCAATCATACAACGCATCTTCTCGCCTCCTGAAAGTACGTTCACCTTCTTCAACACTTCTTCTCCTGAGAATAACATTCTACCTAAGAATCCCTTCATCTGCACCTCATTTCCTGGTCCAAACTGACTTAACCACTCTACTAAGTTCTTATCAGAATCGAAGAATTCAGTGTTATCAAGTGGTAAATAAGCTGTAGTGATAGTTACACCCCATTTATATGTACCTGCATCTGCTGGTCTATTGCCATTGATTATCTCGAATAAAGCAGTCATTGCCTTTGGGTTATGGCTCAAGAAAACAACCTTTTCGCCCTTTTCGATATTGAAATTTACATCTTCGAAAAGTACGGTTCCATCAGTATCTACAGCCTTTAGACCTTCAACTTCAAGAATTTGATTTCCTGGTTCACGCTCCATTTGGAAGATAATTCCTGGGTATTTACGGCTGGAAGGACGAATTTCATCAACAGTAAGCTTCTCTAACATTTTCTTTCTACTTGTTGTTTGCTTACTCTTTGCCACGTTTGCAGAGAAACGGCGAATGAATTCTTCTAGTTCTTTACGCTTTTCATCAGCCTTTTGCTTTTGGTTCTGAGCCTGACGAAGTGCTAACTGTGAGCTTTCATACCAGAAACTATAGTTACCTGCGAACATAGTTACCTTACCAAAGTCGATATCTACGGTTTGAGTTGATACAGAATCGAGGAAGTGACGGTCATGACTTACAACCAATACGGTTTGTTCTATGTTGCCTAAGTACTCTTCTAACCAAGTAACAGTGTCGAGGTCAAGGTCATTGGTAGGCTCATCGAGCAACAAGTTGTCTGGATTTCCAAACAAAGCCTTTGCCAACATAACACGTACTTTCTCGTTATTAGAGAGTTCACTCATAAGTTTTGTGTGTAACTCCTCTTTAATTCCAACATTAGAAAGCATTTGTGCAGCATCACTCTCAGCGTTCCATCCGTCCATTGAAGCAAACTTATCTTCTAAATCTGCTGCTCTATTACCATCTTCTTCGGTCATTTCAAGCTTAGAATAAAGTGCTTCACGTTCTTTCATGTTCTCCCATAAGGGTTGATGACCCATCAAAACGGTATCAATAACACGATATTCATCAAATTTGAAGTGGTCCTGATCAAGAATAGACATACGCTCCCCTGGTCCAAGTTCTACGGTTCCCTTGTTTGGTTCCAATTCTCCGCTGATGGCTTTCAATAGAGTTGACTTGCCAGCACCATTGGCTCCAATGATTCCATAGATATTTCCATTTGTGAATTTTAGATTCACATCTTTATAAAGAACTCTCTTTCCAAATTGAATAGTGAGATTTGTTACTGTTATCATTTGTGTTATTTATCTTATAATATATTTTCTGGTGCAAAGGTAATAATTTTTATTGGGATGCCCCATAGCTAACTATTTTATTTTAAGGGTTTTCCAATTCTAACTTAACAAATTAGCCTTTTATTCGCTGATAAGCTAATCTTGGACTTCCATCTGTTAGAAAAATGACACCACAATATACGAAGCCATTTTCTTCTAGCAACCTTTGCATTATTTTATTATCGTGATGTGTGTCTATTCTTATATTAGAATAATGACAAGAAGCATAAAGAAGTATCTCCTTAAACACTCTTTTTGCCTTTCCATTAGATGCTACTCGATGCAAAACTCCATAGGAATCATCATTCAACCAGCACCCTTCTATAATTAAGTTGTATGTTGTTTCTGGTCCATCTAGCATTGCAAAATAGGCAACAGCTTTATTATCTCGAAGTACTAGATAAGCATTGCCACTACGGATGTCAGATAATAATACATCACTAGAAGGATAACCACCTGCCCATTGATTGGCATTACCCGATGACTTCATAATCTCTCGAGCCTTAGCAACAATCTTTTTGATTTCTAACAAATCGCTTTCTATTGCTTTTCTTATCATCTTTAAGTTCGAAGCCCTACACTTATTGTATATTATGTTCAAAGCTTTTCTATTCGTACACCTCGTCTATTCCAAACTCATCATAACCCTGTTCGCTATTATAACATGGGTCAAAATTAGCTGGAAGTTCAAAGGTTGCATTGATATCATAGCCTAATGCCTTATCAGCATACACCTTCTTCATAAAATAAGCCCATATAGGTAGAGCCATAGTTGCACCTTGTCCCATTGAAGTTGAATCGAAATGTATATCTCTATCATCTCCTCCTACCCAACAACCACTCACCAATTGAGGAGTAAACCCAATAAACCATGCATCTGAGTTTCTGTTTGTTGTACCAGTTTTTCCACCAATTTCGTTCTTCAAACCAAACTTATAGCGCAAACGTCCTGCTGTCCCTTCATTTACAACCGCTTGTAAAAGAACAAGCATTTTGTTAGCACTTTCAACATTAATCACCTCGTTCATACGTGGCTGGAAACGTGCTATAACGTTTCCTTGATTATCTTCTATACGTGTTACGAAAAGTGGAGATATGTGAATTCCGTTATTAACGAATGCTGTATAAGCACTTACCATTTCTGCAACAGAGGCTTCACAGGGACCTAAAGCTAAGGACATTGAAGGATGAATATCTGGATTATCAATACCAAAACTATGAAGAATATCTACAAACTGATTGGGATTGAGTTTACTCATCAAGTAAGCCGAGATCCAGTTGTTACTCTGTGCAAGTCCCCACTTTAAGGTAACCAGCTGTCCATAACGACTTTTACTACCATTCCTAGGGGTCCATGGTTTACCTGCCACCATATAAGTCTGTTGCACATTCATCACTTTATCACAAGGACTAAAGCCATTCTCCATTGCTAAAGCATACAAGAAAGGTTTGATGGTTGAACCCATTTGACGACGACCACCCATTACCATATCATACATAAAGTGGTTATAATTCATTCCACCCACGTAAGCCTTCACCTGACCTGTTAGTCCATCCATGCTCATAAAGCCTGTTCTTAAGAACGACTTCACGTAACGAATAGAGTCCATAGGTGTCATTATGGTGTCGATGTCACCATGATAAGAGAATAAAGTCATATCGACTTTGGTCCTAAAGGATTGTTTTATCTCATCTTCTGATAATCCTTTAGCTTTCAATACTCGATATCTTTCACTCTGAACCATAGCTCTATGCATAATTTCTCTCACCTGTTGAGCTGTAAGATTATCAGAAAAAGGAGCATTGCGCTTTGATTTATTAGCACGATTAAATGCAGGTTGCAAATTCTTTGCTACTTGCGCATATACAGCTTCCTCTGCATATTTCTGCATTCGACTATCTATAGTTGTTATAATTCGCAAGCCATCTGTATATATATTATATGGCTTTCCATCACGTTTAAAATTCTTATTGCACCATCCATATAAAGGATCGTTTGTCCAAGCAATTGAATCTATAACATATTGACGTCTGTTCCATGTTGGATAATCATTCAAATCAGGACGTCGAGCCATCATATATTTCCTCAAGAACTCTCTGAAATAAGTTGCAATACCATCTTTGTGGTCTACTCGATGAAAATCAAGTTGCAGTTTTTCGTCACACAATTGATAATACTCTGCTTTTGATAAATAACCAGCTTTTTGCATCTGAGACAACACAACATTGCGTCTATTTAAACATCTTTCTGGATATCTTACAGGATTAAAGAGAGATGGATTTTTACATAATCCAATCAAAGTAGCCGACTCAACCACAGATAATTCATTTGGTTCCTTATTAAAATAGGTATTAGAAGCAGTTTTTATACCTACTGAGTTATGCAAAAAATCAAAGTAATTTAAATACAATGCAATAAGTTCCTCTTTGGTATAGTTACGTTCCAACTTCACTGCTATAACCCATTCTATAGGTTTTTGCAACAAACGTTCTAAGCTACTATGGGCAACATCGCTATACAATTGTTTTGCTAACTGCTGAGTTATAGTCGAACCTCCACCAGCATTCTCTTGTCCTAATATTCCTCTTTTCACTATTGCTCTCCCTAGGGCATAGAAATCAATACCCGAATGCTCATAAAAACGAGCATCTTCGGTTGCAACTAATGCTTTTACAAGATATGGAGACAAATTAGAATAAGGCACACAGATACGATTCTCTCTATTGAGGTTCCACGTTCCCATAACCTTTCCATCTGCTGAATAAACCTGAGTTGCATATCTACTTATTGGATTTTGTAAATCTTCTAGAGGAGGCATATAACCTATCCAGCCAAACCAAATAGCTGTAAAAGCAACAAATGTAATAAGAATTATTCCTATTAATAATGCCCACAATATACGTACAATTGCTTTTCGCATGTTTTTTAATATAAAAATATGTGCAAAAGTACATATTTCTTTTCAAATAAATATGCTATCCATAAAATTATGATTACCTTAGTGCTCAAATAAATATCATCTATTCACATCACATTATGGCAAAGAATGATTTTGTTACAATTGCAGATTTATCACGAGATGAAATTCTTCATCTCATTGAGTTGGCTTCTTTGTTCGAGAAACACCCTAACAGAGAGCTTTTGAAGGGAAAAATTGTTGCTACACTTTTCTATGAACCATCAACAAGAACACGCCTTAGTTTCGAAACAGCTGCCAACAGGTTAGGCGGAAAGGTTATCGGTTTTTCTGATGCTAAAGCATCAAGTGTTGCCAAAGGAGAAACCCTTAAAGACACAATTCTTATGGTATCAAACTATGCCGATATCATTGTTATGCGCCACTTCCTAGAAGGTGCAGCACTATATGCTGCCGAAGTAGCTCCTGTTCCTATTGTAAATGCTGGCGATGGATCGCACATGCATCCCTCACAGTGCCTTCTCGATCTCTACTCTATTTACAAAACACAAGGCACTCTCGATAATCTCAACATATATTTAGTTGGAGATTTAAAATATGGAAGAACGGTTCACTCGCTCATCACTGCAATGAAACATTTCAATCCAACTTTCCATTTCATTGCCCCTAAAGAGCTTTCAATGCCTAACGAGTATAAGCTTTATTGCCAAAAGCATAATATCAAGTATTTTGAACACTGCAATTTCGACGAAGATGTCATTGCGAATGCCGATATCATCTATATGACACGAGTTCAGAAAGAACGCTTCTCTGATCTTATGGAATACGAAAAAGTGAAAAATGTATATATTCTAAAGAACGACATGCTTGGAAAAGCAAAAGAAAACATGAAGATTTTGCATCCGCTTCCACGTGTAAACGAAATTGAATATGCGGTAGATGATAACCCACATGCATATTACATTCAACAAGCTCAAAATGGTCTTTATGCCCGAGAGGCTATCTTTGCCCATGTTTTGGGATACTCTTTAGAAGATATTAAAAACGACACTACAATTCTTAAATAATGATTATGAAAAAAGAACGACTTGTTGCCGCTATTGAAAACGGAACTGTTATCGACCATATTCCTGCCGAAAAAACTTACCAAGTGGTTAGTCTTCTAGGTCTAGAGCATACTCTTTCTCCTGTAACTATTGGGTATAACTACCCTTCGAGCAGACTAGGTAGAAAGGGAATTGTAAAGATTTCAAACAAATTCTTTACCGATGAAGAAATAAACCGTTTATCGGTTATTGCACCAAAGATTATCCTTAACACCATTCATAATTTTGAAGTAACTCAAAAAAGAATGGTAGAAACACCTGACATTCTACGTGGAATAATCAGATGTAACAATCCTAAGTGTATAACGAACAATGAGCCCATGTCTACAATCTTCCACACAACAGGCGAAGACAAGCAGATTTTAAGATGTCATTATTGTGATATAGAACAAAATATCAATGAGGTTGAGTTGGTTTAAATGCTAACTTGCACCGTATCACGTTACAATAGAAAAAGGAGAGAACATGTTCTCTCCTTTTTGTGAGCGATCTATAACAAAAAAAGAGTTACTTCTGTGTTAGAAATAACTCTTTTAAGGGAGAGGCATCTAGCAGAGTCGAACTGCTCTACACGGTTTTGCAGACCGTTACCTAACCGATCGGCCAAGATGCCATACCTTTTATGTGAGTGCAAAGGTATACTTTTTATCTGACTCTACAAAATTTTCGGTTCACTTTTTAACAGAACAACTGCTTTTAGAGTGTTTTATTGCCTTCGATTGTTCTATTTTATTGTGCAAATCGCATCCTGTGCAACCTTCGCAACCAGTTTTCTTTCTAGTAAAACTATTGTAAAGATGCACCAAAACATAGCCTAAAGTTATGGCAAGAACTATAAAAACAATTACATACTGTATCATATAAAAAAGTATAGGAGCTGTAAATCGCCCCTATACCATATTTTATTATGCGATTTCTATATTAATAAGCGAATAAAGGATAATCTTTCATTGTAGCATTAACCTTTTCTCTCACCATCTTAATCACTCTTTCGTCTTCTGGATTATTCAATACTTGCTCAATTAGTTCAGCAACAAGTACCATTAAATCTTCTTTTGCACCACGTGTTGTAATGGCTGGAGTTCCTAAACGGATTCCTGAAGTTTGGAAAGCAGAACGTGAATCGAATGGAACCATATTTTTGTTAGCAGTGATGTCAGCCTCAACTAGTGCCTTTTCTGCAACCTTTCCTGTTAAATCTGGATATTTAGAACGAAGGTCTACCAACATCGAGTGATTGTCTGTACCACCACTTATGATACCAAAACCACGTGCAATAAGTTCGTTAGCCAATACATTTGCGTTCTTCTTCACTTGTAATGCATATTCTTTCCACGAAGGTTGAAGGTTTTCATAGAATCCTACAGCCTTAGCACCAATAACGTGTTCAAGTGGTCCTCCTTGTATTCCTGGGAACACAGATGAGTTAATAATTTGGCTCATCATCTTCACTTCACCCTTAGGAGTAGTTAATCCCCAAGGATTTTCAAAATCTTTACCCATCAAAATAATACCTCCACGAGGACCACGTAGTGTCTTGTGAGTTGTTGAAGTTACGATATGTGCATATTGAACAGGGTTATCTAGCAAGCCAGCAGCAATTAAACCAGCAGGGTGAGCCATATCTACTACAAGAATTGCACCCACTGCATCAGCAATTTCACGCATGCGTTTGTAATCCCATTCACGACTATAAGCCGAACCACCACCTATAATTAGTTTTGGTTTATGTTGATGAGCAAGACGCTCCATTTCGTCATAATCAACACGTCCAGTTTCTTCTTTTACATTATAACCAATAGGATTATAAAGCAAACCAGATGTGTTTACAGCACTTCCATGACTCAAGTGCCCCCCATGTGCAAGGTTTAAACCCATAAAGGTGTCACCTGGTTTAAGAACAGAAAGGAACACTGCTTGGTTAGCTTGCGCTCCTGAGTGAGGTTGAACATTAGCAAACTCGGCACCAAAAAGCTGTTTAACTCGTTCAATTGCAAGTGTTTCAACTTGGTCTACCACTTCACAACCACCATAATAACGGCGACCTGGTAGTCCCTCGGCATACTTATTGGTTAAATAAGAGCCCATTGCAGCCATCACTTCATCACTAACAAAGTTCTCAGAAGCAATAAGTTCAACTCCTTTTAATTGTCTTTGATGCTCTAATTTGATAAGATCGAAAATCTGATTATCTCTTTCCATTGTGCTGATATATTAAAATAATACTGATAATGCGTTTGAATTGTATTGCAAATGTAATGAAAAAAAGTGAGAACTACACCACTTCAACTTTTAATTTCTTGATTATATTTTTATAGGAATAGCCAAAATAAATTCTGTCAAATCGGCTTTAGTGGCATGAGCCTTTACTTGTGCCCCAAGAGTAAGGTTCTTTAACTTGCTGAAAGTGTAGTAAATACCCACATGTTCGTAGTAAGGCTTCTCTATAATCGAGGCGTTTTCACCCATTGCTCGATAGAGATAATAGCCCAAGCCTACAGACAATGAGAGGTTATTATAGAACACTTGATGCTTAGCTGCAACACCAACCGACCATCGACTATGCTTCATTGCAATGCCATGACTTTGATCTAACTCCCTCACTCTATTGGCATAAGTGCCATAAAACACATCTATCCCAATTCCAGAAGCCCATCTTTGTGCATAGCGATACATCAAATCGCTACGAAACGAATAAGCTGTGTAGAATTTAAAGTTACCTGTTCGATATTCAGGATCGGTGGGTGGTGTTCCAAATTGAGTTCTCTGCCATTCTTCATTAAGCGTTTTCCCACCAAATCCAAAGGTAAATTGGGTGTAAAAATAAGGCTTAAAATGCTTTTGAACGCTGTCTTTTGTATGGTTAAGAATGGCTTTTCGTTCAGGAGAATATACCAATCCGAGTGTTGGACCTAAATAGTTAGCTCCTTTATTGGGGCGATTAAGTGCTCCGTTACTATGATGAAAGAAATCTAATCCTGCCCTTACACCCCACTTATCGTCTAAATAATAGGTTGCCTTTAGAGCCGAACCAAAATAGATAAGTAAATGAGAACCAATAAATTCATTATCTGCATTGGTTAGTTTATCATATTTTTTTAGTGCATAAGCCACTCCAAAATTCAATTGATAAGCAAAATCCCAATGTTTAGTTCGATAGATAGGACGATAGAAAAAGCCATAAACACTGGCAATACTTCCTAATTTTGATTGATAATTCACAGGCTCTAACAGCCCCCAATCGCTATCTTTTTCACGATGCATGGTTACATTCGACATCGTATAACGCATGGCAACGCCCAATGTTGGATAGTTATAATCGCTCGAATAGCTGTTGCTGTCTTTAGGTAGTACGGTGTAGTGATAAGCCATTTCTACAGACATTGTGTTGCGCTTTTTAAGCCATTTGCGTACATACTCGTCTAAAACCAATACTTTTGCAGGTTCTACTGACACCGAAAAGCCATGATTAGAAGCCACACTATCCTTATTTTCCGCTTTCAAATATAAAGGAATTACAAAGAGAGATATACACAATAATAAAATGAGTTGGTATCTCTTACAACATAACGGGAAATAATGAGGTGAGCTATTCATCATACTTTTTAATTCAAATACTAAGATGTTGTGGTGTTATGGTGCATATTTTGAGTTTGAATGTCCATTTCTTTAAAGGTCATTCGCACTACTGGAACAGATATTAAGAATGCCAACAGGTCGCTAATAGCCTGACACATCTCTACTCCTTGTAGTTGAAAAAGACGTGGAAGAATTAATATCAAAGGAATAAAGAATAATCCATTCCGTGCAGATGCCAACAAATTGGCTCTCCATGGTTTGCGGATTGTTTGTAAAAACATATTACTAACGATGGTGAAACTTAAGAGAGGCAACACCGAAAGTTGCCATTTAAGTGCCTCACGACCTATTGCAACCACTTCTGTATCACGTCTAAAAAGGTCTATTATCTCTTCAGAAAAACACCAACCTGCACACGATAATAATAAAAGGAATATGGAACATACTTTCACCGAGAACCAAAAACCTTGTTTCACTCGTTGATATTGTTGTGCTCCATAATTGAAACCACAGAAGGGTTGAAAGCCTTGTCCAAAGCCAATAACGGCAGCAAGCACCATCATTGTACATCTACTGACGATTGACATTGCTGCAATTGCAACGTCTCCATACACACTTGCAGCAGTATTTAGCAATATCATGGCAATACAAGCCAACCCTTGGCGAGATAATGAGGGTGTTCCTCCTGCAATAATTTCTTTAAAGAGGGAAATACTTGGTGTAAACTGACGCCACGAATATCTTATACTTCCACCTAAATAGGTCATTCTTAATAAGATTAGGAAACTAACGATCTGCCCCATTACGGTTGCAAGTGCAGCGCCTGCGACACCCATATCGAATGCAAAGATAAACAAAGGGTCGAGCAATACATTAACTATTGCCCCTGAAAGAATACCCCATAAAGCCAAACGAGCATTGCCTTGAAAACGCATTTGGTTGTTCATTGCTAATGAAGAAGTGAAAAAAGGCGTTCCAAGTAGTGATATTCCAAGATATTGTTCGGTGTAAGGCAGAATGGTTGGAGTACTTCCTAGCCACAAAGACAAGGGTGTTATGCATGCTTCTCCAACGAGCATAACTACAAGACCCAATGCAAAAGCAAGAAAAAAACCTGTTGAAGCCATTCGTTGTGCATTGCCATGTCGTTGCGCTCCCAATTCTCTTGAGATGTAATTGCCCGATCCATGCCCAAAGAAAAAGCCTATTGCCTGCACAAAGAACATAACAGAAAACACCACTCCCACAGCCGCTGTGGCTTGAGTGCTGAGCTTTCCTACAAAGAAAGTATCGGCAATATTATAAAATCCTGTTATGAGCATAATCACAATAGAGGGCAATGCCATCTTGATTATTGCACGAGAAACAGGTGCTTGCGTTAATAACTGATAGTTGTTACTTTCCTTCTTCAATGGTGCTAAAATCTTATCATATAATAAGGCGAACCCAACTAAGTGGTATTTCGCCTTATTTAATACTTCTATATTAACTTTTATCCGACTAAAAGGATATCGTCTGTTCTTTTATTTCTCTTAGTCTTTAAGTGAATAAGTGATGGTTGTTACCACTCTTACTTTCTTTATTTCAGGTGTATTCTCATCTCTGTCTTCGATTGAGAATTGACCTTGGTCTGCAGAAACAATCTTATTTAACTTACTCTTGCTGTTCTTTGCAAACTGATCAGCAGCCAATTGAGCATTAGCAATAGCCTCTTCGAGCATTTTGGGCTTCATATCTTTAAAAGAAATATACTCGTATGAAATGTTATTTTCATAATCATCGCTAAGAACTGCAATTCCTTCCCGAAGCAATTTACCACGTGCTTTCAAAGCAGCTTGAACCACTTGTACATTGCGAGAGATAACAGTTACAACCGAAGTCATATTATATCTATTTACGATTCGAGACGGGTCGTAAGCATTTACCACATTATCATCTACCTTTGGAGCGTTGATTGTGATTTCATTTTCTTTTATTCCGTGTTGCATAAGGAAATGCTTAATCTTTTGTTGTGTACGTTCTACACTCTCATAAAGATCACTTAAATCGTTTCCTGCATCCTTTGTTACAATGGGCCAAGTCACTTTATCAGCCTCAACTTCACGCTCAGAAAGTCCCTTAACGGTTACTCTTCTATCTCGATTAGTGAAGTTATCGATTCCACTTTTTAAGCAAAATCCTAACACAATGATCGCAATAGCCAAAATTGTAGGTCCTATTATACCTAAAATCAATCGTTGATTCTTCATAACTTCTACTTTTACAGATTAACCTCTTCTATCTTGCTATATATAGAGAAACACCTAAATGGATGTTAAAAGGATGCGAACAATACGGTCGGCACTACGTCCGTCCCATCTATCAGGAATACCACTATGTTTCCATTTATCGCTAACCATATCGTTTAGATATTGGTTTAACAAATCAACATCATCGCCAACAAGGACGTTTGTACCCACTTTCACGGTTTCGATGTGTTCGGTATAGCTGTTAAGAGTGATACAAGGAACACCATTAAAGGTTGCTTCTTCTGCCACATTACCTGAGTCTGTAATCACACCACACGCATTTTTTGCCAAGAAAGCAAATGAAAGATAAGACAAAGGTTCAACAACTCGAATAGAATCTGCGCACAAATGTTCGCTAATCCACTTGCTTACAACCTTTGCAGCATCGTTTCTTAGAGGAGCAATGACTGTCTTTTTATCTGCAACTTTCAACAAAGCAGTTAGCACTTCGTCTACTTTCTTTTCATCTTTGATAAGAGCTTTGCGGTTAAGAGTGAACAAAAGATAGTTCTTTTCTTTTAAATTCAACTCTTCTAAAAGATGAGATGTAGATGTTCTTGTGTGATTAAAGCGAAGAGTGTCCATCAAAATATTACCTACCATGTAGATATTTGATGAGTCTACTCCCTCTTTAATGGCAACACTATTACCACCAATACCCGCTGTAAACAAGTAATCACTCAGTCCATCGATAACCAATCGGTTGATTTCCTTAGGCATATTGATATCGAAACTGCGTGTTCCTGCAACCAAATGCGCTAGTTTGACGCCTTGCTTTTTAGTAACAATTGCAGTGGCAAGTGTTGAAGCTAAATCATCAACAACAATCACAACGTCAGTTTTATGTTGTGTTAAATAAGCTTCGAAAGCAGACATTACACGACCAGTGAGCTCATTTAAGTTCTCACAAACAACGTCTAAATACACATTGGGTTGTTCTATCTGAAGGTCATCAAATAGAGTTGCTTCTAGTGTTTCATCGCTTTTAGAGCCAGTGTACACTAGCTCGAAAGCTACTTGCTCTCCATTTTCCTGGAATTTCTTTATAGAATGAATGATAGGTGCTACCTTTATAAAATTAGGGCGAGCACCTGCCACAATGCAAATATTCATTTTTTATTTCTTTTATTGTATTTCGATATACAGGCAAAGTAACAAAAATAAATCGAAACTTCAAAACTTTTAAGTTGATGTTTTTATTTATCTCTTCAAATTTTGATGAGCCTTAAATAAGATGAAGAATGTATTGTGTTTACAAAGGGATTACGGAACAATTATAAAAGAAATGCTTTTAGGATGCAAAAGGATTGACATTGCACTCTAAAAGCATTGCAATTATAGCTCAATAGCATTCTTTTTAGCCCACTCCATCACATTACTTGGTGGGCGACCTGCCTCATACTCGGCTTTCATAAAATCCATGTAAGGTGCAACGTGCGCAAAAAAGCGTTTATAACCTTTACATAAATAGTTGAGACCTGGCATGCCATAGCTGTCGTTGATGAATCTATTTTTAGGACATTCGCCATTGCATGCAAACATATAGGGGCACTCTTTGCATTGCTTGGGCAATAAATTATGTTTGTTTTTACCAAAGGTTAGCTGTTGAGGACTATACATCATCTCTGTGAGTGTTTTGTCTTTGATGTTTCCTAACTTATATTCTGGAAACACAAAGTGGTCACAGACATACACATCTCCATTGTGTTCCATTACTCCAGCATGCCCACATGTACGTGCAAGGGTACATATACTTGGCGTAACCCCTACCCAATTGGCTAACGTTGCATCGAAAAGTTGAACATAATAGTCGCCTACATCTTCTTTAATCCACTCATCAAAAATAGCGCAAAGGAAGGCTCCCCACTGCTCGGCACTAACCGAATAAGACGTAACCAGTAAATCTTTATCTTTTAAAGAGGCAAGATGTCTGCCATCTGTGTGCTGTATTTGGCGTTCAACAATTGGAGTGAACTGAATGAAATGACAACCAATGTTTTTAAAGAAATTGTAGAATTCAATGGGATGGTCGGCATTTTGATTGTTAACAACTGCCATTGCATTCCATTCAACACCATGTTTGTTAAGCAATTCTATTCCTCTCATCACCTCATCAAAGGTATCCTTGCCACGAGGTGTGGTGCGATAGAGGTTGTGCATGGCTGCAGTTCCATCGATAGAAAGCCCAATTAAAAAGTCATTATCTTTAAAAAAACAACACCACTCGTCTGTAATAAGCGTTCCATTGGTTTGTAAGCTATTCTGAATATCATAGCCTTTGCCATATTTTTGCTGCAACTTCAAAGCCTTTTCGTAGAATGAAATCGGACGAAGAAGGGGCTCGCCACCATGCCAAGTGAATGATACCTGAGGCTGAGTTTGCGACAATAAATATTGTTGAATAAACCTTTCGAGGAGCGTTTCATCCATCCACATACTCTTATTACTTGCATATAAAAACTGCTTTTCTAAGTAATAACAATATTTACACGATAAATTACAGCTACTACCAACGGGCTTTAGCATCACATAAAGTGGTTTGGCAAAGGGTGCGTATGTATTCAAAACGTATTGTTTTACGTTATATCGCAAAGAGAAGTCAAGATGTTTACAACACAAGCTCTGCTCTTTGGGGATATAAGGGCTATTTATTTTTTATGTTTTTGTTAAATAGAAGCAACTGAAATACCTTATAATGTAGAGCACTTCTTATTACTTTACCATGCAAAGATAATAAGAAGTGCTGTTGATGCCATAGAAAATAATAAGTAATTTATATCATTTTATTATATAAGGGCACCTCACTCTATTTGTTTTTATGATCTTTTCTATTTCTTACTGCGTTCTCTTCGCAATATGTTTTGCATATCATAAACCACTTGTGGGTGGTCTTTTGCTACATTCTTTTCTTCAAAGTTAGATGCTTGCATATCGAAAAGCTGTGGCTGAGCGTTATTACCTGTTTCGATTTTAGGTCCCCATTGAATCATCTTTGGACCATCACTTGGTTCGATATACTTCCATTTTTGAGTTCTAACTGATAATACTCTGGTATTACTTTGCTCAAGAACCCATTCACGAGCATTTGTTTTTTCACCTAAAAGATTAGACAAGTGATTTTCACTATCAAAGGCACTTCCCTTTGGTAGACGTGCTCCTACAAGGTGAGCGAATGATGCAAACCAATCGACTTGCGACAAAAGAACATCTGACTCTTGATTCTTTGCAATCTTATTCTTCCATGAAACAATTACAGGTACGGCTGTTCCACCTTCAAAAGAGCTGTATTTATTACCTCTGAAAGGTCCTGCAGGGCTGTGTCCATTAAGCAATTCTTCTGCTCTATCTTGATAACCATCGTCAACAACGGGTCCATTGTCACTACTAATAACAATAAGCGTGTTATCTAAAAGATGATATTTCTCTAGTGCTTTCACAATTTCTCCTACCGACCAGTCGAACTGTGCAATAGCATCTCCACGCACTCCCATTTTGTTTTTGCCTCTAAATCGATTGTGAGGGAAGCGTGGAACGTGTACATCATTGGTGGCAAAATACATAAAGAAGGGTTTTTCTCTATTTTCAGAGATAAACTTAATGGCATGGGTTGTTATGCTATCGGCAATATTTTCGTCTTTCCAAAGAGCCTTTCCGCCACCTTTCATATAACCAATTCGACCAATACCATTCACTATACTCATATCGTGTCCGTGGCTAGACTTTTGATTATATAATAATTCTGGATTATCTTTTCCTGTTGGTTCGCCCTCGAAATTATGATAATAGTTCACTTCAATTGGAGCATTTTCGTCATAATTAGCCACTTTTCCATTCTCTATAAAGACGCAAGGAACACGATCTGCAGTAGCAGCCATAATGTAATGATAATCGAAACCAAGATCTCCTAGAGCCGAAGGAAGTGGTGCATTCCAGTCTTGTTGCCCTGTTTTATCTCCTAAACCCAAGTGCCATTTGCCTATTGCACATGTTGTATAACCTGCACTTTTAAACATATCTGCCATTGTAAACTGCTCTGGTCGAATAATCATACCTGCATTTCCTGGTGCAACATCGGTGTCTTTACGTCGCCAAGCATATTCGCCTGTCAATAAAGAATAACGAGATGGGGTGCTTGTTGATGCTGTTGCATGAGCATTTGTAAAGCGAATACCATTTTTTGCCAGTTTATTTACATTGGGAGTTTGTATATTTTTGGCTCCATAACACTCTAAATCACCATATCCAAGGTCGTCTGCATAAATCAAAATAACGTTGGGTTTACTGGTATTTTTACCTTTTTGTTCTTTAGATTCTTTTGCTTGTGCTGTTAAAGCCAGTAGAAGTGCGGGCGAAAGAGCATAGGTTATTGGGGCTATTTTCTTCATTGTATAGGATTTTTCTTTATTAAAACAAAGTCAATGTCTTATTATTTATGTAGTAATACTAGCTGCATTTCTCTATTAAAGGAATACATTGCAAAGATAATAATTCTTTTCTTTAGAAGGCATTCTAACGCAAAAAATCATATCTTTGTAGATTATAAGTGTATTTTACACATCATGAAAGATTTTGTAGCAATAGATTTTGAAACCGCTAACAGTGAAAGAAGCAGCGTTTGTTCAATTGGAATTGTAATTGTTAGAGATGGAGTGATTACTGAATCATTCTATTCTACCATTCAACCCGAGCCCAATTATTATTCATATTGGTGCACCAAAGTGCATGGGCTCACCAAAAGTGATACAGAAGAGTCGCCTTGCTTTCACGAGATATGGAGGCAAATTGAACCTAAGATTGGCGATCTGCCATTTGTTGCGCACAATAGTAGGTTTGATGAGAGCTGTCTTAAAGCGGTATTTAAGGTGTACCAAATGGATTATCCCGATTACATTTTCTTCGATACCCTTTCTGCTGCACGCCGAAAGCTTCCCCATCTTCCCAATCATCAACTACATAGTGTTGCTCAAGAATGTGGCTATTACTTAGATAAGCACCACCATGCGCTTGCCGATGCCGAGGCTTGCGCCCACATCGCCATGCAAATTTTGTAGAAAAAAAATACAGAAGATATTGGAAAATAGGTGAGAATTGCTCGTAATTATCAATAAATCTTGCAGTATTACAATGATAATTCTCCCTCTAATTCATTATTTTCTTCAGGCTTCTTTTTCAGCTTAAAAAAAACAAATTCATCAACTTGTTCGACAAGTATTTATCAAGTTGTTTATCAGGTTGTCCTCTTCCTTGTAAGAACTCTTCTGGGATCTGAATTGTGTCATTAGACACTTTTACGGGTCCTGCAATGCTTGTTAAAATATAAGCATCACAATCATCAATCATCATCATGTCCCCGGGCTTGTCAAGAAAAGCCCCAGCAGCATCACCTAGAGCAATCACTAGCATAAGATACATTATAAATTGCTTACCATCATTATATAAAAACACGACATGATTGCCTTTCTTGGGTAAATCAGGATGCTCAAAATACAAATACAACCAACGACAATAAACATAACCTTTACGCCATAACTCATCTATAAACGAGCCCCATTCTTCCTTGTTATCAAAATAGTTTATTCGGAGTGCATCATCTTCGTGTGTCTTTACAACCCTCCTTATGTTTTATATAAATAGAAATATAAATGCGTTCACTATAAGGTCCGTAGCGTTTTAAACTAGAAATTTTAGTTTCAAACATGTCTTGCCAACCCATATCTAAGAATAAAGCTAACAACTGATTTTTATCTCTCGGAATATATCCAAGAATACAATCGAAATCAAATTCATCAGGAACACCTTCATAATCATCTGCTAAAGCTACAGCAATAGCATTCTTATCATATTGATTATATTTATCTCGTACAAGAGCAAGTTTCGTTCCCACTTCTAATTCGTCCCAAATTTCATCTATATCATGAAATGCTATGCCAGCAACAGGACACTCCATGAAAAGTGTCTTATCTGCAACAAAAGACTTTATAAAATTCTTTTCCCTTGCAAGAGAGTCTAAAGAGTCCTCATTAGGCGTAGAAACGATATCCCCTTGCAGACAAATAGAATCTCTTTTGTGCTTATCTTCGTCTTGTGATAGAGAAGAAGGGTCTACCGAAGAGGTAGAATTAGCGTCATCATTATTATCTTTACTAAACAAGTATGCTTGAAATAATTCACTCAAAACAGCATCACTACTAATGTATGTAATTCCCTTCGAATCTAATTGTTTCTGTATATCAATTAATTCTGCATCACACTTAGGACAAGTACCTTGACAATCACTCTCGTGTTTACATTCAGAAGGGAGATAATCTAATCCATATTTTTCAGCTATATATATTCGAATATTTTTAAGTAATTCGCATTTATCTTTTCCTATATTCATTTTGTATAGATTTTTATGCTAAAATATTAGTACGTTTTTCGATATAATTGGTTTCCACAATATTTGTAAACCCCATCTTTTGGAGCTGATCAACACTCCTTTTAACATCTTCATCTGTATTAAAATGAGGGATATGTGGCACCTTTATCGTTATTTTTTCTATCGGGACACACTTCTTTATGGTCTTAAGTTGTCGCACCACTTTAGAGTCCACTCCTGTATATTGCTTATAAATAGACTCGTTCATGTCTTTAACATCTACAATCCATTCATTCACATAAGGTGCTAAATCCTCTATAGTAGCAACCGAGCAATGAAGCGATGTCTCAAGTGTTATCTTCCAATTGGCAGGACAGAGTTGAGCAAAAGCGATAATAAAGGCATGATTTTGAATAGGCTCTCCTCCACCAAAGCAAATTCCTCCGCCTGTTGTTTGAAAGTATATATTATCTATTTTCACTATGTCATACAACTCTTTAGGCGAAAGTTGTTGAATATCTCTGCGCAAAATTAAATCATCTTTCTCAAAAGTAGAAGTATGGCATTGCTCATTCAAACAATACTTGCATTTTAGTGGACAGCCCATAAAGCCTACAAGGGTTGTAATTCCTTTTCCATCTATAGCCATTCTGTGACGACTGATACCGAAAAATAATTTCCTTTCTTGGCTAAGATTATTGCTCATACTATACTCTTTTCATTTTACAACTCCATATATAACCCTACTTTATTATATATTAAGCTTCAGAGTTCATTGTTTTTATATATTACATTTGAAAATAAAAGATGTCGATTCGATTTTATTAGTCAACAGATTTTTGATAAACTCTCTATAATTTCTTTACTCCAAATAAACTTTTAGCGATTTCTTTTCCCACTTTCTCTTCATTGCAAAATACCATTGCTTTGGAAAAGTAGTGCAATATAGTTTGATAAGTCACATACATCTAAAAGACTAAGACTATATTTGATACTTACAAAACAATATTTGTGGTGAAGCTTTTCATTATGGAGCTAGCCGTAGTTATTCTTATCTACTGACACAAAGATACAAAC
>JBQMYA010000031.1:0-25608 GCA_052173735.1 Prevotella sp.
CAAGACCTTCAGAACCGGAATCTGACGCTCTATTCAGCTAAGCTACGGAGCCAAAGACATGCAAATTTAAACTAAACAAACGAGAAATCAAAATTAATACCTATAAAAAGCCGTTGTTGACGGCATTTTATATACCTTTGTAATCAAAAATATTACAAAAAGATATGGCGCAACTCATTCTTCCAAAAGATTATAATGCACTGCTCAATAAGCATCAAACAGAACAAGGAATTAAACTGATTAAAGACTTTTTTCAACAGAACTTTTCAACAGAACTTCGTCTTCGCCGTGTAACCGCCCCCCTTTTCGTTTTAAAAGGATTGGGTATTAACGACGATTTGAATGGAACTGAACGAGCTGTTACTTTCCCAATAAAAGACTTAAACGATGCACATGCTGAGGTGGTTCATTCGCTTGCAAAGTGGAAGAGATTGACTTTGGCTGAACATGGTATTGAAGACGGTCACGGAATATATACGGATATGAATGCGATTCGTGCCGATGAGGAATTAGACAACCTTCATTCTTTATATGTAGACCAATGGGACTGGGAGGCGGTTATCAATGAAAGCAATCGCAATGTGGCTTTCCTTAAGAATGTTGTAGAGCGTATCTACTCTGCAATTCGTCGCACCGAATATCTTGTTTGCGAAACATATCAAGGCTTAAAGCCTTTCTTACCTAAAGAAATTCATTTCATTCATAGCGAAGAATTATTGCAACGCTATCCTAACTTGTCTGCAAAAGAACGTGAGAATGCTATTTGTAAAGAGTTTGGAGCGGTGTTTATCATTGGTATTGGAGATGTTTTAAGTAACGGAGAAAAGCACGATAATCGTGCACCTGACTACGATGACTGGCACACTATGGCTGAAAATGGATTACGTGGATTGAATGGTGACATTTTAATTTGGTATCCAATTCTGGAAAGAGCAATCGAACTATCGTCTATGGGTATAAGAGTTAATGAGCAATCGCTTATGGAACAGCTTGAAATAAGTGATTCTTTAGATAGAAAAGAATTGTATTTCCACCAACAACTGCTCAACCATAAGCTACCTTTATCAATAGGCGGTGGAATTGGTCAGAGTCGTTTGTGTATGATATTGCTACACAAAGCGCACATAGGAGAAATACAAGCAAGTATTTGGACCGATGAAATGCGCAACGAATGTGATGCTGCTGGTATTCCACTAATATAAAAAATAAAGGTGTTTCTCAAATGAAGAAACGCCTTTATTTTTTCTTTTCTATCTCTATTGTTTGTGCCTTGAAAGACACTTTGTTCTTTTTTTATTAAAGAATTGCCATGCAATTCTGCAACAAGTGCTTTACTTAAGAGAGCTCTAACTTTAACGCTTCTTTCAAAGTTGCAAGCGAATGGTTGTTTTGAAGTAGCTTTGCAAACACCTCTCTATCGGTTAATATGGGTTTTAACTCTTCTTTCTTTGCCAAACGAAGCGATATTTTCACATCTTTATTTTTGAGGTCTTGCGCCATAGTTATTTCTAATCGTGCAAGAATATCATTCATCTGAGTGAGCAATATTTGGTTATCTACCACCACTTCGATATTGGGTAGCGTGGTGATATGCAACTTCATATTTTTCATGCGCATAGCCATTGCCTTCATCTTTTGAGGCATTCGGTTGCACATAGATATCCATTTCTCTCTCAAATCTTCGTCAGTGAAAGTCGAAGTCTGCTCTTCTGTGTTCACTAACTCTTCATTTTCCTCTTTTACCACATTGCTTCTTGCTCCCATTCCTTTCGAAGTTACAGCCAAATCTGTAATCTTTAGACGTGGGCGAGATGGATTATTAGTGGCTTTAGGTTGCTCTGTCTTAACTGAAGTTGTAGACTCTTTAGGTTTAGACACAATGGGTTGAACCGCCTTTTGTTTATCGCTTACAGACACCTGCTTATCTGTTGCGGTGCGATTGCTGGCAGTTAATAGCTTAAACAGGGTTTTTAAACTCTTAGGGCTGCGCCCCGATGCATCTGAATCTGCATCCTCTGGCTGTGTGATTTGCGCCACCTGAATAAGTGCGAGCTCAACAAGCAGAGCCTTATTGCTACTTTGTTTATAGTTGATGTCGCACTGATTGAGGAGTTTTAAAGCCTTATAAAGGAATGTTGTAGGACATTTTGCAGCCTGTTCTTTATATCTTTGTCGCAAAGAATCGCTTGTTTCTATTAGAGAAACGGTCTTTTCGTCTTTCGACATCAATACATTTCGAATGTGAGCAGCAAGTCCTACCGATATATTTCCATAGTCGAATCCTCTAGAAACAATAGAATTGAGCAATAACATCAATTCGCTTACCTTGTTTTCGAGAGAGAAATCAATCATTTTAAAATAATTCTCAACATCTAAAACATTGAGATCTTCGAGCACTTTAGCATAAGTTATGTTACCTTGAGCAAACGAAGCGGTTTGATCAAAGATTGAAAGTGCATCACGCATACCGCCATCTGCCTTCTCTGCAATAATGGTTAAGGCTTCTGATTCGTAAGTTATTCCCTCTTGCTTTGCCACACTTTCGAGATGATTCACAATGTCTTGCACTGTCATTCTCTCGAAATCGTATATCTGACAGCGTGAAAGAATGGTTGGAAGAATCTTATGTTTCTCGGTAGTTGCAAGGATAAAGATAACATGTGCGGGTGGTTCTTCGAGCGTTTTCAGGAACGCATTGAACGCAGCTGTAGACAACATGTGCACCTCATCGATAATAAACACCTTGTATTTGCCCACTTGTGGCGGGATACGTGTTTGCTCCATAAGGGCCTTTATGTTCTCAACTGAGTTATTACTTGCAGCATCTAACTCAAAAATATTAAACGAACGTTGTTCATTAAAGGCTGCACAACTTTCGCAATGGTTACATGCTTCGCCTTGAGCTGTTGGTGTAAAGCAGTTGATTGTCTTTGCAAAAATACGGGCACAAGTGGTCTTTCCCACTCCACGAGGTCCACAAAAGAGGTATGCATGCGCTAATTTATTCGCCTTTATTGCATTCTTTAGGGTTTCTGTTAGTGCCTTTTGTCCTACTACGGTATCAAAAGATGCAGGGCGATATTTACGGGCTGAAACTATATATTCTTCCATATTATGGTCTTTTTGTTCAATAACAATATCTCAAAAAATATCGTATTGCTACAAAATATAATATCTTTTATAATAATATCATTTGTTGCAAAGTTAGCTATTTTTATTCTCTTTCGTAGTGTTAAAACGAAAAAAATATTGTAAGTTTGTAGTCTATGAATGAAAATTTACAGGATAAAAAGATCGCAGTATTGCTTTCTGGAGGCGTAGATAGTTCGGTTGTACTTTACGAGTTGGTACAACAAGGGCTCAAACCCGATTGTTTTTATATCAAAATTGGTCCAGAACAAGAGGAAGAATGGGATTGTTCTTCTGAAGAAGACCTTGAAATGGCGACTGCTGTTGCACATCGTTACGGTTGCAAACTTGAAGTGATTGATTGTCATAAAGAATACTGGGACCAAGTAACTAAATATACAATGGACAAGGTTAAGGCAGGCTTTACACCTAATCCTGATGTAATGTGCAACCGATTGATTAAGTTTGGAGCCTTTCATGATAAGAAAGGAAAGGACTATGACTTAATTGCTACAGGTCATTATGCCCAAACTGAGATAATAAATGGCAAGAAATGGCTAGTTACAAGTCCTGATCCTGTGAAAGACCAAACTGACTTTTTAGCTCAAATATACGACTGGCAACTTAAAAAAGCCATATTCCCTATCGGTCATTTTCAAAAAGATGAGGTGCGAGTTATTGCCAAACGTGAACACCTTATCAATGCTAAAAGAAAAGATTCACAAGGTATTTGCTTCTTAGGAAAAATCAATTACAACGACTATATTCGCAAATATCTAGGCGAAAATATTGGAGAAGTACTCGAATTACAAACAAACAAGCGCATAGGTCAACACAAAGGCTTATGGTTTTACACCATTGGACAACGTCATGGCTTAGGTTTTGGCGGCGGACCATGGTTTGTTGTGAAGAAAGACGTGAGCAATAACATTTTATATGTAAGCAAAGGCTATGAGCCAAGTAGTGCTTTTAAATCTGAATTTGGCGTTAGCGACTTTCATTTTCTTACCGAAGAAGTTGATTTAAGCAATGTTACTTTCAAGATAAGACACACCCCAGAGTTCCATAAAGCACGCATGGAGAAGATCAACGACAACGAATATCGTTTGTATTCTGAGTGCCCTATACACGGAGTTGCACCAGGACAGTTCTGCGTAGTGTATGATGAAGAGCATCATAAATGCATCGGTTCGGGTGAAATAAGTATTTAAGTAGACCTTATTATATTATAGGAAGGAATGTGAATGAGCATTTCTTCCTTTTTTATTGCTGATGAAAGAGAACAAAATAATAGAATTATCACCCTACCACTCGCCTATTGGCACCTTGCTATTGGGTAGTTATCAAGATTCGCTTTGCCTGTGTTTGTGGGAAGAAAACGCATCTTTTGAAAAGCGATTACAAAAGATGCAAACCCTAAGCGGTGCATCGTTCGTTCATAAGTCTTCGCCTATTATTGAAGAAACGAAACGTCAGCTAGACGAATATTTCAACCAAACACGCTCTAATTTCAATCTTCCTATCCACACATGGGGCACAACTTTTCAGCAATCAACATGGAATGAGCTGATAAACATACCTTACGGAACAACTATTTCTTATAAGACTCTTGCTCAAAAGGTTGGAAATGAGCAAGCAGTTAGAGCCGTTGCCAATGCCAATAACAAGAACTTTATTTCGATAATAGTGCCCTGCCACCGAGTGATAGGAAGCAAAGGAGAACTGGTTGGCTATGCAGGTGGATTGAATAAAAAGGCTTTTTTATTGCAATTAGAGCAACATAATCAACACAATAATTTTACCTCTTTATTCAAAGCAGACGACTTCTTGAAATAAAGAAAATATCGGATTGCAACAAGGGGCGATGCAATCGAAAAACAAACTCAATGTAATTGATAAGTAAAAGCGATGTAATTAGGCGGTAAAAGGAATGCTTTTATCCATTAAAAGCAATGCTATTAGCATGCGTTTACAAAGCTATTACGAAATAAAGATGGTGCAATCAAAAGAAAAAGACTTACCAACAAACGTGCCAGTCGTTAGCCAATTGCTCCATATCGTCGTACACCACAGCTGCACCTCGTGACGAAAGAGCCTCGTTGGGCAATGGTCCGCTGTTCACTGCAACGGTTAATATGCCTGCAGCAACACCTGCACTAACTCCTAAGGGTGCATTTTCTACAATCATTGCCTCGTGTGGTTGCAAGCCACCAGCTTTCAATAATCCTTTTAAATAAGGGTCGGGAGCAGGCTTTCCTCGTGTTACATCATAAGCCGAAACAATCTTTTCACGCACAATAAAGCCTTCGAAGTCGGTTAAAAGACGCTCAATTAAAGGTTTTTGAGCACTTCCTGTAACGACCACAATTTGCAGTCCTGCATCTTTAATTTTATGCATCAACTTTAAAACTCCAGGCATAATGGGTGCTGTGGGCAATGTTTCGAATACACGAGCCTTTTCATTATACATGCGTAGAGCCTCATCTTCATCAATCGTTGCGTTGCGTTGTTCACGCATCAAAATCTGTATTGTTTCAACACCTCGCATGCCTTCATATTGATAAGTCATCTCTGCAGGCACGTCTAAGCCAAACTTTTTCATTGCTTCTTGCCACGCATAAGTATGGTTTTTCATTGAGTCATAGAGTACTCCATCCATATCAAAGAGTACAGCTTTGGGTTGAAAGGTTGATAACTGATGGTCTTCTTTATACTGATGAATGACTTGTTGAAACATAACTACAAATAAACGTATTGATGGTTGATTGATGATTTTAAAAGAAAAGTTTACAAGTGAAGAGCATTTCTGGTATTTTCTTTAGTGGAGATATAACCAAGAGTCTCTTAACTTGTAAACTTATAAAATATAACTACTTATTGTTCGTTTTGCAAACGCTCTTTAATAGCTTTGCTTTCTGCTTCATATCCAGGTTTTTCTAGCAAAGCAAACATATTCTTTTTGTATGCTTCTACACCTGGTTGGTTAAATGGATTAACTTCTAAAACATTACCGCTGATACCGCAAGCAATTTCAAAGAAGTAGATAAGTTGTCCTAAATAATATTCATTTAGTTGTGGAACGCTTACTAAGATGTTAGGAACTCCACCGTCTACGTGTGCTAGTTGGGTTCCAAGTTCTGCCATCTTGTTCACTTCATCTACACGTTTTCCTGCTAAGAAGTTCAATCCGTCGAGGTTTTCTTCATCGCTTGGGAACAACAATGTGTGGTTGCTTTCTTCTACACTAATAACGGTTTCGAAGATAGTTCTTTCGCCTTCTTGAATCCATTGACCCATAGAATGAAGGTCAGTAGTGAAATCGCATGATGAAGGATAAATGCCTTTGTTGTCTTTTCCTTCGCTTTCGCCATATAATTGCTTCCACCATTCACTAAAGAAGTGTAACTTTGGTTGATAGTTCACCATGATTTCGATTTTCTTACCCAACTCATTGTAAAGGGCATTGCGCACTGCTGCATATTGAGCAGCAATGTTTTCGTTGAATGGAACGTCTACACCTGTTTCCTTTTCCATATCTGTTGCACCCTTAACCAATGCTTGGACATCAAATCCTGCACATGCAATTGGAAGCAAACCAACTGGAGTTAAAACTGAGAAACGACCACCTACATTATCGGGAATAACAAAAGTTTTATAGCCTTCTTTTGTTGCTGCAGCTCTAGCAGCACCCTTTGTAGCGTCGGTAATAGCAACTATTACGTCTTTAGCCTCTTCTTTTCCTCTTTGATCTTCACATTGTTTTTTTAACAAACGGAATGCAAGAGCTGTTTCAGTTGTTGTTCCTGACTTTGAAATATTGATGACTCCAAATTTCTTTTCTTTAAGATATTGGCTTAATTCATAAAGATAATCTTCACCAATATTATTTCCTGCAAATACAATTGTAGGGTTCTTTGAATCTTGAACTAACCAAGAAAAAGAGTTGCTTAGGGCTTCGATAACTGCACGAGCACCCAAATAGCTACCTCCGATACCTGCAACTACGATGGTATCGCATTTCTCTCGCAAAGTGTTAGCGCAATCTTGAATTTCTTGAAGAAAAGCTGTTGTGATTGAAGACGGTAGATGTAACCAGCCTAAAAAATCACTTCCTGGACATGTTCCTTGTTCTAATGCTTGTTGAGCAGCCTTCACTTTAGGTTCATAAGCTTGCACTGCGCCTTGTGAAAGGAATGATGCAGCCTTACTAATGTTTAATTTTATTTTCTTCATATCTGAAATTTTAAGTCTTTATCTGAATGAGTCTGTAAGTAATTTTATTTCTACTTGAGGCGAGATACGTTCATACAAAATATTATAAACAGCATCAAGTATTGGCATGTTTACATGCAAGTATCTATTAATTTCTTTCATGCACTTTGTTCCGAAATAACCTTCTGCAATCATTTCCATTTCTATTTGGGCACTCTTTACACTATATCCTTTACCAATCATTGTACCAAAGGTTCTGTTTCTACTAAAGTTTGAGTAGCCAGTAACCAATAAATCTCCTAGATAAACAGAATCATAAATGTTTCTTGGGATATCTTTCACTGTCGAAAGGAAACGATTCATCTCTTGAACCGCATTAGAAACAAGAACAGCTTGAAAGTTATCACCATACTTTAAACCACTACATACACCCGAAGCGATAGCATAAACATTTTTAAGAACTGACGAATATTCAATTCCAAGTACATCTGTGCTGGTCTTTGTCTTGATAAATTTAGACGAAAGTATATTGCTAAAAGCCTCTGCTTTATCTATATCCTCACATGCAACAGTGAGGTATGACAAACGTTCTAGAGCCACTTCCTCTGCATGGGAAGGCCCTCCTATGCACGCAATGTTATCATATGGCACATCATATACTTGATGGAAATAATCTGAACATGCCAAGTTTTCGTCAGGGATAATACCCTTTATTGCCGTAATGATAAACTTATCACGCAAACGTGTCTTGAGTTTACGTAGATGATTCTTTAAATAAGGAGAAGGAGTAACAAATACTAATGTGTCATATTGCTCGACAATAGTATTTATATCTGATGAAAAGAATATTTGATTAACATCGAAATGTACACTAGTTAGATAGGAAGGATTATGTCCTAAGCGTCGAAACTTCTCTATACTATCGTCTCTTCGCATATACCAACCAATGTGTTGAGTGTTATTTACAACAATTTTTGCAATAGATGTTGCCCAACTACCGCCTCCAATTATTGCTATTTTTCCGCAATCAAACATATCTTCTAATTATTCATAATAAAATATTCATAACCCACATCATCTCTATTTAGCTTGTAAACAGAAATAACATGAGTTACGAATAACTAATTATGCATTACTTGAAGCGTTGTCTATCCAAGCTTGAAAATCTTCAACTTTAGGATTATCTAGCCCCAATTTATATTTTTTATTAACACCACAAACATCCATTTGTATCTTTTGTGCCTTTAAGTCCTTGATATCTGACACTAAATTATAACCTGCTTTATTGAATAAAGGCACCCATTCTGCATCTACACCGATAGCTTCCCAGTCTGCAACAGAGCTTCTTGGAATAGTCTTTTCGGGACGCATTTGTGGGAATAATAATACCTCTTGAATTGCAGTTTGACCTGTCATCAACATTACCATACGGTCAATTCCGATACCAATACCTGATGTTGGAGGCATACCATACTGCAAAGCACGCAAGAAGTCCTTATCAATAATCATCGCTTCGTCGTCACCTTTATCTGCTAAACGCATTTGTTCAACAAAGCGTTCCTCTTGATCTATAGGGTCATTAAGCTCAGAATAGGCATTAGCTAACTCTTTTCCGTTAACCATAAGCTCGAATCTTTCAGTCAATCCTGGTTTAGAACGATGCTTTTTAGTTAGTGGTGACATTTCAACAGGATAGTCTGTGATGAATGTAGGCTGTATAAATGAACCTTCACAGAACTCTCCAAAGATTTCATCTATTAGCTTACCCTTACCCATCGACTCGTCTACTTCAAGGTTAAGTTTATTGCAAACCTCTCTAATTTCTTCTTCTGAAAGACCGTTTAAGTCGTAACCTGTCTTCTCTTTAATAGCATCTAAGATAGGTAAACGACGATAAGGAGCCTTGAAACTGATTGTTTTTCCATCAACAACTGTCTCTGCAGAGCCATTAACTGCGATACAAATAGTTTCTAAAAGCTTCTCTGTGAAGTTCATCATCCAGTTATAATCCTTATATTGAACATAAAGTTCCATACAAGTAAACTCTGGATTATGAGTCTTGTCCATTCCTTCATTACGGAAATTCTTACCGATTTCGTACACACCCTCAAAGCCTCCTACTATCAATCGTTTTAGATATAGCTCGGTTGCAATACGCATATACATTTCTGTATTTAAGGCATTGAAATGTGTAATGAATGGACGTGCTGATGCTCCACCTGCAATTTGTTGTAGAGTTGGGGTTTCTACTTCTGTATAACCCGCTGCATCTAGAACGCTACGAAGTGTCTTAATGGCTGTAGCTCTCTTCAAAAAAGTATCTTTAATACCATCGTTTACAACTAAATCTACATAACGTTGACGATAACGAAGTTCAGGGTCGTCGAACTTATCGTATGCAACATCGTCTTTATATTTAACGATTGGAAGTGGTTTTAAGCTCTTGCTAAGTAGCACAAGTTCTTTTGCATGAACCGAAATTTCACCTGTTTGAGTTCTAAAAACAAATCCTTTTACTCCGATAAAATCACCAATATCAAGTAAACGTTTAAAAATGGTATTATATAAATCTTTATTTTCGTCAGGACAAATATCATCTCTTGTGATATAAACCTGTATTCTTCCTTTTGAATCTTGAAGTTCTGCAAACGAAGCCTTACCCATAATGCGTCGGGTCATCATTCTTCCTGCAATACAAACTTCACGTTGTTCTTCTTCATTGAAGTTTTCTTTTATCTCTACAGAATAAGCGTTTGTGGGATATTCTGCTGCGGGATAAGGATCAACTCCCATGTCTTTTAATTCTTGCAAGCTTTGTCGTCTAATAATTTCCTGCTCACTTAATTCTAAAACGTTCATAGTTCTTTTGTGCGGTTGTTTATATAAACAAGGTAAACTCAGCTGCTACAAGTATTTTTGCAACGCTGAAACCTTTTTAATTACTTTATTAATTTGTTGCAAAAATACAAAGAAAATATGATATTGCCCAATATTTTAAAAGTTTATTTATAGCTTATTTCCGATGCGAGACGGCTTTAACTTAATGAAAAGTAGAATTCCTTTTTACACAAGAAAAAATGCTGTTGGATTCTTTTTCACGACATATTGCGATATAAAAAGCAACTTTTCGTTCTTTGTTCTTTATTTTATTGTTATTACCTTTGCATCGAAATGAAATTTACAGGTGAACTTATATCGCTGGGAGTTGCGTTTTTATGGACCCTAGCATCTATTGCTTGCGAGATAGCAGGAAAGCAATTTGGAGCTGTTATCCTCAATGTTTGGAGAATGTTATTAACCTTCTTTGCCCTCATTCTTTTCCTTTGGTGGGCAATGGACAACCCTTTTCCTATCTATGCCAGCACCAACACCATTATATGGCTGATGCTTTCGGGTGTTGTGGGCTATTTCTTTGGCGATTGGTGTCTATTAAAAGGATATCTAATTATTGGCGCAAGATATGGTCAATTAATTATGACTCTCGCCCCACTCTTCGCTGCTTTCTTTGCATTTACCTTCCTTCATCAAACCCTTACATGGCAAAATTTATTGGCAATGCTCATCACTCTTTCGGGAATTGCTATTGCTCTTTTAGGTAAAGGCGAATCGAACAAAATCTCTTTGCAATTGCCTTTAAAGGGAATTCTATTCATGTTGGGTTCTGCTTTGGGGCAAGGTTTGGGCTTAGTGCTAAGCAAAAAGGGGCTAGATTTATACATTAACGACATGCCTCATCACCTTTTACCAGATGTAAACATGTATATGCCGTTCAGTGCTAACCTTATTCGTTGCTTTGCAGGCTTGCTTTGCTTTGGCTCTTGGCTAATTATAAGAAAAGAGATGGGTGCTTTTTCCACTTCGATTAAAGACCCTAAAGGAATGAGTATGACTATTGTTGCGGTGATTTGTGGACCTCTTATTGGTGTTGGTTTCTCGCTAATGGCTGTGCAATACACCGCTGCTGGCATTGCAAGCACCATCATGTCACTCACTCCTATATTGATCTTAATTCCTGCTAAATTTGTATTTAAACAAACAATCGGTCTCAAAAGCATCATAGGTGCAATCGTCTCATTCTTAGGACTCTTGTTATTCTTCTTGTAATCTCAATGCTTTTAACTTGTAAAAAGATTGAGTTTGCAGTGTAAAAACATTGCTTTTGAGAGGCAATAGCTATGCAATAAAAAAGTAGAAGCAGAAGATTTATTTGATATCTCCTACTTCTACTTGCTTTAAAAGTGCGCTAAATAAACTTTTTCTTGTTTCTTTTTATTTTGCAATGGAATATTGAATAAATCGCTGTTCTGCCATTTTTTCATACTTAGTGTTGGGCATTCCATAGTTAGCAAAAGGATAAATGCTTATTCCTCCACGTGGAGTAAAGTAGCCAATAACCTCTATATACTTTGGATTCATCAATGAAATAAGGTCTTTCATGATGATATTTATGCAGTCTTCATGAAAGTCTCCATGGTTTCTAAAGCTGAAAAGATAAAGCTTTAAGCTCTTACTTTCCACCATTTTCTCATTTGGAAGATAGGCAATTCTTATTTCTGCAAAGTCGGGTTGACCTGTAATTGGGCATAAAGAGGTGAACTCTGGACAATTAAACTGTACCCAATAATCGTTTTGAGGATGCTTATTTACAAATGTTTCTAACACTTCTGGGGCATAATTCATACTATATTTGGTGTTGTTTCCCAAATGTTTTAAGCCCTCTTTTTCTCTTTCTTCAGACATACTTACTATATAATAAGGTGAGATATTACTAACAATTATATTTTAAAAATCTTCCAAACACGATAATCTGTCGCTTCATCATAAGCGTCTTCTTGTTCATATCGCTTTACTTTCTTCACAATATAAATTGTTAATGGCAACACTATTACTTCATAAAGTGTCTTTAAAATAACTTGCCAAAGCATCAAAACAGGTAGTGCATCGTTTGGAACCACACCATAAAGAGCAAGCGGGAAGAAGATAATAGAATCGACTCCTTCACCTAAAATTGTACTAACAATGGCTCGTAAAGAAAAGTTTTTGCCTTGAGATTGTAGCTTCATTCGGCTCATTACATAAGCATTTACAAAAGAACCGCATAGAAATGCTAAGAAAGAAGCTGCTGCAATACGAGGTGCTAAACCAAAGATTTGATGAAAACCTTCTTGATTTGTCCAATAAGGAGCACCAGGAATGACGTCACAAATGGCACCAAAAAGCACGAAAAGGAAGTTCATTGCAAAGCCAAGCCATATCAATAAGCGAGCTTTTGCATATCCCCACACTTCACATACACAGTCGTTAATGATGTAAGAGATTGGAAATACAATCAAACCACCTGTTAAACTAATACTACCAACTGATATTTGCTTTGTTTCTAACACGTTTGCCGTTATCAAACAAACGCAAAAGAGTATACCGAAAAGCATAAACAGTACACTCACAGTTTTACTATTTTCTTTCATTTTCTTGTTTTTTACGAGGTTTACCAAGCACTCATTTACTTTAAAAAGCGTTGCAAAGTTACATAAAAGATTTAAAATCGATTGCAATAAAAAAATAATTTTATAACTTTGTCATAATATTCAGAGCGGATAAAGAAGAAAACTTGTCCTCAAAAGAATCTAAAAAGCTATCTATTAGATAGCATTATTCATTAAAAACGATTGGAATTATGAAGAAACTGATATTATGTTGCATTCTTGCAGCAAGCATTTTCCCTAGCTTTGCACAAGTTAAAAAGGCAGTAAAAGCACCTGTTGCTCTTATAAAAGGTACCTGCCCAGAAAACGTTAAGAAGGTTTATCTATTCGATATGCAAAAGAATCAACGTGTAGTTGATAGCGTTGATGTAGTGAAAGGTAACTTCGTTGTGAAGTATAAGCCTGAAAACAAGGATCAATTCTTTGGTATTGGAAAAGATGAAAACTTTGTTATTTTCGTCATGGACGGCAAACCTTTGGAGATAAATCTTAACAAAAACACGCTCAAAGGCTCTCCTCTTAACGAGAAACTCAGCAAATATAACGCTGCACTCGACTCTATTAACGAGCCAGGAAAGCAGATTTATGCAGATTATCAAAAGGTAGTTAGCGACAATTCGCTTAGCGATACAGAGAAAACAACACGTGTAAACGAGTTGAGAAAGAAGTTTATGGATCTTCATAACGCCTCTTCTCTATATTATAAAAAGGTGATTAACGAGAATAAAGACAACATTCTTCCTGCACTATACATTAACTATGTTGCCGATGCAGTTACAGAATCGGAGTTGAATGAATTGCTTAAACCAACTCAAGTATATGCTAATCACCCTATGCTTTCAGCATTAAAGCAACAATTAGCAGCCGAAGAAGCTAAACAAAAGATCATTGGACAACCATTTATCGATTTAACTTTGAACGATGTAAACGGCGTTTCACACAAATTAAGCGAGTATTGCGGTAAAGGGAACTATGTTCTTATCGACTTTTGGGCAAGCTGGTGCGGACCATGTAGAGCCGAAATGCCAAATGTAAGAGCAAACTTCGAAAAATATAAAGATAAAGGTTTTAACATTGTTGCTATTTCGTTCGACAGCAAAGCCGACTCTTGGAAGGACGCAATTGTAGAAATGAAGATGAATTGGGTAAACCTTTCAGACCTTAAAGCATGGCATAGTGAAGCAGGAAAGGTTTACAACATCAATGCAATTCCTTCAAGTTTACTTGTAGACCCACAAGGTAAAATCGTTGCAAGAGACCTTCGTAGTGAAACACTTGGCGAGAAACTAAAAGAAATTTATGGCTTTTAAATAAAGCTTCAAATCTTCAAATAAAACACAGAAAGATAAAAGGTTCGATGGATAACACATATTATTTCATCGAACCTTTATGCTTTTTACAAAACAAGCCTCCATCAATTATCTCATCAAAATTTTGCTTTTAAAAGTTGAAAGCAACGCTATTACGAATGTAACCAAAACAATTAAATACAAACATTAAACAAATCAAAATGAATTAATACACACGATTTTATAAGAGACAATAAAATTACAGTCTACCTCTTGCCCTTTTAGGATTGATGTTCTTCTCTGGAGGTTTCGCAGCAAGTGTAAATGGAATCTTAATTCCTATCCTAAACCAATCGTTAGAAGTATCTTCTGCAGGAGCGTATGCCCTCATTGCTGCTATGTTTATACCTTTTATGGTCTTTGGTTACCCTGCAGGTCAGCTGATAAAAGCCATCGGTTACAAGAAAACAATAGCCTTTTCGTATGTTATTTACGCTGTTAGTTTCCTTATATTTGTAGTTTCTGCAAAGCAAGAAAGCTATCTCCTTTTCCTTACAGCATCATTCTTAGGCGGTATTGCCAACACCTTTTTGCAAGCTGCAATCAACCCTTATATCACCATATTAGGTCCTATTGATAGTGCAACAAAGCGCATAAGCATCATGGGAATACTTAATAAATTGGCATGGCCAATATCTCCTTTGTTCATTGCAGCTGTGCTTGGAAGTACTCTTGACATAAAAAATGGGTCTAGAACAATTTGTTTTAGACCCGTTTCTATTTTGATTAGAATATATCTGCATCGAGAACGATTTGCAATTGCATTGCTATTAACCCTTAAAAGCATTGAGTTTATACTTTCAAAGCATTGCTATTACCTTGCAAAAGCAACGACTTTTCAACCTAACAACATCACATTTAAAATTCATTCTCTTTCTCCTTATTTTATAAAAAGATTATATGTGCATAAAAAGATAGCTCATATAAACCAAGAAGATACCTGTAAGCACAAATCCTTCCCAGCGTTTAATGGTGTATTTGGTATAAGAGAATATCCATAAAAGCAACATCGATACAATGAGAATAGCAAAGTCGAGCATCGTAATTCCGTTGATTTTTAATGGAGAAATAACTCCTGTCAAACCCAAGATGCCCAGGATGTTGAACACATTTGAACCCAACACATTACCAATTGCGATACCACTATTGCCCTTTCTTGCCGCTACTACGCTTGTAGCAAGCTCGGGAAGAGATGTTCCCCCCGCAACAATTGTAAGACCAATAACCGCCTCACTCACTCCAAGTTGTTGTGCTACGAAGGTGGCAGAGTCTACAAATAGATTACTTCCGATAATCAATCCTGCTAAACCGCCAATGATAAATAGAGCCGATTTCAAAACACTTGTGTTTTCTAACAATTCGATCTCTCCTTCATCTCCACTCTTAGCGTTCTTCAAAGTGAATAAAAGGAATCCTATAAAGGCGGCAAGAAGAATGGCAGCATCTATTCTACCAATTTTTCCATCGAAGCATAAAGCAAGTAGAAGGAATGATGCAAAGCTAGCAAAAGGAATGTCTTTGCGCACAGTTCCTTTAAGAATTGTAATGGGAGTAACGGCTGCTGAAACACCAACAATAAGTAAGGCATTAAATATATTGCTACCAACAACGTTGCCAATTGCTAGGTCGGAGGTTCCTTTTATAGCCGAAACAAAGCTCACAAAGAACTCGGGCATAGATGTTCCTGCTGCAACTATTGTTAAACCGATAACGATTTGCGATACTTTCATGCGTTGGGCAAGAGCCACAGAGCCTTTTGTTAAGATGTCTGCACCTACTAAAACCACCGCAACACCTATTATAATGAGGAGTATGTTTAATATCATAATAATTGAATAAATAAATCTGTATTGCAAAAGAGAAATAAAACAAAAGCATCCGCCATTGTCTTTCTAAGTCGAAAGTCTTTAGAGGATGCTTTGTTTTAATGCTAACAACCTTATTATTAGTAAATATTCTGTAATTTGTTACTTTGCTATCGATCCATGTCCGCAAACTTATCACGAAACAACAGGAGATAGTTTCTCAACAAAATATTATTCTTCTTCGCCAGAAGGATTATTATTTAATAATTCTTCAAAATCTGTATAACCATTCTTTACCAATAGGTTATACCATTGAATAAGCTTCTTAATGTCACTATCGTGTACACGATCACGATCGTAAGAAGGAAGAACTGCAGAAAAATAGTCGTGAAGTTCTGCCTTAGAAGCTTTTTTATAGTTAAACGAACTCTCTTTGCTTTGTTCTTTTTCACCTACACTTTTCAATACTTTCCACAAAGGAATATCATCTGCATCTGTATACATTGCAATGTCAGAGAGGCTTGTCACTCTATCGGTTGCAAAGATAGGAAGGCGTTTATGTTGGTCGTCTAGGGTCTCAGCAATAAGTCCTGTATTGCTACGTGACACCAATTTATAAAGTCCGGGCTTACCCGCAATAGATAAAATTGTCTCCATAATCTTTCTAATGTTTTTATTCTTGTATTTTATTTAATATTTCGTTTAACTGTATTTCTACATCTTTTGTTCCGTCATTCACCAACTCAAAATCGGCTTTTGCAATGACTTCATCTTGATTGAGTTGCTTGTTTATCCACTGAAGAGCTGCTTCTCGGGTAATATTGTCACGTTGCATAATGCGTGATATCCTTGTTTCTAAAGATGCACTGACGCATACTACAAAATCAATGTCTATTCTTTTATCGAACGCACTGTCGTATAATATTGCACTTTCAAGCCACTCTAGTCCACTCTTTTCAAAATCTTTTGCCACTGCAGGATGCACAATTTCATTTAAAGCAGTAGCATTTTGAGGCGAAGCTAATAAGAATTTAGCCAACAAGGCTTTGTTAAGAACATTGTTTTGATAAGCCTCTTTTCCCACCAAATCAATGATTTTTTGCTTCACTTCTTCATTTTCACGCATCAGTTTCTTTGCAGAACGATCGCAATCGAATACCTCAATTCCTTTTTGTTGAAGTATTTTCGCAATAAAACTCTTTCCAGTTCCAATTCCACCAGTTAACGCAACAACTCGTTTTACTGGTCTCTCATTTAGCTGTTTCACTGCTGTTCTATTAGATAATCAACCTGACTGGTTTCTAATCGTGCATTAGAGATGTTCGAAGGGAATGTTTTTAGAACAATAGTACATTTCTCTGATGAATTCTTTTGCATCTCATTATAATCTACTTCCACTCTAAAACCATTTGCAGAAATGGTTCTATATCTGCTAGCTCCTACCGAATAAAGCACTTTTACACGTGAGGGGAAAGTACGAAGAACCTTTCCCTCAGGCATATTTACAGCTGTAATGGGTACTTCTATGGCTTCTTCTGTTAAGATATCTGGATACAATGTCAACTTAACTGTACTAGGAACAATTTTCACTCCCTTTAGTTTTTGAAGTAGAACCGTTTGTTGCATTGTATCAACTATATTATTTATATGAAGAGGTTTTGTATAAACATGGGTGATACTATCAAGCAAATGCTTGCTTGCATATATCGTTACACGCTCGGGATTGAATCTAACTTGCGATAAATAATATCCACTTGCCGTTTTAATTGTACCCATTAAACGAATTAAAACCTTTTTAGATAAACCATAGTTATAATAAAACTCAAACTTATCTGGTTTTATTGAGACAATCTTTGTTGATGCATAAAGAGCTTGTAGAATACCTTTCTGAATATCAGAAGTGGGCACTTGACCTACATTGCCACCCTTATGAGCATAAGAAGAGAAAGTTATTGTTATTGGATGGAGCTTATCTCCATATAAATAAGGAATCAATGCAAATCCTTTATCACGCAATGTCACTCGCACACTATCAGGAAGTGGCGTTGTAATCACAGCATTTTGAGGAACATTAACTAAACGTAGAGGAACAGATATCTCTTTTTCTACGATCTCATTTAATGCAATAGAAAGCCAAAAGATAGTACTAAGAAACAAAAAAAATAAGAAAACAAGTAGCTTCTTATTAGCAAAAGCCAATAAGAAACTTCTCATTTTCTTTATACTTTTAAGTATCTTATTCTTCATTTAGCATATTTATGCCTTGTTTTGTTCTTGAGATGCAAGGTCAGCAAATACACTTGCTTTATCAACAGTTAATACAACTCCTTTGCTAACTTCAACGTCTACCTTGTTAGTTGTTAAGTCAATGTGCTTAACAACACCATAAATTCCACCTCCAATGATCACTTTTGTACCTTCTGCAAGGCTATTTTGGAAATTACGAGTTTCCTTTTGACGTTTTTGTTGTGGGCGAATCATGAAGAACCACATGATAACAAAGATTACAACCATCATGATCAAGAAAGATGATTGTCCACCTTTCGCTGCTCCTTGAGCTGCTAAAAACAATATATTCATTTTGCTTTAAATATTTAGTTTATTAATTATTCGTTTTCTTTCAAATTATTATTATAAAAGACTTTCTATAATATCTCACCTTATTGTTATTGTTCTCCGTTTGCTTGTTCGTTCTTTTTAGGAGCATTCATCATTTTAAACATCTTACCTGAGTCAAGTAAAAAGCGTGCAATAGCATCAAGCATACCATTGATATAGCCACCACTACGAGTGGTACTGTATAATTTTGCAAGGTTTACATATTCGTTTATGGTAACACTTACAGGGATACTAGGGAATGTTAGCATTTCTGCTATGGCAATTTGCATAATCACTACGTCCATATAAGCTAAGCGAGAGAAATCCCAATTGCGACTTGTTTCGCTCATATAACTTTGGTATTGATCTGCATTTAAGATGGTAGCACGAAATAGTTTGCGTGCAAATTCTTTGTCTTCCACGTCTCTATACTCAGGAAGAAGCTCTTGTTGCTCTTTCTTTGCTTCGTCAAACTTCTTTATTGTCTTAATAACAAAGGTGTCAACAACCTCTTTATCATCATTCCAATATAAGCTTTTCTCTTCCAAAAGGGAATCAATATCTGGATTATCTTGTATTATTTGGCGATAAAGTTTGCGCCAAAGATCTTTATCTTCATCATAAGTTGACGTTGATGTCGACATATATTCAGAATAAGCACTACTTTGTTCAATTGTATTACACAAGCGTCTAACAAATTCGGTATCGTCTTTCCAACTTTGTTTTTGGTGCTCTAAGAACTCATTCAACATGAGATTCTCTTCTAATTGCAATGCAAACTTATTATTAACAAATTTCTGTGATGGTGCAGGTGTGCCTTCCCTCACTGCTCTAAGCGTAGCAACCTCAACCCTCAAACGTTCTTCTTGGGTTATTGCAACAATCAAAGCGAGCAAATAATTATATAGATCGTAAGCTTTAGAAATACTAAATAATAATTCTTTTTCTGCGTTATCCATATTTTTATTGCCATTTTGATAATAGGCATAAGTTAACTGAACCACTTTAATTCTTATTAATTCACGATTTATCATGTTGCAAATAAGTTTGTGTTTTTATATCTATATTTTTTGAAATGCTCTATTTTTAAAGGCAAACGACAGTTGCGACCAACTTTGTTTATAGCCCTTAATGACGTTGCAAAGGTACTTTTTTTCTACTGAATAAACAAAAAAACACCTCTAATTATATGCTTTTTATATGCTTTTGTACATAATTCAAGAAAAAAGCATTATCTTTGCACCGCTTTTTCGTGGCACATCTATATCTGAGAAAGATTCTCGTGTGATGGCGAATTAAGGCATTTTATTTATAAACACTTAATTTAGAGTAACACAAAATGAAAGAAATTAATTTAACAGGTCAGCTTCGTAGCGACCTAGGAAAGAAGGCTTCAAAGTCTTTAAGAAAAGAAGGTCTTATCCCATGTAACATGTATGGCATCGCAACAACTGATGGAAAGCCATCTGCTTTCTCATTCACTGTGCCAATGACAGAGCTTCGTAAGCTTATTTACACACCACACATTTACCTTGTTAACTTAACTGTTGATGGTAAATTACACACAGCTATCTTGAAAGAAATTCAATTCCACCCAGTAACAGACGCTGTTCTTCACGTTGATTTCTTAGAAGTTAATGAAGAAAAGCCTATTACTATTGGTCTACCAGTTAAACTTGTGGGTCTTGCTCAAGGTATTAGAGATGGTGGTAGAATGAGTCTTTCATTACGTAAGCTTAACGTTAAAGCTCCTTACAAATCACTTCCTGAGCACTTAGACGTTGATGTTACAGCTCTAACTATCGGTAAGAGCATCAAAGTTGGACAACTTTCATACGAAGGTTTGGAACTTGTAACAGGTAAAGACGTTGTTGTTTGCTCTATTAAGATGACTCGTGCAGCTTCAATGGCAGCACAAGCAGCAAAAGAAGGTAAATAAGATACATTGACATTTTCTAATTATTAGAAATGGATAAATACTTAATTGTGGGATTAGGGAACCCTGGTTATGAATATGATAACACCCGCCACAATGCCGGTTTCATGATATTGGATGCCTTTGCAAAGGCATCCAATATTGTTTTTAGCGACAAACGATATGGCTTTGTTGCTGAAACCACATTGAAAGGAAAAAAGATTTTCTTGCTAAAGCCAACCACTTTTATGAACTTAAGCGGTAATGCTGTTCGCTATTGGCTTAACCAAGAGAACATAGATCAAAAGCGTTTACTTGTTATTGTGGACGATCTTGCCTTGCCACTTGGCTCCCTTCGACTTAAAGCAAGTGGCAGTAATGGCGGTCATAACGGCACAGGTCACATACAACAGCTCATCGGTCAGCAGTATGCACGATTACGTTTTGGAATAGGTAACGACTTTTCGAAAGGTAAACAGGTTGATTGGGTCTTGGGAAAATTCACTGATGAAGAACTAACAACGCTACAACCCCAAATCGATACGGCTATAGAAATGATTAAAAGTTTTGTTCTTGCGGGAGTAGATATCACCATGAACCAGTTCAATCGCAAGTAGAACACATTGCAAAAGAAGTTGAATAAGTGCGTATGGAAGCAAGAATTGATAAATGGTTGTGGGCTGCACGTATTTTTAAAACTCGCTCATTAGCTGCCGATGCGTGTAAAAATGGTAGAGTAACATTCAATGGAAGCACCATAAAGCCAAGTAGAATGATTAAAGTAGGCGACACCGTTCATGTGAAAAAATCGCCTATCACCTACTCGTTCAAGGTATTAAAAGCCATTGAACAGCGTGTTGGTGCAAAGCTAATTCCTGAGGTTTACGAGAATGTTACAGACCCTAAGCAATACGAATTGCTTGAGATGAGCAGAATAAGTGGATTTATTGACAGAGCAAGAGGAACAGGAAGACCCACCAAGAAGGAGCGAAGAGCACTTGATGCGTTTGTTGAACCTGTTATATTTGGTATCGACGACGACTTTGACGAGCTAGACTAAGCCCTACAAAGCCTCAAGCTAAACATCTCAAAAGCGTTTCAATTCAAAGCCAACAGTTTGCATCTCATTAGCCAAATTATTCCAATAAAAATGTGGCAATGATGCTTTCGCATAAAAAAAGAAAAAAGAATGTTTTTCAATACAATTTCTTTTAATAAGTAAAAACTATGCTTTTAGCTCTTAAAAGTAATGGTATTACACCTCAAAAGCAATGCTTTTATAGTGTAATACCATTGTTTTTTTATCCTAATAAGAATGTGCATTTTACGAAATTAGAAAGTTATTGATTTTCAGCACCATATCAAATCCATTCCATTTGCGCACCTTTTGAGTTCTATCTCAACTCGTATAACCATTTTTTATAAAAGCGTTTAAATCGCCATTTCAATGTACTCAAAAAGTTATCTTTAACGCTTATACCCGATTTAAATATGCCTAGATGACTACCTTGCGTTGCAATAGTGGGTTGACACCAATAATATTTCAACTTATTTTCGTACAACAACTTAGCATGATACCAGTCTACTGGAATATCCATAGCCTGCTTTTCCAATTCAGTTATAATCAGTTCTGCTCCTTCTTTGTTGATATAATAAGCCCCCAGTCATACGATCTCTGTCACCAGGATATAACACCTTACCTCCCACTCTCTTACTTTTTGGAACGAAACGAAGACGAGTGTCTTCGTAAGAAACAATAGAAGGCTCTTGCTCTTCACTATTCAATTCAGTTAAACTCTTATTGAATATGCCTATAAAAAGACGTGAATCTAGCTGAATATCGTCTTCTAATATCAATGCTCCATCGAGGTTTTTCGCTATAATCTCTTTATAAGCTAACACATGTTTATATGCACAAGAAGCAGTTGCACCCACCTTATGCATGTCGCCTGCAAAGTATTTATCCAATATTTCGTGAGTTAAATCGGCAATATCTCCATCGAGAATCCACGAAAAAGGAATATTCATCGTCTGCAACATACCTTTAACATGTTGCTCTCTGTCTTCATATCCTTTCTTAACATGAAGCACAAACACTGCTTTATTCGTAAGGTTTATTTCCATTTCTATATGCTCTTAAATCTAAGTATCAACAAAAAACAGAAACAAAAATACATATAATTATCGAGAAATCCTCGCTAAAGCTCTACATTTGCTTCTGTTCTACTTTATATAAACTCAACAAAAGGAGATGAAAACTTATTAATTCAAATAAGTTTAACTAAACTTTTCTCATTTATTTAATGTAACTTTGCCTATATGAAACAGAAAATTATCTTTACAAACAATATAATTCACGATATAGAAGCTGTGCTTTCGACTTTTCAATACGATAAAATATTTGTATTGATGGATAGCAATACGCATCGTTTTTGCTGGGATTTATTGAGCAAAAGTGCCTTATTGCAAGACGCTCAGCACATTATTATAGAGCCAGGAGATAACAACAAGAACCTCAACACATTGAGTTTCATCTGGGAAGAGTTATCAACTAAAGGAGCTACACGCCACTCTTGCCTTGTAAACTTAGGCGGAGGAATGATTACAGACATTGGAGGTATGGCAGGATCTACATTCAAACGTGGTCTAAAATTTATCAATATTCCCACAACTCTATTGTCAATGGTCGACGCTTCGGTTGGAGGTAAAACTGGAATCAACTTCAATGGCGTTAAAAATGAAATTGGTTTGTTTTCTGAAAGCTATGCGGTTGTTTTACATTCTGCATTTTTAAAGACTCTTCCTTACGACGAACTGCTGGGCGGTTTCGCAGAAATGATTAAGCATGGGCTTATTGATAGCGAGGCATTATGGGCAGAAACGCTTCGCTTTGACATGGAGGATCCGAACTGGGAAGAGCTTCTTTTACTTGTTAAAAAGAATGTTGAAGTAAAAGAAAGGATTGTTATTGAAGACCCAAAGGAGCAAAATATAAGGAAAGCACTTAACTTTGGACACACATTTGCACATGCTTTCGAGGCGTGGAGCATTAGTAATGGAGAGGAATTATCGCATGGTTTTGCTGTAGCTTACGGCATTATTTGTGAGTTATACTTATCTGCTCTACTGCAAGAGTTTCCCTTTGACAAGATGAAACAAACGCTTATGTTCATTCATTCGCTATATCCTGCCTTCCCACTTGCATGCAATGACTATAATAAAATAATCGATTTGATGCGTCACGACAAGAAGAATAAAGGACAAGAGATCAACTTCTCGCTTCTAAAAGATATCGGCTCATTGGCTCTTAACACTGTTGTTGGAGAAGAAGACATTAAAAATGCGCTCGATTTCTTGAGAGAAACGAACTAAAACAATGCACTATTAAAAGCTTAAAGCACTATAATTGTCGCTTAATCTTCCCATTTTCAGTTCGTGGAAGTGCATCAGTTACAATTATTTCTTTAGGCTTCCAGTAGTGTGGTAGGTGTTCCTTGCAAATCAAGTCCAATTCTTCTACATTGCCATTCTCTACCAATAGCACCACAATTTCACCAAACTTGGGATCTTTCTTTTTAACTATTGCAAAAGGAGTATCTATATATTGCCTCAAAAGAGCCTCCACTTCTTCGGCTTGTATCTTTATTCCTCCACTCACAATAACATTATCTTTGCGACCAATCACCTTGAATTCACGCCCATTAGGGGCTATTTCTACAATATCATTGGTGTGCAAACAAAGCGAAGACAACAAGCATTCATCATTTAAAAGGTCGCTTATTTGTAGGCTTTGGGGCAGATCTTGACGAATAATTAAGCACTTATCCTCATCTTGCGAGACGTGAATTCCATCAAAAGGAATATACCATTCACTGGCAGAAGCACCATTTACACGACGCAAAGCGATATGAGATGCCGTTTCTGTCATACCATATGTGCTCCAAATGGCATTGGGAAAATCTTTCAATTGCTCTGCTAATTCAGGCTCGATAGCACTCCCTCCTATTATAATATGCTTGATATTTCGAAGCAACTCACGCTCCCTTGGGTTCTGTAAGCTATTAAATACCTGCAAAGGAACCATCGCTGCAAAAGTAGGAGCAGTACTTAAAGAACTTAAAGGGTGACCTGTTGCACCCGCATCAATTAGCTTTAAGCCTCTTTCTAAGGCTCTTATCACCATCATTTTACCGCCAATATGGTCTAAAGATAAGCATAACAAAGCCGAATCGCCTTGCTTTAAATTCAGAAAGTCGCATGTTCTGCGGGCACTTTCCTGCATCATTGCTTTAAAAAGAACAATCTTTTTAGGCTTACCAGTAGAGCCACTGGTGTGCACTTCTATTGTCTTTTCGTCGCTATTCCATTGCTCTAAGAATTCTTTAAGAACCATAATTCGTCTTTTTTAATGGCTAATGGCATTTCAATGTTATTGATATAGAGTTGTCCTGTGCCCAATCCTTGTGGCATTTGCTGATCTTTTGGATAAATATAGGATGCAAACTGCGCAATAACATTTAAGCCAATATTACTCTCGAGTGCGCTTGTTATCCACGACTTTATGCCCTTTTGCTTCGCAAGTTCAATCCATTCGGTGCTACCTGCAATGCCTCCGTGTAGCGAAGGCTTTAAGATAATATACTGAGGATTAATCTCTTGCAACAACATCTCTTTGCTTTTGAGATCGTTTACACCTATAAGTTCCTCATCAAGGGCTATCGAAATGGGCGTATTTCGGCACAATTGTGCCATTTTTTGCCAGTTTCCAGCTGCTATGGGTTGTTCTATTGAATGAATAGAGAAGTGTGATAAGCTGTCAAGTCGTTGTTGAACAACCTCCCAACTAAATGCTCCATTGGCATCAACACGTATCTCTAAGACATCAGAAGCATATCTTTCTCGAATGGCTTTCAATAAAGTTAGCTCTTGTTCGAAGTCTATTGCACCTATTTTAAGCTTTATACATCTGAAACCCTCATCGAGTTTGCGCTCCAATCGCTGCATCATTTCATCGAAAGAGCCCATCCACACCAATCCATTAATGGGTATTCCACATTCTGAACGGGTGAAAGATGTATCGAATAACACATTCTCTTTGGTTGCTTTTAAGCTGAGAA
>JBQMYA010000032.1:0-23455 GCA_052173735.1 Prevotella sp.
GGACTTAAAATCCCTTGGCCAGTGATGGCTGTGCGGGTTCGAGTCCCGCTCGCGGTACAATCCTTAAAATATTAAACCTATGTCTAGAAATACCATTCTAACGATTTCTGTTTCTACTTTATTCCTTTTTACATCTTGTTCTAAATTAAAAAGCTTGTCAGCAGATAAGTTTACAGTAGTTCCAACACCCTTAGAAGTAAAGGCAGGACAAGTAGATGCAACCATTACAACATTGTTTCCAGAAAAGTATATGAAGCGCAATGTAGTGCTAACCCTTGTTCCTGAGTTGCGTTCTAGTGATGGTTCGGTTGTTAAAGGCACTTCGGCAACATTTCAAGGAGAAAAAGTTTTAGGAAACAATCCATCCGTATCTTATCGTTTAGGTGGACGTTTTACCATCAAAACAGCGTTTGCATATAGTTCAGAAATGCAAAAAAGCGATCTTTATGTCACTTTTAATGCATTGAAAGGACGCAAAAAAGTAAATCTTATTCCTGTAAAAATAGGTTATGGAGTGATTGCCACTTCAGAACTATATAAGGACATCTTATTCGAAGATGGTGGTTGTTTGGCTTCCGATTCTTTTGAACGTGTAAAGAAAGAGAAGCAAGAAGCCAACATCAAATTCTTGGTGAATCAAGCTAATTTGCGTAAGAGCGAATTACAAAATAATTCTGTTCAAGAGTTTGTTCAAATGCTTAAGAAAATCAATAGCGAGCGTGAAAGCCTTATATTAAATAACATTGAGGTAAAAGCTTATGCGTCTCCAGAAGGTGGTTTCGCCTTTAATGACAAACTTGCGAATAAGCGTCAGAACACAGGAGAAGGCTATGTGAAAGGTCAACTCAAGAAAAATAATATATCAACTCCTATTGATGCAGGTTATACAGCACAAGACTGGGAAGGCTTTCAAAAGCTAGTTCAAGTGTCAAACATACAAGATAAAGACGTAATTTTGCGTGTATTGTCTATGTATAAGGACCCACAAGAACGTGAACAGCAGATAAGAAACATGAGTGAAGGCTTTAGAGAGCTTGCAAATGGAATTCTTCCAGAGCTTAGAAGAGCACGACTTGTGATCAATTATGAGGTTGTTGGTCGTAGTGATGATGAGATTGCAGAGCAATATAAGAAAGATCCTGTTAAGTTAAGTGCCGATGAATTGCTTTATTATGCAACTCTTGTAGATGGCACAAAGACAGAAGAAGTGTATCAAACAGCAGCTCGTTTGTATGATAAAGACTACAGAGCGTTCAACAATCTTGCTATTCTTGAACTAAAGAAAGGCAACGAAATAAAGGCGAAGTCTTATTTAGAGCAAGCTTTAAGAGTGAATAGAAAGGCGCCAGAAGCCCTTGCAAACCTTGGTTTGATAGACTTAATGCACGGTAATCTTGCGCAAGCCGAACTACAAATAGCAAATGCTTCAGGAACAAATAACACTGCTTATGCTACTGCAGCCCTTGCTTTTGCAAAAGGAAAGTATGCAGATGCCGAACGATATTTAGCCGATTCGAATACCAATTTAGCAGCTCTTGCTCAATTGATGAATAATAACTATTCTGCAGCAGCGCAAACATTAGACGAAGTAAAGCACAAAACAGCTTACACCCACTACATTCATGCCATCGTAGCAGCACGTAGAGGTAACAAGTTCTCAGCATCTTCGCATCTTGAAGAGGCACTAAAACTCAATCCATCTTTAAAGACTTATGCCGATAAAGACTTGGAATTGAAAATCATTAAGTAAGATAATATGAATTAAAAGGGTGTTAGATTCCCTTTAATAACATATATGAAACTATTCGCTTATATAGCAACACTCACCTTGATTATGGTTTCTTGTGGTACCGATAGCCAGCATTTTAAGCTAGAGGGACGCTTGTTAAACCTCAATCAAGGTGAGTTTTATGTTTATAGTCCCGATGGAGGCATTGAAGGATTCGACACAATACGAGTAGAAGCAGGTCGTTTTGTGTATCAAACAGAGTGCGAGCATTCTGCAATCTTGATGCTCGTCTTTCCTAATTTCAGCGAGCAACCCATCTTTATGGAACCAGGTGAGAGTGTAACACTTGATGGAGATGCATCGCATTTGAAAGAAATCACCACCAAAGGAACAAAAGATAATAAGTTGATGAATGGTGTTCGAGAGCAAATGGCATCGGCATCGCCACCAAAGCGTATTACCTATGCAAAGCAATTTATAGAAGATCATCCCGAGTCGATCGTTAGTTCATATTTGCTTTACAAGTATTTAATACAAACCACCACGCCCAATTACCCACTTGCAAAGCAGCTTTTAGCACTGATGTTAAAAGAACAGCCCCGCAATGGCTTCCTAGTTCGTATGCAACAGCAGGTTGAAGAACTTGCAAACACAGAAAAAGGCAAGGCATTATCCTCTTTTTCAGTCACCGATATCAAAGGAAACACCATTTCAAGTGCAGCCCTTTCAAAAGCTAATTGTGCCGTTATCACCGCTTGGGCAACATGGGATTACAACGCCTATTCAACCCTTAGTACTTTAAAAGAACTCAAAAGTACAGCAGGAAACAAACTCTCTATCTTAACAGTTTGTGTCGATGCATCAAAAGAAACCGTTAAGACAGCAGTAGAATCGAACGAACTTTCTTGGAATATTGTTTGCGATGAGCAACTTTTTGGCGGTAAGTTCATCCGCTCATTAGGTTTCTTTTCGCCCACAGATAATATCGTGTTACATCGTGGAAAGATTGTAGCTCGAAATTTAAAGAATGAAGAGTTAAAGAAGAAAGTAGAAGAACTGACCCGCTAGACAATTGTCCTTAGAGCCCATAACGAAAACCTTTACCATAAAAGAACATCAAAAGCTTAAACCTTTTCTCCTTCCTTTCCTTCGTCTACACCCATTCACACTATACAACTAACCAAAAAACACCTATCATTTTTATGCTAGTAAAAACCTATTGTGCTGCCGTTAATGGTTTAAATGTAACCACCGTAACCATCGAAGTAAGTCTAGTAAATGGTGTTTTGTATCATTTCACAGGCTTAGGTGATGAAGCAGTGCGAGAAGGTCGTGATCGAATAGCAGCCGCTTTGCAATATAATGGATACAAATTCCCCCATGCCGACATCACAGTAAACATGGCACCAGCCGACTTACGCAAAGAAGGTAGCTCGTTTGATTTACCTTTAGCCCTTGCCATTCTTGCCGCAAATGGCGACATTGTTTCCGATTTTCTATCACAATATATGTTTGTTGGCGAGCTAAGTCTCGATGGTTCGTTGCAACCCATTAAGGGAGCGTTGCCCATTGCCATACGCGCTAGGGCAGAAAAGTTCAAAGGTTTGATTGTTCCTAAAGCCAATGTGCGAGAAGCCGCAGTGGTAAACAACCTTGATGTGTATGGAATGGAGAGCATAAAAGACGTAATAGACTTTCTAACACAGCGCAACACCAGCTTTCAGCCCACCGTAGTCGACACTCGAAAAGAGTTTTACGAGCATCAATACAATTTCGATTTAGACTTTGAAGATGTGCGAGGTCAAGACAATGTGAAGCGTGCAATGGAAGTAGCAGCTGCAGGCGGACATAACTTAATCATGATAGGTCCGCCAGGAAGTGGTAAGAGTATGATGGCGAAACGCCTGCCTTCCATTCTTCCCCCTTTGTCGCTTGCCGAGAGTTTAGAAACCACACAGATACATAGTATAGCAGGAAAGCTGGGTAAAAACATGTCGCTTATTTCGCAACGACCCTTTCGTGCGCCCCATCACACCATCTCCCAGGTGGCACTTGTAGGCGGAGGAGCCTCTCCACAGCCTGGAGAAATATCGCTTGCGCATAATGGTTTGTTGTTTGCCGACGAGCTACCCGAGTTCAATAAATCCACCCTCGAAGTGCTTCGTCAGCCTTTAGAAGATCGAAAGATCACCATTTCTCGAGCCAAGTACACCATCGAATTTCCCTGTTCGTTTATGTTTGTGGCATCGATGAACCCCTGTCCGTGCGGTTATTATGGCGATCCTACCCATCATTGCGTGTGTATGCCAGGTCAGATAGCTCGTTATATGAGTAAGATTAGCGGTCCACTTCTCGACCGAATAGATATTCAAGTAGAAATAACTCCAGTGCCATTCAAAGATATTTCGAAGGCAAAACCAGGCGAGAGCAGTGCCACCATTCGAGAAAGAGTGATCAAAGCACGTGCAATACAAGAAGAAAGATATAAGGATGTGAAAGGAATTCATTGCAATGCGCAGATGACAGAGCGAATGATTCATCAGTATGCCGAACCCAATCAAGCAGGAATCGACCTACTTAAAACCGCAATGGAACGACTAAGTTTATCGGCACGAGCCTATAACCGTATCTTAAAAGTGGCACGAACCATTGCCGATTTAGCAGGAAGTGAACAGGTGTTAGAACAACATTTATACGAAGCTATAGGCTATCGAAACCTAGATAGAGGCGATTGGTCGGAGCGTGGAGCACGCTAGTAGACTCGCTTTCTCCTTTGATTATCCGTTTCTTATCCCCAATAGATGTAGCGAATGTTTCGCAGTTGCATTGTTGGGGCTTTTTTATGTATTTGATGTTGAAATATAAAAGCATTGCCTTTAAACTGTAATAGCATTGAAATTGCAGTGTAAAAGCATAGTTATTGCGATATAAAAGCAATGACATTAGAAAGTAGATAAAATAGAGGTGTCTTTATATTTATGTGTTGTTTTATATATAAAAGATTTGATACGAAATTTCTTTTCATATTTTTTTTGTTTTAGTAAGAGTTCATTTCTAAACAGATTTTGTAGTATATCATTTGCCACAAAATGAATTTTTATACCCAAAAAATGCAATAAAAGACAGCTTATTGACCTACGTCAAAAGCATTTTTTATGACTTTAAGTGCTAAAAAGGGGAGTTTAGGTGCTGTTTTTATACGTTTATTTACCGTTTAAACGTTTATTAACTATTTTTTTTTCTGTAAATACTTTTTAAACTCTTATCTTTACCGCCGTTTTGAGCGATTTATCTATTTAAATCACTCATCTTCTAAACAAAATTTGACAATTAATTATAAACACTTAAACTGATAAACAATGAAACAAAGCAATTTAATTAATCCGCGGCGAATGTGGATGATGCTTCTATTTGCAATGATGTCTGTTGCCACTTGGGCACAAACTCATTTGGTGAAAGGTGTCGTAAAAGACACAAGTGGTGAACCTTTAATTGGTGTAACAATTAGAGAAGTAGGCGCAAAAGCAAATAGTATTACCGATATTGATGGTAATTATAGCATCCAATGTGCTTCGAACGCAACATTACAGTTCGATTATATCGGCTATGAATCACAAAAAGTGGGTGTAAATGGACGCAGTGTTGTAGACGTTACACTTCACTCTTCTGCTCAAAAACTAAACGAAGTGGTTGTCGTAGGTTTCGGTTCTCAAAAGAAAGCAAACCTTACTGGAGCCGTTTCTACAGTGACAGCTAAAGATCTTACTGCACGTCCTATTAACAATGTTAAGGACGCTTTGCAAGGTATGGTGCCTGGTATGAACTTTACAACAGGTGCTAATGGTGGTGCTTTGAATTCAGATAAAGGATTCAACATTCGTGGTACAGGTACTATTGGTGCAGGTTCTAAGCTTACACCACTCGTGTTAATCGACGGTATGGAAGGCGATTTAAACACTCTTAACCCACAAGATATTGAGAACATCTCAGTATTGAAAGATGCTGCTGCATCTTCTATCTATGGTTCAAGAGCTGCTGGTGGTGTTGTGTTGGTAACAACAAGAGGTGGTAAAGAAGGTAAGTTCACAGTGAACTATAACAACTCTTTCCGCTTCAATAGCTTGCTAAACGTTCCCGATATGCTCGACTCTTATACATGGGCATTATATATGAACGATGCATCTATTAACTCAGGTGCTGGTGTTTGGTTCTCAGAACAAAAGCTTGCTGCACTTAAAGAGGCTCAAACTAATGGCTCTATGGCTAAATTGTTCCGCAATAATGCGAATAAATGGGAAATCTGGAATGATAACGATAAATTACCTTTGGGTAATACTAACTGGTTTAAAGAATTCTTCGGAACATCTTTCTCACAAGAACACAACGTTAGTTTAACAGGTGGTAGCGATCGTTTGAAATACTATTTCTCTGCTAACTACCTTGGACAAGATGGTATATTGCGCTATGGTAAAGAAGCTCGTAACCGCTATAACCTCACTGGTAAAGTTAATGCCAACATCACAGATTGGCTTAACTTCTCATACAGCACACGTTTTGCACGTGTAGATTACACTGCACCTTACACTCTTAGTGAAGGTAATGGTTTGTTCTATCACCAAGTAGTACGCCGTTGGCCAATCATTCCTGTAAAGGATCCTAACGGACATTATGTAGATGCTACATATATTAATCAAATGTTAGACGGTGGTGTTAACGAATCACAAGAAGACCAATTAGCACAACAACTTGCATTAGTTGTTACTCCTATCAAGGATTGGAACATTCACTTAGAATTCAACTATCGTGCAAATAACAACTTTAATCACCAAGATTGGCAAACAGTTTACGGCTATGATGCAGATGACAAACCATTTGTTATAGACCATCCAGTATCTGGTGTTTACGAATATGCATACAAGAGCAACTATTTCAACCCTAACTTCTACACTGATTATACTCGTGCTTTTGGTGATCATAACATGAAAGTGATGTTGGGTTATCAAAGCGAATGGTTGCACCAACGCTCATTCACCGCTCAACAAAAGAACATGATTAGCGGTATTCCTACACTTAACACAACAACAAGCGACCCAAGTGTAACAGGAGGTCCTGCAACTTGGAGTACAGCAGGTTTCTTCGGACGTCTTAACTACGACTATAAAGGACGCTATTTGTTCGAAGCTAACTTAAGATACGACGGTAGTTCACGCTTCACTCGTGAAAAGAGATGGAACCTATTCCCATCGTTCTCATTCGGTTGGAACATCGCACAAGAAGGCTTCTGGGCTTCAATGCAAAAGCATATCAACACTCTTAAGCTTCGTGCTTCATGGGGACAATTGGGTAACCAAAATACAGATAACTGGTATCCATTCTACCAAACCATTCCTTATAAGACTAAGAATGGTAACTGGTTGGTTAACGGACAAAAGACAAACGTAGCTGAAGACCCAGCTCTTATCTCTGCTCTTCTAACATGGGAAAAGAATAGAACATGGGAAATTGGTTTGGATTGGGGTGCTTTGAATAACCGCTTAACTGGTTCATTCGATTACTTCCAACGTAAAACTTTCGACATGGTAGGTCCTGCTCCTGAACTTCCAGACGTACTAGGTGCTGCTGTTCCAAAGGTAAACAACCTCGATATGACATCTAAAGGTTGGGAACTTCAAGTGTCATGGCGTGATAGAATCGCAGATTTCCGCTATGGTGTTACATTGAATTTGTCAGATAACTTCGTTACAATCGATAAGTATCCTAACCCATCAAAGACACTCGGAACACACTATGCAGGTTCTCGTTTAGGTGATATTTGGGGTTATAGAACTGTTGGTATTGCAAAAACTCAAGAAGAAATGGATGCTCACTTAGCTAAAGTTAAGCAAAATGCGTTAGGTAGTAACTGGTCTGCTGGTGATATTATGTATGCCGACTTAGATGGCGATGGCAAAGTAAATGGTGGTGAAGGAACAGCTGATAAACCTGGTGATAAACGCATCATTGGTAACTCAACTCCACGCTATAACTTTGGTTTGAACCTCGATGCAGCTTGGAAAGGCTTCGACTTAAAGATATTCTTCCAAGGTACTTTGAAGAGAGATTTCGATGCTAGAGGTCCTATGTTCTGGGGTGCTTTAGGACAAGGAAAATGGCAAGGACTTGGATTTAAGGAACACTTAGATTACTTCCGTGCAGAAGCTAACCACCCATTAGGACAAAATCTTGATAGCTATTATCCAAGATTAGCATGGAATGGTGGACGTAATACACACACACAAACACGTTATTTGCAAAATGCTGCATACTGCAGATTGAAGAATATCACATTAGGTTATACTCTACCTGCTGCTCTTACAAAGAGAATTGCATTGCAAAACGTTCGTGTATTCCTATCTGCAGAGAATATTCTAACCATCACAAACTTCGTGAAGACAGCTGACCCTGAACTCGCTGGAGTTGGATTTGGATCTGATGGCAATCAAATAGGTAAAACTTATCCATTGACAAAAACATTCTCAATGGGTCTAAGTGTAACATTCTAAACGATTATTTATTATGAAACTAAAATATATTAGCAGTATCCTTTTTGCAGGATTAACGCTCACCACACTCACTACATTTACATCATGTAATGACTTTTTAGATAGAGAGCCAGAAGATAAGGTTACACCTGAAAAGTTCTTCCAATCTGAAAGCGATTTGGCAGACTATGCAATAAAGTACTATAGCTTCTCAACTCTTAATCCTGGTTCTTATGGTATGGGTACTTTTGCTGCAGATGATGCTACAGATAACCAAGCAGCAGTTAACTATTCAAACTATTGGGTGCCTGGAGATTGGCAAGTTGCAGCAAAATCTGATGGCGAATGGAACTTCGAACAGATTCACCATTGCAACTATTTCTTCGAAAAAGTGTTGCCAAAATATCAAGCAGGAACACTAAGAGGTAATACTGAAAACATTAAGCACTACATCGGAGAAGTGTACTTCTTACGTGCTAAAGCTTATTTCGACAAACTTTCAACTATTGGAGATTGTCCTATAATTAAAGAGGTTTTTTCAGACGATAGAAACGTGTTGATCGAAAATTCTAAGCGTCAACCACAACACAAAGTGGCTCGTTTTATCTTAGAAGACCTCGACAAAGCGATCGAACTTTTGAAGGAAGAAGCACCTGGAGGACGTAACAGAATTAGCAAAAATGTAGCTTATTTATTCCGTTCTCGTGTAGCTCTATTCGAAGGAACATGGCTTAAATACCACAAAGGAACAGCACTTGTTCCTGGTGGAAACGGTTGGCCAGGTGCAGCTGCAGACGTTGCAGACTTCAATATTGATAACGAAATCGCTTACTTCTTAGGTGAAGCTATGACCTCATCAAAGGTAGTTGCAGACAAAGTTGTTGATAAGTTAGCTGTTAATACAGATGTACGTGATGGTCAAGATGCAACATTGAAGAGTGCCAACCCATACTTTACAATGTTCTGTATGCCTGATTTAGCAAGCTATCCTGAAGTGCTTATGTGGCGTCAATACAGTGTAGAGCAAGGCGTAACTCATAACATTCAAATGCAATTAGGACGCAATGGTGGTGGTACAGGTTACACTCGTGGCTATGTCAACTCATTCCTAATGCGTAATGGTTTGCCTATTTATGCTGCAGCATCTGGCTATGACACCGAATGGGAAAAGCAAGGTGTGAAAGCTACTTTGCAAGATCGTGACTCTCGTATCCAACTATTCTGTAAGCAAGATGGCGACGTTATTTCTTATACCAACGGTGCTGTTGCAACCAGATTTGATATGTCTTGGTTAGCAAAAGGTAACAACGAAACACGTATGGTTACAGGTTTTGCTGTGAAGAAAGGTTTGAACTACGATTCAAAACAACAAGAAGAGCATCACATGGGTGTATCTGCTAGTGTTGTATTCCGTGGTGCAGAAGCTCTTCTTAACTACATCGAAGCATCGTATGAAAAGAACCAAACAATTGATGAAACAGCGGCTAAGTATTGGAAAGCTCTACGTACTCGTGCTAAAGTGGATCCAGATTTCAACAAAACAATTGCTGCAACTGTTATGACCGAAGAAGCTAAGAACGACTTTGGAGCATACTCTCACGGTGCATTAGTTAACACAACACTTTACAATATACGTCGTGAACGTCGTAATGAGTTCATCGCTGAAGGTATGCGTCTAAATGATTTACGTCGTTGGAGAGCTCTTGATCAAGTGAATGGATACCAAATTGAGGGTATGAGATACTGGGGTTCAATCTACGAAGGCAAGCTACTTGACAAAGATAATCAGAACCTTGTGATTGTAAATGTTGAACAAGGTAAGGGTAATATGTCTGATCAAACAATCAGTGGAGTATATGTTCGTCCTTACCAAATGAGCAAGGTTAACAACTCAGTGTTCAATGGTTATCATTTCACAGAGGCTCATTATCTAACTCCTCTTGCACAAAGTGTATTCCGTAAGTCATCTACTTCTGCAGACAACGATATCGAGAAGTCTGTTGTTTATCAAAATCCAGGATGGCCAAAGGTTGCAGGACAAGGTCCAATTGGAGTAAAATAATAGTGTAAAAACTAGTAAAATACTTTAATAAAATAATAGGTTGTGTACCGAACAGTGTGTAAACACTTTGGTGCGCAACCTTTTTGTTTTTCCATTGTTGATGATATGTCAAGTAAATAGTAGTGTAACTATGAGCAAAGATAATTTTAGAAAGACAGAAAAGTCTTTCTTTTTGCATTTAAAGGAATATTCCTACTATGGTGGACGAATACCTATGAGATGAGAGAAAAGAGCTTATAACCTTAAAAATGTTTGAGTAGGAGAGCGAATCAATCAAAAAGCAAAAGAATAATAGGAAGAAAAGGAAAACGAAAACAAATAGAAAAGAAAGGAGATTTTTTCTTATCGCTGCTTTGAAAGGTAGATAAAGCTTGTCTATAGCAATGAATGTAATAAAGAGAAAGCAGATAGAATGATCCTTTATCAACGCTTTAGAAATAGATAAAGAGGGTATAAAAAGAATGTAACCTATTGGTTTGTAAACGAAAGAGAAACGAGTCACTTCTCCATCATCAATAGGTTACACACATATATTTGCCGTAGAGGGCTATTTTAACACAGATATTGAAATTTTCGAAGGCTTATTCTGAGCTTTTAAAGCGATGGAATCGGCATTTTTAGCAAATCTTTTCGTTCCGCCAAAGCCTATCCATAGTTTCTCAATACCACCAATAACTAGTCTTCAATGCACAATAATTCAATGTTATTCCATTATTTTATTCGGCATATTTTTAAACAAAATATCTTCTTTCGATATCTTCTTATACTGCAAGTTCTTCTTTGTTAGGGTGCTATTGCAGTCTGCAAGAGTACTCTATAGGCTTCCTAACAAGTAGCCGATTTGCCTTGAATTTCACCTTACTGCAACCATTTAACGAGAACCATTTAGTGGAAGTGTCAGACGATTTGCGATACATAGTCATCTCATTGTTACGGAAAACCAAGTTAGAAGTACTCTTTGCCGATAGTATTTTATGTCCGTAACTTGTGAAACGATTATTGATGATGCGCACATTTTGATGCACAGGGCGTTTCTCATTGATGTCCGTATTCGATGGATTCAATTCAATTACAGCGTGTTTATTATTGTTATTGGCGCAATCAAGGAAAGTATTATTTTCGATTAAAACATCTTTTACAGGACCAGACTCATACCAACCCGCAGCATCACCCTCAATAAGTATGGCACTCATACCCGTTTTATAGAACACGTTTTCACTGATAACCGCTCGTCGGGGCGTTGTAACCAAAATGCCACGAGTACTTGTTCGGGTGAAATAACAATTGCGAATCTCCACCTCAGGCGTACAAGTCATGTTCTCAAGACAATCGCTTTGCAGTTCAATATCGTGTTGAATAGGTTTCGATAGTGTCACTTCCACAATCCTGTTCGATAGCAGTTTAGCCGTTTTAATCACCGCTTGAGCATAGCGTTGCATAGTGGATGGGCGCACAAAAGCTACCGTGTCGCCCTCGAAAAAGGCATTAAAGCCATAGGTTTGAGGGTGCATAAAACGCAGTTTAAGGGTATAGTCGTTCACCTTTTCCATAATGCGTAAGTTCGTTCCGTGCACATTTATGCAGTCATCTTGTGCGCCAGCAAACTTACAATTCACCACCTTCACCTTGCCCGAGCAACCTGAAAAGTGCATAAAGTCGGCAGAAGAAGCCAATAATCTACCGCTATTTTCACGAGGCATGCAATACACATGGTTCATTTCAATATTCTTAGAGAATTGACTAACGATGCCCAATCCATGCATATAGTGCACTCCAACGTTCTTAAAACAAATGTCTTCGCTTTCATAAATCAACATTCCCACTTGGTCACGAATAATATCTCTAATCGTTAAAGTGTGGTTCAACTTACATTGAGCCGTGTCGACAGATTCAAAAAGCACCACATGTGGAGCTAATTCAGTGGCTTTAGCCTTTGAAAGAGCTTTCCAAGCATGGCTATAATAAAAATGTTCTGTTGTGGGATTGTATTCGATGCAATGTGGAATATTGGTACGCCAACCCTCTCCATAGAGCGTTATTTTACCATTGTTGATGGCATATCGTGAGTCTGGATGAAACTTAGCGACAGCTCCTTTCTCATTTATTTGAGTGAAAGTAAGCTCAGATCCGCCAGGTCTTTCAAAGTCGATGTGAATGTTTTGCAATGTCATTTTCTTGCAATGTGCAAATGCAAGCATCGTAACTTTTCCATGAAACATCAGAGTTGCATTGTTTCCCTCAATGGTTAAGCCCTCCATATCATCGAAAAACATACCAATTGTTTTCACTTTCGATGGGCATTCAGTTTCCGAAGAAGTGTTGGTAATAAAGAAATCTCGGTAGGTTGCGCCTTCAGTCCACAAGTCGTAGCGACCCTTTTCAAAAACTAATACCTTAGACTTAGATTGTTTACAATCGGCAATGGCAGCCTTCAAGCGTTCTGTTTGGTTCTCGTAAGTGTCGGGTTTTACACCATAGTCAGCCAGAAAAATAGTGTCTTTTTGAGAGGCAAATAGTGAAGACGCCGATAAAAAGCACATCAAAAAAAGCGATAAGTAATATTTCTTCATAGTTCAATCTAAAGTGTTTTATTTGCAAACTAATGTTGTCCTTGTGTCAAAAGCTGTGTAAATGTTTTGTTTATACAGAAATTCAGTAATCCTGTAGTGAGTTGTTGTTGCCTGAAAGGGTAGTAATTAGTAAAATTAGCCTACCTTTTATCCTTCTGAAAACCTGAAAACTCAAAAAGAATCATTGTTTAGATGTTCCACACAAAGTTACAAAAAACTTTCATATAGCAAAGTCTTTCTACTCGGCTTTGTAGATAGTGCCCAACAAGAGCAATGTTTTTGCATTGTAAAAGCACTGCAATTACACTCCAAAAACAATGCTTTTGCAGGTCAATAGCATAGCTTTTACTTCAGTGTTGAAATGCCATCAAAATGGTAAGTCAATCTCCCTTTCAACTCAAAACATCCATCTTAGCATCTCTTTTTGTTTCCTCTACATCGAAAAAGAAAGTAGAAAAGGAGTTAAGAAAATGTATCTAATTAAGATTATATAACAAAAAAGAGAGAATAGAGTGCTTTATGAACCCATAAATTATAATACCTTTGCATACAAGTTGAGAACAGAGTAAAGACTCGTTAAATGCCTTTGCGCCTCCAAAGCCACACAAGTCAACGCCTAAAAGGCTCGAAGTGCATGGGTAGAAGATTGAAAACGAGATTACTTGCTGTTATTTTTGTTCCTTTTTGCAACTTAAATATAAAGCGATTTGCAGATAACTATAAACCAAAGCATAGAAGTTATGAAGCTGTTGCATTGAAAAGGAGCAATGAAAGGATGGTAAACTTTACATCAACATGGGTTTAATAAAGTTTATAAAGACATGGACCTTGCCCCTGTCTATCACCTTTGGGGCTGTTATTTATCTCATTTTTGCCTTCACTCCTTGTTTGTTGAGTGCGGCAATGCTGTTTGCGCCTTTCTTTAATGCAATCCTTCCGCTGTTCATGTTCTTAGTTCTCTTCGTTACATTCTGTAAAGTCGACTTCAAAAAACTGCGTGTAACACGCTGGCATGGCTATGCTCTTGTGGCACAATTCAGCATCATTCTCTTTCTTTTAGCATTCACATTGCTGTGGGGGAAAAGTGGTTCTAGACTCGTATTTTGCGAGTCTATTCTTATATGTGTTATCTGTCCGTGCGCCACTGCCGCTGCTGTTGTCACCCAAAAGTTGGGCGGAAGCATCGAAGAAATGACCACCTATACTTTCGTGTCTAACTTTTTTTCATCAATACTCATTCCCATTTGCCTGCCATTGGTAGACAATAGTTTGCACATCAGCTTCCTATCAGCTTTCTTAAAGATACTCTATCAGGTGCTTTTGGTGCTCGTTCTGCCTATGTTTTTGGCTTATGTAGTGAAGAAAAGTATGAAGAAGATTCATCGAAAGATTATTGCCGTGAAAGACCTTTCATATTATCTTTGGGCGTGTTCGTTGCTCATTGTGAGCGGAACAACCATTAAAAACATTGTACATGCACAGACAGGTGTATTGTTTTTGTTGCTCATTGCAGTGGCAGGACTTGTTGTTTGCCTCGTACAATTTATGGTAGGAAGGTCTATTGGCTTGCGTTTTAACCGCCGATTAGAGGCTGGTCAGGGCTTAGGACAAAAGAATACGGCATTCGCAATATGGATTGCTAACGCCTATTTAACACCCCTTTCAACCGTAGGACCAGGCTGTTACATTCTTTGGCAGAATATTATTAACAGCATAGAGATTGCCCGTTACGAAAAACAAATGCAGAAAAGTGCCCAAAGAGCAGTGCAATAGTGATGAAACGGACAAAGCATTATGAACAGAGAAAATTGAGTTGACTATATAATGGATACATTAATAAAACAAAATACAATGTCTAATTTACGATTCCAAGTTGTTGCCGAGGCGTTTAAAAAGCGTCCTTTAGAAGTAGAAACACCTGCAGAACGCCCATCAGAGTTCTTCGCAAAGTATGTGTTTAACCGTGAGAAGATGTATAAATATCTTCCTTTAGATGTTTATAACAAGCTCATTGACGTGATAGATAATGGTTCGCACTTAGATCGTTCCATCGCAAATGCGGTGGCAAAAGGTATGAAGCAGTGGGCAGAAGAATATGGAGTGACCCATTATACACACTGGTTTCAACCCCTAACAGAGGGAACTGCAGAGAAACATGATGCCTTTGTAGAACACGATGGCAAAGGAGGTTTGATTGAAGAGTTTAGCGGAAAGCTACTTGTTCAGCAAGAACCCGATGCATCTTCGTTCCCTAATGGAGGAATAAGAAATACTTTTGAGGCACGAGGATATTCGGCTTGGGACCCCACATCGCCTGTGTTTATCATCGACGACACGCTTTGTATTCCTACCATCTTTATCTCTTACACAGGTGAAGCACTCGACTATAAAGCACCACTTCTACGCTCTTTGCATGCAGTAGACGTGGCAACAACAGCCGTTTGTAAGTATTTCTACCCCGAAGTAAAGAAGGTTTCAACCAATTTAGGATGGGAACAAGAATACTTCCTCGTTGATGTAGATCTTTATTTGGCACGCCCCGACCTTATGTTAACAGGCAGAACACTGATGGGACACGATTCTGCTAAGAACCAACAGATGGACGATCACTATTTTGGAACTATTCCAGAGCGTGTACAAGCATTCATGAAAGACCTCGAAATACAAGCACTTGAATTAGGAATCCCATGTAAAACACGTCATAATGAGGTGGCTCCCAATCAGTTTGAGCTTGCTCCTATCTTCGAAGAGTGTAACCTTGCCATCGACCATAACATGCTTTTGATGTCGTTAATGAAGAAAGTGGCACGCAAACACGGCTTTAGAGCATTGCTACACGAAAAGCCTTTCGATGGAATTAATGGTAGTGGAAAGCACAATAACTGGAGCCTTTGCACCGACACAGGCGTTCTTTTGCATGCGCCAGGAAAAACTCCCGAAGACAACTTGCGCTTTGTTGTATTCATTGTAGAGACCTTAATGGCTGTATATCGCCACGAAGCACTTCTAAAAGCATCGATCATGAGTGCCACTAACGCACATCGCTTGGGCGGACACGAGGCACCTCCTGCCATTATCTCTGCGTTCTTGGGTCAACAACTCTCTGGTCTTTTAAAGCATATTGTAGACTCTGATAATGAAACACTTTTCAATGTGGCAGATAAAAAAGGTATGAAATTAGACATTCCAGAGATACCTGAGCTACTAATTGATAACACAGACAGAAATAGAACCAGTCCTTTTGCCTTCACAGGAAACCGCTTTGAGTTCAGAGCAGTGGGTAGTGAAGCCAACTGTGCCTCTGCTATGATTGTATTAAATACCGCCTTTGCAGAAGCAATAACATTGTTCAAAGAGCGTGTAGATGCACTCATTGCGAAAGGAGAAGAACAAACAAACGCAATCATCAACGTTATTCGTGAAGACATTCGCACTTGTGCTCCAATCGTATTCGAGGGCAATGGCTATTCAGAAGAGTGGGTGATAGAAGCTAGGAAACGTGGACTCGACTGCGAAACAAGCTGTCCTCTCATCTTTGATCACTACTTAAAGCCCGACTCTGTGGCTATGTTCGAGAGCACAAACGTGATGAAAAAGAACGAACTTGAAGCTCGTAACGAGGTGAAATGGGAAACTTATACCAAGCGAATTCAAATTGAAGCTCGTGTAATGGGCGACCTAACAATGAACCATGTCATTCCTGTTGCAACCCATTATCAAAGTCGTTTGGCTAAGAATGTACACAATATGTATGCTATTTTCGATGAATCAAAGGCTAAGAGCTTAACTTCTCGTAACCTAAAGATCATCGAAGAGATTGCAGAAAGAACCGAACACATCGAGACGATGGTTGAGAATTTGGTGGAAGCACGTAAAGTTGCGAATAAAATAGAAAGCGAAAGAGATAAAGCTATTGCGTATCACGACACCGTTGCGCCTATCATTGAGGACATAAGATACCACATTGATAAGCTCGAATTGATTGTTGCTGACGAGCTTTGGACACTTCCTAAATACCGAGAACTATTGTTTATACGATAGTTCTGAGCTCTACTTAGAAGGTAGAAAAATTGTAAGTTAATAATAAAAAGTTCTCTCTCGAACATGAATAAAGCAATGTAAGAGAGAGAACTTCTTTGTTTTATAGAGTCAATAGCACTACTATTGCGTTTATCCTACTTGGCTTCCGGGTTTCACTTCACGAAGAGTTGTGGTTACACTGAGCGACTCATCGAAGTCAACTGCAGATAAAATCATACCTTCACTGGTTATTCCCATGAGCTTACGAGGCTCGAAATTGGCGATGAATAGAACGCTCTTACCCACCAATTCCTCTGGTTCATAGAACTTAGCGATGCCACTTACAATCGTTCTTTCTTTGCCACTGCCATCGTCTAAGGTAAATTTCAAAAGCTTATTAGCCTTCTTCACCTTCTCGCAAGTTAAGACTTTGCCCACTCTAATGTCTAGTTTTTCAAAGTCTTCGTAGCTCACTACAGGCTTAATAGGCTTCGCTTTATAGTTGGCTTGTTCGTTAGCTTTCTTAATGTTGTCGAGCTTTTCTAATTGGAAAGCAATTGTTTCGTCTTCAATCTTTTCGAAAAGTAGCTCAGGTTCAGCAAGCTGATGACCTTGAGTTAGTAAGTCGGTTGCACCTAATTTGCTCCAGTCTGCACTCTCAATGTGAATGAGTTGGCGTAGTTTCTTACTGCTAAATGGCAAGAATGGCTCGAAAGCAATAGCTAAGTTAGCCACTAATTGCAAGCAAACATATAAGATAGTTTCAACTCTTTGAGGCTCCGTTTTCCATAATTTCCATGGTTCACAGTCGGTCATATACTTGTTTCCGATGCGTGCAATGTTCATTACTTCACGTTGAGCATCACGGAATTTGTAGTTGTTAAGCAAGGTTTCCACCTTCTCTTTCACGCCTTTTAGCTCGTTAAACACCTCTTTGTCGATGTCAAGAAGCTCGCCACAAGCAGGCACAACACCATTGAGATACTTCTTAGTGAGCTGCAATGCACGATTAATAAAGTTGCCATACACAGCCACAAGTTCGTTATTATTGCGTTCTTGGTAATCTTTCCATGTGAAATTATTATCCTTTGTTTCAGGCGCATTGGCTGTTAATACATAGCGAAGAACGTCTTGTTTGTTAGGTAATTCTTGCAAATACTCGTGCAACCAGATAGCCCAATTGCGAGAAGTACTGATCTTGTTGTCTTCAAGATTTAAGAATTCGTTAGCAGGAACGTTCTCAGGAAGGATATAATCTCCATGCGCTTTCAACATAGAAGGGAAGATAATGCAGTGGAACACGATGTTATCTTTACCAATAAAGTGTACCAATCGGGTTTCAGAATCTTGCCACCATTTCTTCCAATCGTTAGGATATAGCTCCTTAGTATTTGATATATAGCCGATAGGAGCATCGAACCAAACATATAATACCTTTCCTTCTGCTCCCTCAACAGGCACAGGAATACCCCAATTGAGGTCTCTTGTCATGGCACGAGGTTGCAAATCGAGGTCTAACCAGCTTTTACATTGACCATAAACATTGGCTCTCCATTCCTTATGTCCTTCCAAAATCCACTCTTTAAGCCATGTTTGATAGTCGTTAAGAGGTAGATACCAGTTCTTGGTTTTGCGTAGAACAGGAGTCGAACCGCTGATAGTACTCTTTGGATTAATCAGCTCTGTGGGTGAAAGGTCACGTCCGCAGCTTTCGCATTGGTCGCCATAAGCACCCTCATTGTGGCAATGTGGACATTCTCCAGTGATGTATCTGTCTGCCAAGAATTGGTGAACTTCCTCATCGTATAATTGTTCTGTTTCGCCTTCTTGTAGCTTATTGTTGTCCAATAGGTGTTTAAAGAAGTCGGAAGCAGTTTGTTGATGTGTTTTAGATGTTGTTCTACTATAAATATCGAAGCTGATACCAAAGTCAGAGAAGCTATCCTTTATAAGTTGATGATAACGGTCTACAACGTCTTGAGGAGTGATTCCTTCTTTCTTTGCACGAATAGTTATGGGCACACCATGCTCGTCACTACCGCAAATAAATGCCACTTCTTCGCCCTTTAAACGAAGATATCTAACATAAATGTCGGCTGGAATGTAAACACCTGCTAAGTGTCCGATGTGCACTCCGCCGTTTGCATAAGGCAAAGCAGCCGTTACTGTGGTTCTTTTGTAATTCTTTTCTGCCATTGTATCTAGTGTTATTTTATTCTCTTTATCTTGCAAATTTACGAATAAAAAATGAGAAGTAGGGGAAAAGCACCCTACTTATATCAAAAAGAGAGCAAGGAATAAACTATTCTTTGCTCTCTTTTTCTTTGTATATTACGTTATTATTGCCGCTTGTAATTTCAAGGTTATTGCGATTGGCAGCAATGAAACTATCGATATGTCGAATGCGTTTCTCTTCGAGAATCTCGTCTACTGCAATTAAAATGCCCGTTTCTTCTACATCTCCGAAGCCCTTATTGATGGCTGTTCCAAATAACTTCATCGTAGGACTTAAGCCCATATAGGCATTAATAAGAGGTGGAATGTTGTAGCCCATTTGTCGAATTTCTCGATTAAGAATCTTATAATTCTCTTTGAATGAGTTGGCATTGAAAAGCTCTTCAAACACTTTCTCGTCGGTTTCGAGCTTCAACGGCTTGGTTGGAACAATGAGATTCTCTTTATCGTCGAAGTATTTTTTGAGGAAAAAGAGAATCATATCTCTACCATAGCGAATGTAAGAGGGGTACATAGTCATCTTTCCGAAGAAATATTTCACCTTTGGATTGATAACAGTTAGTGCGCCTAATCCGTCCCAAAGATTGTCTAATGCAAAGATGCTCTTAGTGTTTGTGCGCACATTTTGATATTCGAGCGAAACAAACGAGCGTCCAAGTTCAACCGAATAAGGCATGTAATCTTTAATAAACTGGTCGCTAAAATGGAACATGTGGCTTGTTGCAAGCTTTGGTTGACCTGTCTTTTCGTCTAATTCCCAATCTTCTCCAAACGAATATCTGTATCCTCCTATAATTTCTTCAGCCTCTGGATTCCACACAATAAGCTGTTTATAGCAGTTGGGGCAGGTATCGAATTCGTCGATATCCATGCTCTTTCCAGTGCCACCACCAGCCGTTCTAAAGGCTATTTCACGCAAACGTCCAATTTCTTTCATCACGTTTGGGGCGTTGTGCGCAGTGATTATATAAATATCGTTCTGACTTTTATTGGTTACACGTAAACGCTTTTCGGGCGTAAGCTCACTTTTTAAAAGTTCTTTGTCGATAGCATTTATGATGGCTTCTTCCATGATTTTTGTTTGAAGAATTTATTTACTATTGTGGTTGTTGTAATGAATTGCGTTGTGATATTAAAGTTCGTACACTCGTTTTTTTACCTCTTGTGCCCATTCTAATGGAGTTTTCGATTTGTCGAAAGTTTGCCAAGGAATAGGTTTTCCGATGGTTATGGTGAATGTTTTATGAACGTTTTTATACATTTCGTCTACAAGATAGAGCATTGCAAGGTTGAAAGGAACATGCAATGTTTTGCAGATGTTTGCCAAACGATAAAAGAATGGAGAGTTGGTTCCTTCGAAATGAATGGGGACAATGTCTCTTTGTGTGTCGACACTTTTGGTTATAAAGGTCTTTTTCCACTCCAAATCTCTCACCACACCGTTTGTTTTTCTACTGCAAAGTCCTGCAGGAAACATCAAAATATGGTTGTTTCCTTTGAAGCCTTCTTCAACCATTGCGGGGAAATTGCGACTTTGATGTCCTGTTTTGTTAATGGCAATGCAAAGCGGAGCCAATCCTGGTAGATTCATTAAGAGGTCGTTCACCAAGTAACGAAAATTACTATCATAGTGCTGACCGATAACACTTCCGAGCGCAACTCCATCAATTCCGCCTAAGGGATGATTCGAAACAAAGGTGTAAAGCTTCCCGTCGTCTTTGTTAGGGAGGTTTTCTTCGCCTTTGATTTGGAGGGTGATGTCGAGATATTTCACACATTCTTTGAGCCAAGGTGTGCCCACTTTGTCTCTACTTTCATGTAAAAAAGCATTCACTTGGTCTTGATGAATGATGTGTTTTAGATATCTTACGAGAAAAGAGGGTGCAAATTTCGCCTTCGAACCCATCTTTTCTTTTAGTATTTTGTCGATATCTATCGTCTTCTCTATCATGCTTTCTCTCTCTTGAACTCTATTCTAACAACTTGCAAAAATAACATTTCTTTTTCTAAAAATGCTATTTTTTGACGTGTTTTTATAGGCTTTTATTCGTGTGGGTAGCACATATTTAAAATTTTTACACATTTCTTGAACGATGTGAGCATTAAATGAAAATGAGAACGAGTGGAGAATTGAATGCTAAACTCAATGCTTTTAGAATGCAAAAGCGTTGAGATTGAGATGCAAAAACAATGACTTTTCGAGCTAAAAAGATTGCTTTTGCAGGGCGAAAAGAAAACAACCCGTTCGGAACATTCTGTAAGTTGTCGAACAGGTTGATAATGAATGTAATTAGAAAATTATTTCTTCTTCAATAATTCTTTATATTCTTTGGGGGTGTTGAGCAATTCAACAGCTTTTTTCCATTGCTTGTCTTGTTGCAAAGAGTGAACAATTCCGCCTTCTTGAAAATAGTATGCCTGAACGATGTCGTTAGCAAGAAGATTAGAAATAAACGCTTTGTTATATTCTAAATCGTGTGCAACGTTGTGTTGAAGCTTTTCTTTTAGAGCTTCTAATTGTGGTTTTGCATCGTTATAATATCCTTCGAACTTAGCCAAACGAATGATGTTGTCGAGATATTTAGAAGTCTCTCCATCGTATTTAAAGCCACTCTTAATAACCTTTTCTTTAAATATTTGATAGTCGGCATCACTTATTACAAACTTTTCAGGATTGCTAATGGTTGGATGTTTAGCAATATAATCTATCTCATAATTAAACATCACTTCGTTAGAGTCACGCACACCAGCAAGATAGAAGGCTATGTTTGGAACAGAATCTGCCTTTACAACAATGTCGGGAGTGATGCCACCACCATCTTTAACAGCACGACCAAGGCGGGTGTAGAATGTTTTTGTTAACGAATCGGGAACGTTTTCCATACGTCCTCCGTTGCTATGTTTATAGCGAATGGCTTGAATACAGCGACCACTTGGAATGTAGTATTTACCAGTTGTGAGCTTCATTAATCCACCATAAGGCAGATTAATAACCTGTTGAACAAGTCCTTTGCCAAATGTTCGTGTACCAAGAATTACCGCACGGTCGAGGTCTTGCAAACTTCCACTTGTAATTTCGCTCGCACTTGCACTGTTTCCGTCTACCAAAACAACGATAGGCATAACCGTATCTAAAGGTTCTTCGGTTGTTTTATACTCGGCATTAGCACGTTGAAGTTTTCCTTTTGTTTGCACAATAGTGATGCCTTTAGGTACGAACATGTTCACAATTTGAACAGCTTCTCCTAACGAACCACCGCCATTTCCTCGCAAATCGAGTACTAATCCCTTAGCTCCTTTGCTCTTTAAATCGATAAAAGCTGATTTAACTTGCTTAGCACTGCCTTCGGTGAATGATGTATATTTAATGTAACCGATATTTCCTGGTTGCATTCCATAATAGGGAACAGAAGGAAGTTGAATTGAACGTCGGGTGATTTTAAAGGTAAGAATTTTTGAAGTTGATGGGCGTTTCACCTTTAATTTAAACGAAGTGCCAGGTTCACCACGTAAAGAATTGCTTACAAAGCTATTGTCTTTGCCCGCCATAGGTTTGTCGTCGACACTCAATATGATGTCGCCTTTTTTTAAACCCGCTTCTGCTGCAGGGGTATTGGCATAAGGTTGGTCGATAACAACATTCTTTAATTGGTAGTTATATTTAATAAGAGCACCAATACCTGCATATTTTCCTGTTAGGGTGGTATTGAGTTCGTCGTTCTTTTCTTTTGTATAATATTCAGTATAAGGATCTAAACTTTTTAACATAGAGTTGATGCCATATCCTATAACCTCGTTTGCTTCGAGCGTATCGACATATAATAAATCAAGATTTTTATAGATGGCATTAAATACATCTAGGTTTTTTGCCACTTTACTACTGTGGTTGTTGGTTTGTGCAACCATTGAAAAGGTGGTGCAAAGCACTGCAAATAAAAATGCAATTCGTTTCATTTTTAATATATTTTTATAAGAAGTTTTCTGCTATAAAAGGCTATTATAATAAGGAAAAGGGCAAATTATATTCTTGTTCTTTTATTCTTATTATGTATTTTCTTTATTTTTCTTAGTTACCAAATAAACTTCTTTGGGTTGAAGATTCTTCTTTTTATAAGTATTTGCTATTACAAAGATAGCGTTTTTACAATAAAATGAGCAAGTAAAACACGTGTAAAAGTATTTTTTTTCACCAAAATCGAAAAAAATAAGGAAAATATTTGGAAGATTAAAATAAACCTATTACCTTTGCATCGCAATTAAGAACAATGCTTCAATAGCTCAGTTGGTTAGAGCACCTGACTGTTAATCAGGGGGTCGT
>JBQMYA010000033.1:0-23272 GCA_052173735.1 Prevotella sp.
AAAGCAAAAGGCGGACTTCACAGCCAGCCTAATACATATTATACAAAAACATTATGAATACTTTATTTAGCGAACAAGATCTAAAAGTATATCCTATTATTAAATAATTAAGCGGTTTCACAACCTGTGATTATCTCCTTTTATTGTGCTTTTGTGCAGGTATCGCATTTACGTTTGCAATATCTTTCGCATTGAATTCGGATATCATATCCAAGCAAAGCACCTAAAATAAAATCTTCTTCAGGAGATAGTAGGTTTAAAGGACGATTAACCATCAGTTTGATAGCATTGATACATTCTTCTTTTCCGAAGAAAATATTGATATTTTTATTACCAACAGGTTGTGTAATAAACGAAATGTCTTGGTTTATTAGTCGTGAGATTGCAAACTCTTCGTATTGTTTTTTGCAAGTGAAGAGCACCATTGGGCGTACACCTTTTTGGTATTCGTAGATGTGGTTTACCAGCACTTTTAGGTCGGCGGGCATCTTTGCAAGATCTGACATATCGTTATCAAACTGATGATTAATCACCTCTTTATTTAAAATCTTTAAAGACTAGCTTTGATATTTTCTAACCAAGCGTCAATACGTTCTTCTGTTTTATCGTCTTCATTTACATCATCAAGAGCCAAACCTACGAAGTTTCCGTCTACAACTGCTTCAGAATCTTCAAATGTATAACCATCAGTTGAAACAGCACCGATTACATTTGCGCCACCTTCTTTAACAACATTGTAAATTTCTGCCATAGCTCCACAGAATGTATCGCTATAACTTTCAGCGTCACCGCATCCAAACAAGGCAACAGTTTTACCAGAAAGGTCAGTACCTTTCAACACGTCTAAACCGTCATACCAATCATCTTGTAATTCGCCTGCACCCCATGTTGAAGTTCCAAGCAAAAGATTTTCGTTTGCAGCAACTACATCTGCTGTTAAGTTTGTTACTTCTAAAGCTTCTACGCCTAGCTTACTTGCAATTTGTTCAGCTATGCTTTGGCAGGTTCCTGTTGATGAACCATAAACAACTACTGTTGATTTCATATCCTTATAATTTTAATTTACTATTTCGTTATGTTGATGTTGCAAAGATATATACATTTTTTTGATTCGCCAATACCTAAAAGTAGGGTTTTTAGTAAAATACCTACAAATGATTACGGAGCCTGTTTTCCCCTTTTGTTTTATCCCTAGAAAGAGTGATATGCCTTATTTCCATCCTTTAAATATAATAATTGAAAGATTATTTTTGCTTATTTCCTTTAGATTAATACCAACTTATTGTGATGTCATAAGTAGTGAATAAGTATGTTTTAAAAGCATAGAATTAAAAGTATGCTTAAAGCTTTTATTATAAGTAGGTATAGACAGTGTGTTGCAAAAGCAGTGATATTGTGATGTAAAAGCAGTGCAATTAATAGGTGAAAGCAATGACATTACATACCAAAAACAATACTATAAAGATGTAGATAAAATGAAGTCCTAAATAAAAATGTGTTTTTTATAAGGCTAGCTACATTCTTTTTCGTAACTTTGCATAATTCAATTATAAATAAAAACAAAATGGAAAACAATAAAGATAGATATATAGCTGTTAGTTATAAGTTATATACTGTGGAGGGGGATCAAGTCTCTTTAGTAGAAGAAGCACCAGCAGATAAGCCTTTTTCTTTCTTAAGTGGATTTGGATTAACCATTGATGCATTTGAAAGAGAAGTGGCAGGATTAAACCAAGGTGATAATTTTAATTTTACATTGTTGCCTTCTGAGGCTTATGGCGAACACCTTGCAGACCGTGTTTTAGATCTAGAAAAAGAGATTTTTACAGTAAATGGTCACTTCGATCACGACAATATTTTTGTTGATGCCATTGTGCCTCTACAAAATGAAGATGGACATCGTTTCAATGGTCGAGTACTCGAGATTACCGACGATATTGTAAAAATGGACTTAAACCACCCTCTAGCAGGTAAAACTCTTAACTTCAAGGGTACTATTGTTGAAGCTCGTGAAGCTACAAAGGAAGAAATTCAAGAAATGATTAATCATATCTCTGGTGACGGTAGTTGTGGTGATGGCTGCTGTGGAGGAGGTTGTGGACACCATGATCACGACCATAATCATAGTTGTGGAGGTAATTGTGACCACCATGATCATGACCATGAACATACTTGTGGATGTCATCATTAATTGGTAAAAATAATGGTAGATAAGTGAAAGAATAAGATGTAGGCATAGTATGTGTCAATCTATTTTTTCACTTATTTTCTTTTTAGAATTAAAGGTAAACGTTTACAAATGGTGTTTGTTGCTTTTGATGAAATGTTTACAATATTGGAATAGATAAAGAATAGATGGCAAGCAATAGTTTTGGTAGACATTTTAGGCTCACTTCGTTTGGAGAAAGCCACGGAGAGGTTATTGGTGGAGTGATAGATGGTATGCCCTCGTGCATTGATATCGATATTGATTTTGTTCAAGAAGAATTAAATCGCCGTCGACCAGGACAGAGTTCTCTATCTACTCCACGCAATGAGAATGACAGAGTGCAGTTCCTTAGTGGTATTTTCAAAGGGAAATCAACTGGTGCTCCGATTGCTTTTATTGTTCCAAATAGCAATCAAAACAGTTCAGACTATGATTCTTTAAAAGATATATTTCGTCCTTCTCATGCAGATTTTACTTTCTTTCAAAAGTTTGGAATACGTGATTATCGAGGAGGTGGACGTTCTTCTGCCCGTGTAACAATTGCTCGTGTGGTGGCAGGAGCATTAGCAAAACTTGCTCTAAAGCAAATAGGGATAAACATAAAAGCCTATGTCTCTCAAGTTGGAAACGTGTGTTTAAATCAACACTATTCACAATTAAATCTCAATAATATTGATGCCAACGCTGTAAGGTGTCCCGATGAGCAGGTCGCAGCAGAGATGCAGCAGCTTATAAAGGAAATAAAAGCAAGTGGTAATAGTGTGGGAGGGATAGTAACTTGTGTCATAAAAGGCTGTCCTATTGGGCTTGGTAACCCAGAGTTTGCTAAACTTCATGCTCAGCTAGGTGCTGCAATGCTAAGTATCAATGCTGCTAAAGGTTTTGAATATGGTGCGGGTTTTGATTCTGTTGAGGCTTATGGCAGTGAGATGAACGATGAATGGAGAAATGAAGGAGGTGAAATTGTTACTAAAACAAACAATAGCGGTGGCATACAAGGAGGTATTAGCAATGGCGAAGACATCTATTTTAGAATAGCTTTTAAACCTGTTGCAACCATACTGCAAAAGCAACAAACTATTGATTGTAAAGGGAAAAATGTAGAGTTCACTGCTGCAGGAAGGCATGACCCATGTGTTGTTCCTCGTTCTGTGCCGATTGTTGAGGCAATGTCGGCAATGGTTCTGCTTGATAACTATCTACTAAATAAGACTGTCAAGATGTAATTTTATGCAATTTTTGGCATCATATTTTTATTATACTATTGTAATATATATATATGAATCTATTCTTTTACATTTATTTTTTCTTTAAAGCCTTGATAAAAAGAACAGATGTAGCATCTGTATATTTATATTGTTTAAGTCTTTTGTCATAGAAAAAGCTATAAAACTATGGTTTTAATCAATGAAAAAATGTTATTTTTGCATAATGTAACTAATGGCATTGTTGCAAGAAACTCTTACTAAATAGACAAAATACGATTATAAGTTCTAAAATCTTTTATTTTATGAGAAATAAGAAAGCTATACTTCTTGTTCTTTTTTTAATGTCTTCTTTATTTCATTCTCAGTTGTTTGCTCAGAAAAAGACGAGTAAAATAGATATAAGGGCAGGTTGGCATAAGCAATATACTAACGAGCACAAAGGCATTAACCTTGTTGCTGCATTGCAATATATGAAAGAACAAGGCATAAAGCCAAAGAAACAAGTGGTGATAGGAATTCTTGATTCGGGAATCGACACAACCTCTGTGGTGTTGAAAGATGCGTTGTGGGTGAATAACAAAGAAGTAAAAGACGGCAAAGACAATGATCGTAATGGTTATGTCGACGATATCCACGGCTGGAATTTCTTAGGAACTTCCGATGGAGCATTTAATCTTTTAAGCGCAGGAACACAAGAGTTTAGAGAATTTAAACGCTTATATCCTCGCTATAAAAATGTCGATGCAACCCAAGAGGCAAACAATGAAGAGTTTCATTACTATCAAAAAATGCGTAAAAAGGCAGGTATCGACCGCTATTTACGTTTTTATCAATTTGGAGTAGCAAAGAATAAAGCATTGCATTCGTTAGATGCGGCAGTACAAAAGACATACACCACACAACGAGATACCCTTAGTTTGGCTGCTGCTATGCAAACTTTGGCAGCTAACGAAGCAAACAAACAAAATATAGAAGTATTGCTTTCTGAGGTGATGAAGGCACAAGAAGGAACTAAATGGAATACTTTTGTGGCTCAGCAAGATAGCTCTTTTGCTTTGACCAAAGCTCGAATTGATGGTATTGAGCACGACAAAGACAAACGTTTGTTGATGGGTGATGATCTTAAAAACGAGAAAGACATTTATTATGGCAATGCCATCTTAGGTTCTTCTGATGCAGATCACGGCACTTTTGTGGCTGGTATCATTGCAGGAAAGCCAGATGAAGCCCACCAAAACTATGGCGGTGTATTTCCAGAAGCAAAGTTGATGATTCTTCGTTGTGTTCCTGATGGTGACGAATATGATAAAGATATTGCAACAGCCATTAGATATGCGGTAGACAATGGTGCAAAGATTCTGAACCTAAGTCTTGGAAAATACACTTCGCCAGATGCTCAAATGGTGAGCAATGCCATTGCTTATGCGGCAAAGAAAGATGTTCTTGTTATTCAAGCAGCAGGTAACAATAGGTTAGATATTGACACTGTTGCTTATTATCCCACAGGAAGAGATGCAAAAGGAAAAGTTTTTGATAACTTTATTCGTGTGGGTGCATCTAACATGAGAGGTGCTCTTTCTGCCTTATCTAATTATGGTGCAGAAAGAGTTGACTTCCTTGCGCCAGGCGAACGCATTGCTTCTGTGTTTATGAAAGATAAATATGCCTTGTCGCAAGGCACGAGTGTGGCAGCTCCTATCGTATCTGCTGTGGCTGCAATGCTAAAAAGTTGTTTCCCAAAATTAAAGGCAAAGACGATTAAGAAGATATTAAAAGATTCTGTAAACCCTGACACAGACGGTGTAATCGACGTGCTAGAAGCCGTGAAATTGGCTCAAAAAAGAGGTAAATAGCAGTAGAATCCAATGGGTTTATTGGTTTATCTACTATATAAAATATCAACAATAATGAATTTAAAGGATATAAAGAACAACTTAAACTACATCTTATCTATCCTGATATTCGGCTTTGGGGTAAATATCCCTATAACTATTTTTGCCCAAGAAAAGGTAGATTGGAATTTAGTGAAGCGTGGAGAAGAATCTTTTTTATCAGAGTTATATCAAAAGCAGTCTGTTAATGTAACTTGGGTAGGGGGTAGCCATTGGTTGTTTTATCAACAATCTACTCCAAAGGGCGTACAGGTGATATTGCAAAATGCAGAAAATAGGGTAAAAAAGTCTTTATTTAAAGATGTTGATGCGTTTGTTCAGCAATATAAAAAGTTGTTAGGAGATAGTTCTATCACACGAGATAACCTGCGTTTATATAGCTTGCAAATGCACAATAACAACCCTAATGTGGTGTATTGGATAAAATCGGGCAAGACTTTTGCTTTTGATTTGTTGTCTCAAAAATTGTCTTTTGCAAAGAAAGAGGTAAAACATTCTTATCTAGAAAAGTCCCAAAAGGAGATAACAAGAACTACTCATACTGCTGATTCTGCCTTTACAATGCTAGGAGACCAATATAATTTGTATCTTAAAGATAATCATTCTGGTCAGCAAGTACAGCTTACTACTGATGGAAAAGAAAGTGCTTCGTATTGTGTTCGTTCTGCTAAAAACGTCATAAAAGAAGGCAATGCTGCTGGAATGTGGTGGAATCATATCTATATTTATTGTATGATTGATGATAGCGAAGTGAGCGATTTGTATCTTATTAATGCGCTATCAAAGCCAAGGCCATCATTAAAGACCAAGAAAATGCCACTCCCAAATGAAAAAGGGGTGCGTAAATATAAAGTGTTTTGGTGCAATGCCGATACTAAAAAGTGGGGTGTTTTACCAATAAATAAGTTTAAAGATGCTGTTCTGGATATCAATTATCAAATTCAAGATAATGGAATTCTATTCACACGACGTAGCCGAGGGGTAGATACTCTTGAACTTTGTCGTCTTGATTTGCCCACAGGTAAGACGCAAATGCTTATTCAAGAGGTGATGAAACCTCATTTAAATATCACGCTTTCAGGCTATAAAGTGATTCAAAAAACTGGTGATATCATTTGGTGGTCGGAGCGTTCGGGGCGTGGAAACTATTATTTATATAATAAAAATGGACAATTAAAGAATCGAATAACACAAGGAGAAACCTTAATAGCAGGCTCTATCTTAGATATTAACACGTCAAATAATACAATAATTTTTGCAGGTTATGGAAAAGAAAAGGGTTTTGACCCTTGTTATACTTATTATTATAAGGCAAATTTGAATGGAAAACAGCAAGAATTGTTGACACATGGCAATGGAACCCATGAGCTATCGTTTTCAGAAGATAAACTTTTTGCTATTGATAGCTATTCAAGAATAGACCTTCCAACGGTATATAATGTCGTATCAATTGTGCAACCTAAGAAGAATTTTGAAGTAGTAAGGCGCTCTGATGAGGCTCTAAAAGCAATAGGTTGGCAACCTCCGAAGCTTATATCATTAAAGGCAGCAGACGAAAAGACCATGCTTTATGGATTGATGTATCTTCCTTATAATTTAGATGTCAATAAAAAGTATCCTATTATATCCAATGTTTATCCTGGACCGCAAGATGATCAGCTTCCACGTTCTTTCACCTTAGATGATAATGGTAATCAAAGCTTAGCAAATATGGGCTTTATTGTTGTGAATATTCCACCTAGAGGAAGTTCACCTTTACGTGGAAAAGATTTCTATACCTATGGATATGGAAACTTAAGAGATTATCCTTTGGCAGATGATAAGCACAGCTTGGAGCAGTTAGCAACTAAATTTAGCTTTATAGATTTATCTCGTGTGGGTATATATGGTCACTCGGGTGGTGCATTTATGACGGTTGCAGCTATGTTAACCTATCCATCTTTTTATAAAGTAGGAGTTGCTGCATCGGGAAATCACGATAACAACATTTATATTCAATGGTGGGGAGAAACCTTCCACGGCTTAAATGGAAAGATTCCAACGAACATTGAGCTGGCAAAGAACTTGCAAGGACGACTTCTTTTGATGCATGGTGATATGGACGATAATGTTCCTTACGCTTCAACTCTTCGTTTAGTGAATGCATTTATCGAAGAAGGTAAACGCTTTGATATGCTTATTTTGCCAGGAAAAGACCATAGTGTATGGAGTAATTACTTTCAAAATAAGGTGAGATACTATTTTAAAGAATATCTTATTTCACCTCAAAAAGAAGATATTAATATAATAAATCATCAATAATACATTTTATGAAAAGTATGAGAAAAGTACAACTTTTATTATGTATGCTGCTTATTTTGGGAACTTTTGTGATGAGAGCACGAGAGCAACGCAGCGCTGTTGATGTACTTGTAGACGTTATTGTCGTTGATAAACAAGGTGATGGACTTCCTGGAGCTACTGTAAAAGTAACAGGAAGACCCGTTGCTGTGGTATCAAACCTAGACGGTAAAGTGTCTTTATGGGTACATCGTGGGGATAAGATTACTATTTCTTATCTCGGAATGCAACCTCGAGTCTTTACTATTAACAAGCCTTTGACAGGTAAGATTACATTAGACGAAGAAGAAAATACTCTCGAGCAAGTCGTAGTGAATGGTTATCAACGTACAACTAAACGTAGAATAACAGGTTCTGTGGCAACAGTTACAGAGAAAGACCTGCAAGGAAAGCCTTTAAGCAACCTTGATATGATGCTTCAAGGTAAGGTTGCAGGTGTGGATATCAAAGCAATTTCAGGTCGACCTGGTGAGAGTGCCAAGATAAGAATACGTGGAACAAACACCATTACAGGTAATGCAGACCCATTATGGGTAGTTGATGGAGTGCCTTTACAACGTGATATTCCAACTATTGTCACCTCTCAAATTAAGTCAGGAGACTTCTCAGATATCTATTCTAAAGGTATCTCAGGTATCAATCCTAATGATATTGAAAGCGTAACTGTATTGAAAGATGCTTCAGCTGCAGCTATTTATGGTTCTCGTGCCGCTGGAGGTGTGATTGTTGTAACCACAAAACGTGGCGCAGAAGGAAAGATGCGCTTGAACTATTCTACTAATTATTCGTTAACAACAAGTCCTTCTCGCAGCGTTGACCTTATGAATTCACGTGAAAAATTACAGTGGGAGCAAGAGCTATGGGATGAATTTTCGCAAGCAAAGTTTGCTAAAAACGAAACCTATCCTGTAATTGGTGCAGTGGGAATGATACGTTCTGGCTATGGAAAATATGCAGGTTTAACTCGTGAACAACAAGATGCCGAGATTAAAAAGTTAGGCGAACATACTACAGACTGGTTTAAAGAACTATTTAGAAATTCTATTTCTCAAAGTCATTATCTATCAATGTCGGGTGGAGGAAGCCGTAGTACGTATTATGTTTCATTGGGTTATGAAAATAATAAGGGTTTGGTTAAACGTTCAAATTATAATCGTTACAATCTCAACTCAAAGTTAGACATTGCAGCTAATAAACGAGTGAAGCTCGGTTTATCACTAGATTTGTCATGGCAGAAGTCTAATGGTTCTGCATTAGGAGATAATCCTTTCCGCTATGCCTACTTTGCGAACCCTTATGAGAAACCTTATAACGAAGATGGCTCATATTCTTCAGATCTAACTTTCAAGAACTTTAGAGACATTAATGGTTTAGTTACCACCAATAATCCACCTAATGGATATAATATTATGCGTGAGTTAGACCATACAGACAATGAGGCAACCAACTTAGGAGCTACTGCAATAGCGAATCTTTCAGTGAACTTGCTAGACAATCTTACATTCGAAGGACTTGCTTCTTATGGCTATGTAAGTAGCAATAATGAGAATATCAACGATAAAGACACCTACGCTGCTTGGTTAGATCGTCCTTTCGAAAATACAAGTACAGTGTCGACACGTACTTATAGCTCTATTTTCCAAAGCGAAACACATAATAAGAATTATAATCTTCGTGCGCAGTTGAACTATTTTCAAACCTTTAATAAGATACATTATCTTAGCGCTTTGCTTGGAAGTGAAATTCGTGGACAATACGCAAAGGGTATTTTTGCAAAACGATATGGTTATGATCGTCTCTCAGGAAATAGCTCTATGCCTACCTTCCCAGAGGGTTCACATCTTACAGACTCTGATTTAAAACGCTATGCGGCTATCATCGATGCATTATCAGGGCAGAATATAAGTGAAGAACGCTTTGCTTCTTTCTATCTCTCTCTCGACTACGTGTTGAATAATAAATACATTGCAAGCTTCACTGCACGTACTGATGGATCGAATAATTTCGGTAGTAAGGAGCAATTTAACCCCACAGGTTCTTTAGGTTTGTCGTGGAATGTGGATAGAGAGCATTTTATGGAGAAGCTAAAACCAGTGATTAGTAGTTTGTCTTTGCGTGCAGCTGTGGGCTATACAGGAAACATTAATAAATCAGTTTATCCGCAGTTGATAATGGATTATTATACAAGCTTCCGCCGAACTGATACAGATTATTATCGAATGGGCTGGATTAAGAACGCACCTAACTCACTTTTACGATGGGAAAAGACAAGAGATATGAAATTCTCTGTTGATATGGGAATGTTTAATGAGCGTGTTCGTTTAGGATTAGAATTATACACCCGTCGCACATACGATGCTGTTTCTGACATCAAAGTACCTTCTACAACTGGATTTAATACACAATCGTTCAATACTTCTACACTAGATAATTCGGGATTAGAACTCTCTTTATTTGCAAAAGTGTTGAAAACAAAAGACTGGAATATGTCTGTAAATGCAAACTTGTCGTACAACAGAAATAAACTAGTGAAATATACTCCACCAAGCTCAGGTCTTTCTAATGGAAAATATGAAGGTTATCCTTTGGGAAGTGTATTCTCAGGTCGTATAATTGGTGTTGACCAGCAAACAGGTCTTTATGCTTATGAAAAACGTAGTGATGTAAACTTTAATACAGTTGGGGCTTATACCAATTCAAATAACTATTTATTCTATCTTGGAACATCTAACGCTCCAACTGTAGGAGGTTATTCAATCAATCTTTCTTATAAAGAGTTTGGTTTGAATTTAGGCGGTAGCTTCTCGTTAGGAGCAAAGGTTTTAAATGACATTAATCCGTTTACTACCTACAATAATCTAGAGGGAACACGCTTAGAAGCAGTGCCTTCGGTATTGAACGACTTATACGTAAACCATTTAAATGTACGCCGTGACGCTGTAAATAGATGGACAGTAGCTAATCCAAGAACCAATGCTCGTCCACGAATTATCGATGCTTATGGTGAAAATCTAGGTCTTAGAGATTATGTTCCTGCTGGAGATAGAATTAATAGAGCAGCTCTTTTAGAAGATGTTTCATACTTTAAGTTGAACACCATCTCAATGACTTATGCGTTTAGAGAGGCTATTTTGAAGAAGATAGGAGTGAGTTCGCTTGGTCTTTCATTTACCATGAATAACCTATTCACCATCACTAACTATTCAGGAATAGATCCAGAGACTCCTGGAGCAGTGTATCCTTTGGCTCGAACATTTACTTTTGGACTTTCTGTAGGATTTTAATAATGATATTATGATAAAGAAATTAGTTTTTACAATCATAGCAGGTGCAACACTTTTCACATCTTGTGATAACTATCTAGATGTGAAGCCATACGGAAGAACTATTCCTTCTACACCTGAAGAGTTTTCTGCTCTCATTCATACACATCTTAATAATATAGACGAAGGCTCTACTTATTTAATTAATAATATCAGTCGTATGTCTAATTTTGATATGGCAGGAGGAGATGATTTCGAAGCTTCGCTTACTCAACAAGCGGGTCGTTCACTTCCTATTTATTTGGGCTCGCTTCTCACAACTAGTGCTTATGAGCCTTACACCAATCTTTATAAGCTTATAAACGATTGTAATATTGTAATAGAGAATATGAAGTCAGATGGTACAAGCCTGTCTAATGAAGTGCTTTCTACTGCTTATGCAATGCGTGGAGTGGCTTATTATCAGCTGATGCGTTTGTATTGCAAGGCTCCTGACAAAGATAGTTTAGACAAACAACTAGGTGTTCCCCTCGTAACAGACTTCGATATGGAGGCACGTCCGATAAGAAGTACACTTCAGCAAACTATCAAGCAAGTTGAAAGTGATTTAAAAGAGGCAATCAATCATCATAACACCAACACATTATACATCTTTACAGAGAATGTGTGTAAAGCGTATCTCGCTCGTCTTTATTGGTGGACTGAACAATGGGATAAGGCTCTTGTACTTTCTAAAGAATTGCAATCAACCTATCCACTTTTGTCAAGTACAGAGTATAAGGATATGATTAGCAAACCAACAAGTAAGCCAGGTAATCATATTATTGTGGCTTATGCACGTTCAACAGAAAGCAACAATTCGGTAAACTTGTCATTATTGCGTTCGGCTCAATATCGTCCTGTAAGTAAACGATTTATCAGTTGTTTCCAAAATGGAGAAGAAACAACCGACGTTCGTTACGATTTAAGCTTAGATAAAGAGCGTAAAATGGTTAAACCTTTCTTCTGTGGAATGAGAGGAGCAGAGCTAAAGCTTATCGAAGCTGAATGTTATGCACACTTAAATCAAACAGAAAATGCCTTAAAAGCATTGAACGAGTTGCGTAAAGCACGTATTTCTAATGCAACAGATTATACTCTTACAACATTGCCTGACATGGTTTCTACAGAGAAGATTAAAGTTGATGCACAAGGAAATGCGTTAACAAAGTTGATGGCAGCCATCTTAAACGAGCGTCGTAAGGAGTTCTTTGCAGAGGGAGATCGTATGTTTGAACTCAAAAGAAATGGAGCTCCAGAATATTATGTGTTATATAATGGTTTACGTTATAATAACTTAAAGTATATGTACACATTCCCTCTACCCGAATCGGACATCCGTATTAATCCTTTAATTATTCAGAATGAGGGTTATAAAGAAGTTATTTCTAACTAAAAGAAAATTGAATTATGAAAAAGATAACACAATATTTATTGTTGGCAATGATTGCTTTTGTTGGTGTAAATATCTTCTCTGCTTGCGATAAAGTAGACGAGATGCCACCAATAACAGATACCAACACAACAGGTAACAGATCTTATAGATTGCCAGACCCTACAGTTAATACTGCAATAGAAAAGCAAGAAGCTGATGCTATTTCTGCAGAATATGAACAAGGAATTAAATAGAAAGAAATATGAGAAGACATATTGCAAAATTATTATTAATGTTGGTAGGCTTAGTTGTTTGCTTTTCTTGCTCTGATAACGAGCAAGTGAGTAGCAATGTTATAGGGGTAACAACTCCTAAGTATAGCTTAACCAATAAAGTAGGAGCGTCTTTGAGCCTTTCTATTAAGGCTTTAAAGCCCGTAGATGCAGATGTTGACGTTCCAGTTGTGTTCAATGGAGCAGAGGAAGGCGTTGACTTTAGTGCATCAGATAAGGTCTTTCATTTGAAGAAAGGTGAGACAGAAGCACGGATAACCATTACACGTTTGCGTGTTGAGCGTACAAAAAATATGTTGATGGTTCTGCAAACACCTTCTAATGCACGTTTAGGTATCATGAGTTATTCGCAAATAGACCTTGTAGGAGCAAATGTTTATAGTTTTGAAACCTCTTCTGATGTATTGACTTTGAAGAAATCTTACAACATAGAATTGCGCTCTGATGTTGGTGCTCGTTTCTCTTTTAACGACACCACCTGCATAAGTTTAGAGGTAGATGCAGCGAGTACAGCTGTTGAAGGAAAGCATTTTAAGTTTGAAAATGATGTGAAGCAAGCTGTTTTTGTGCCAGGAAACAGTACTGGTACGGTAACTCTTGAATTCTTAAAACTTGAGGCTGGTAAAGATAACATCATCTTAAAAGTTGCAGATAGCGAAGGAATGATTGCAGGAAGCAATCCAAGTATTTCTATAAAGATAGTTGGTGCTACTTCATTCAGCGGAACATGGGCATTTAAAGAGGTGTCTAACTATCAGTGGCTGCGTGATAATATGGGTGCAGATACTAAAATATTGTTCGACGGAACAACAGTAAACGATTACTTCACATTTACAACTTCTGGTAAGAACTATATCTTTACACCTCATTTTACAGGTGGTCTTCAATACTACTTTACTGCTGCTGGCACTGCAACAGAAGACGGAAAGAGTCGTGAGTACTTCCAAGAGTTGGCGTCAGGGCGTCCTCCACGACACGAATTAAGTATGTTTAAGTTTGAGAATATCAATGTGGCTTTCTCGGCTACAGATAAAAATATTAAAGCTGTTCGTGTGGGATTCCGTCTTATTCTTGATAGTAAAACAAAGCAAGAACTATTAGAAATGACAATCAATGATTATGCTCCAACAGAAAATACTAAACCTATGGACTGGGGAGAAACATGGAAGGGTACTTATGAAACACTTCGTGCAAGTGGTGATAACCCTGTGATGAAGTCTGCACCAATACGTATTCATTTTACTAAAGTAAAATAAGTATAAATATTTTATAATGTTATTTGAAGACATTCCATATCTTTGGGATGTCTTCTTTTTATTTATATGAAATAAAGAAGAACGAAATTGAAGATTAGAATGGTATAAGAAATGTATAAGAGACTTTTTTTAAGATAAGAAGATTTTGTCTGTTCAATAAATATAGAATAGGGTGGGGTGAGTATTAGTAGCTGTAAGAGTTTAATATGCATTAAAATAATACTAGATAGAATCTATGATTAGAATATAGTCTCTAAACGCAAAACATCCTAGGAATAGTAATCTACTCCTAGGATGTTTTGTTGTTTGTTTGGAATAAGTTTTATTTATAAATTAAGCTTCAGCTTCTGCGTGAGGGATTACTGATACATAGCTCTTATCTTTACGACCCTTACGGAAGTTAACAACTCCGTCTACAAGTGCGAAAAGAGTATCATCTTTACCAATACCTACATTTAAGCCAGGGTTGTGTTTTGTACCACGTTGACGTACAATGATGTTACCTGCGATAACATTTTGACCACCCCATACTTTAACGCCTAATCTTTGTGAAGCTGATTCACGGCCGTTCTTAGAACTACCAACACCTTTTTTATGTGCCATTCTTAAATCCTCCTGTGTTTTTAAGCGATAACTTGTTTAACTTCTACTTGAGTGAATTGTGCACGATGACCATTCTTTTTACGATAGTCTTTGCGACGTTTCATCTTGAAAACGATAACTTTGTCACCCTTAACAAGTGGATTCACTACTTCAACTACAACTTTTGCTCCGCTTACAGTGGGAGTTCCTACTGTGACAGCACCTTCTTTATCTACAAGAAGAACTTTGTCGAATTCAACAGTTGAGCCTGTTTCTACGCCTTGAATGTGGTGAACATAGAGCTTATTGCCCTCTTCTACCTTGAACTGTTGACCTTTAATTTCTACAATTGCGTACATTATATAATAATATAAACATTATTTCCGCAAGGCGAATAACACCTTTGTTATTACTTATACGAGCCTATACGGACTAAATCGGCGCAAAGTTACTAAATTTTCTATATCTAACATCGTATAAATAGTTATTACTATAGTATTTTATAATAGATTAACTAAGTTAGTGAAATAATTTCTTAAATAAGTATTTGTTTATGAAAAAATATTGCAGTTCTTAATATTTTAAGAGTGTATTCCTGTACTTTTAAATAAGTGTTTGTTCTATTTGAGATGTAAATAGGATGTTTTTATTATATAATGAGTTTTTGAAAAAAACTTTATGGGTATAATAAAGAGGATGTATTGTCGAATATTTGTTTTGTGTTTTTGTTATAATAAGTCTTGCCTTAATTGCCTTTACGCCCTTATTTAATATATATAGCGACTAGAAAGTATTGGCATAAAAAAGCGATGACCTTCACAGGTAACCGCTCCAAATCTTCAATAGGCATTAGTCTCTTTAAGGTAAAAAGATTGTTTTCAGGATAACGAATGCAAAGATAAGGTTTTTTTTTGAATGACCAAATGTTTTCTTCGCTTTTTTTTGCAAAAACTTTAAATATGTTCTCGTTTTTGTTTTGTTGTGTTAATATATTTCTTTCTTGTTGAGAATTTAGTAAATAAAAATGTTTTTATGTTTAAATATATTTCATTCTGTTTGTGTGCGTGGTATAATAAAAAACACATCAATACATAATATTGAATGTATTGATGTGTTGAATGTTGTATTGATGAATATAAATACTCAAGAATTAGTCTTTAAAATGCATTTAAATCATTTATAGTTGTTTGCCACCTATTTCTATATATAATGCTACTTATTTTTTTAAGCGCAATTATTATACTACAAAAGCATTGTAATAACCTTGTAATGGCATTGAGTTTCTGCCTTGAAAGCATTGCAATTGCTTTTAGGTCGCATTTCACCTAATAATGATATAGTGTTGCACCTGTTCTTGTTAATCCACCTTTAAAGTTGATAGTACTTTGTTCTTAAAACTTATGCGCTTAGTTAAAAGAAGGCTTATTTAAAGCTAAGCTCTTCTTTATTGGGCACTTTTCCAACCGAGATAGTATCTCCAAGTTTGATACTCTCAGACAAAATAAGCTCTGAAATACCATTTTCAATATAGGTTTGAATGGCTCTTTTAAGTGGACGAGCACCAAATTGAACGTCATAACCCTTTTTAGCAACGAACTCTTTAGCTTTATCTGATATTTCAATTTGATAGCCAATTTGTTCAATTCGCTTTGTTAACGAAGCTAGTTCGATATCGGTAATCTTTAGAATCGCATCGAGATCGAGTTGATCGAACATCACAATTTCGTCGAGACGGTTTAAGAATTCAGGAGCGAATTGTTTGCTTAAGCTCTTTTGAATAATTCCTCTTGCATATTCTTTGTCACTTTCGTTGATATCACTTCCAAACGAACCGCCAGCGTTAAAGCCCACACCTCGTCCAAAATCTTTAAGTTGTCGAGTACCAGCATTTGAGGTCATGATGATAATTGTATTGCGAAAATCAACAATTCTACCATTTCCATCAGTCAAACGACCTTCGTCTAACACTTGCAATAGCATATTGAATACATTGCTATGAGCCTTTTCTATTTCGTCGAGCAGAATGATAGAGTAGGGCTTTCTGCGCACTTTTTCGGTTAATTGACCACCTTCTTCGTAACCAACATATCCTGGAGGGGCACCAATTAAGCGTGAAGTGTTAAAGCCTTCGCTATATTCACTCATGTCTATTCTTATCAAAGCATCGTCAGAACCAAACATAATTTGAGCCAACTTCTTAGCTAAATGTGTTTTGCCAATACCCGTTGGACCTAAGAACATGAACACTCCGATAGGGTGATTAGGGTCTTTTAAGCCTACACGATTGCGTTGAATAGCTTTTACAACTTTGTCGATAGCATTGTCTTGTGCAATAACTGTTTTCTTAAGAGTGTCGCTCATAGCTTTAAGTCTACTGCCTTCAGCTTCTGCAATGCGTTCAACAGGAACGCCAGTCATTATAGATACCGTTTCGCTCACTTCCTTTTCGGTTACGATATCAATGTCTTTGTGTTCACCTTTAGTCCAAGCTGCGTTCAATTCGTCGAGCTCTTTTTCTAAAGCGCACACCTTATCTCTATAATTGGCAGCGAGTTCATAGTTCTGATTCTTAACAGCTGCAGTTTTCTTAGCATTTGCTTCTTTTATTTCTTTTTCCTTTTCTTCAACCTCTTTAGGCACTTTTAGGTTGCGCAAGTGCACTTTCGAACCCACTTCGTCCATCACATCGATAGCTTTATCTGGGAAAAAGCGGTCGTTAATATATCGTTCTGACAGATTGACGCATGCTTTTAAGGCATCGTCAGTGTATTGAACGTGGTGATGTTGTTCGTATCTATCCTTTATGTTCGATAGAATTTGTAGTGTTTCTTGTGCTGTTGTTTGTTCAATGATGATCTTTTGAAAGCGTCGTTCCAATGCTCCGTCCTTCTCAATGCTGTTTCTATATTCATCAAGAGTGGTGGCTCCAATACATTGAATACCTCCTCTTGCCAACTCAGGTTTCATGATATTGGCTGCATCCATACTGCCAGGAGTACCTCCTGCACCAATTATTGTGTGTATTTCGTCGATAAATACAATTATTTCGGGATGCTCTTTCAATTCCTTCAGTAAGGCTTTAATGCGGTCTTCAAATTGTCCACGATACTTCGTTCCTGCCACAATAGATGCCATGTCGAGTGCTACAATTTTTTTATTAAATAGCACAGGAGATGTTTTTCGTTGAACAATAAGTTGCGCAAGGTTTTCAACTATGGCACTTTTGCCCACACCTGGCTCACCTATAAGTATAGGATTGTTTTTCTTTCTACGGCAAAGAATCTCTGCAAGACGTAGAATTTCACGCTCTCTTCCTACCACAGGGTCGAGTAACCCCTCGCTTGCCGCCTTGGTTAAGTCGGTAGAAAAGTTGTCGAGTATAGGTGTTTTGCTTTTTGTTTGTTCTGTTTTGGTGGTAGTACTTCCTGCACTTTCACGGCGAGAAGAGCTAAAATCGTTGTCTTCAGATAGTTCTTCTTCCTCGTCTCCCGATAACTCTAGTCCATCGGTTTGAGGTTTAGTACTGGGATATAAAAATTCTTTTGTATTATCGTAGTTCATGTTGTTTGATTCTAAAACAATTTTAGCGTTGTTTAAATAGCTATCGTGTAGAATGGCTAAGAGGACATGTTGAATATCAACTATTTGCAAATGAAGAAGTCGTGCTTCGACAATTGCAAGTTTTAAGATGTTGTTTGCCTTGTCGTTAAGGGCAACATCTGTGCTGAAAAGTGTGTTAGAGCTGTTTTCGTTTTGTATCTTTTCTTCGAGTTGCGCTCTGATGTCGTCTTTATTTATACGCTTTTCTGTGAATAAGTTGTTGATATATTGATTGTTATCCTTTATTATTCCTAGCAGCAAATGTTCTGGACCTATCGATCCACTAGCAAGCCTTAAGGCTTCTGCTTTACTGAAAGCAAGGATCTCAGACACTCTTGGTGAGAATTGATTGGTCATTATTGTTTACCTTTCTTTTATATATATTATGTGTAATGATTTGCAAAGTCTGTGCCAATTACTCAGAAAAGGTGCTGCTTTTTGCAGAATAATGACATTAAAGTGTTGTTTGTTTTGTGTTGATACTTCTCTTTTTTGTGAAACTTAACGATTATAGTTGAATATATAGTTAATGTATCTAAATAGAGCTTCGCTTTTATTCTTCATAAATGGAATTGTTGACAAGAGATAAAAGTTTAGGAGAAGATAAGAGAAATAGAGGAAAAAGAAAATTAATTGGGGCTTAGTTAGTTTTTAGTATGATGTAATTCTTTTTGGTGTATGATGGTATTTTATTGGTATTGAATTGGTTATAGCTTGTTTTGAGTGGGAATATATTTCTAATTACTTGCTCTTTGTCTTTTAAATGCAATCGAATTGCTTAATGAAATCATCGCTTTTGCACTTCAAAGTCAATGCTTTTATATGCTAAAACGACTGCTTTTGTGGACTAAAAGCAATGTTATAGTAGTGCAATTTCATTGCTTTTATGATAGTAGAAGGTAAGCTTTTCTTTCTTTTATTGGTGTAGAAAGAAGGTGAAAGGGCTAAATTTGAGGTGTTATCTACCTAGAATGCTAGGAAAGAATGGAACATTAAATTTTAAATAGATGTTAAAAGAAGAGTATTTGCTCATGTTCTTTATTTCTCTTTCTTCTCTTCTGTGTCCGATTGAGATTGTTTACTGCCTTCGCTCTTGGGTGTTTGGGGTAAGATGTCGGGTGTTATTTCTGTTGTAGGTTTTAGCTTTTCTTGGCAACCCAAAATCATGTTGAGGGTTTGTTGCTCGTGAATGTTGGGCTGGTTGTTGTCGTTATAGCTTTGAAGAGATTGTTGGAAGGCATTGAGTGCCAACTGCCATTCTTCGTTAAAAAGATGACAAAAGCCTATTCTATAATAGATATAACCCTTCTCTTTATTGTCGGATAGGGGTAAGCCTTGCTCGAAATTGGTGAGAGCTTTTTTGTAGTTTTGCTCTTGAAAATGACTTTCAGCGTTGATAAAATAATACACTGCTTGCTCACGAGGGGCGAAAACGATGAGCGATTGCAAAAGAGTGTCGAGCGTTTCGGTGGTTTTCTTAAAATCGTTGTCGTGATAATAGCACACAGCCATATATGCTTTAAATCGAGGATTTAAAACATATCTATTGTTGAGTTGTTCGAAAAAGAGTAGTGCTTCGTGATATTTGCTTCCTTGATAATAATCTATTGCCTTTGCTAAAAGCTCTTTATCGTTGTTTTGTTGGAGTTTACTTTGTGCCAAAATGCAGGTGGGCAAGATTATGAACAAGAGGAGTGCAACAAGCTGTTTGCCTCTAATTATCATTCAATTACTTGGTGTAGAAATTAATAACATCAGTTAAAGCCTTGCGACAAACAGTGCAAAAATTAGGAATATCGTTTGCTCTCATTCGGCAATTGCGTTCGCCTCGATACACACCTTTTAGCGAATAGCCTGCACCTTCGAATGCTCCGAGTGTGTATTTCTTATTGTTGAGCGGTGTAGGTATGGGTGTTTTGGGGTCTAATAGGTTTTTCCATTTCTTGTCGAACTGCACCAATGTGGTGATATTAGGCTCCCATGGCTCAATATCTAACGGATACATGTTGAGCTGTTCTTGCTCGTATGCATACTCATCTGCTAGTCCTGCAAAGCTATGTCCAAACTCATGAACCACCACAGGCAAGAAAGATTTGTGGTTACAGCTAGATAAATTATAGAAATTAAGAATGCCACCGCCACCATATTCAGATGTGTTTACAAGTATAATAATGTGTTCGTAGGGTAAACCTGCAAGCCATTGATGAATCTTTTTAACGTGAAGTGTGGTTAAATAGCGATCGCTATAAAAGGTATCGAAGCTACTTTGTAGGGCAGTTTCTTTCCAAATGTCTTTTGAAGGAATACTTGTTCCACTCTCTTTAGAAGGAGATTTTACTGCGATGATATTGAATTTGCTTTGCAATTCTTTAAAAGGTTCGTGAGCAAACAAAGCCTCAGTGGCTCTTTTTGCATCGTTTATAAAAGCTGGCATCTCGCTTTCTGTATAGCCTTCTGCAAGATATGCTATTTTAATACATTTGTTGGTGTCGGCTGCTTGATGTATGGTTTCGAAAGGAGTGAGGTCTTTCAATCCATCTTGACGAATGAGAATGTCGTTGGGATTGATAGTGTGTGTAAATGAAACGGTTTTTTCTCGTCGGTTATTAATCATATATACTTCTACATCTACAGCCTCTTTAGGCATAGGAATAAGTAGAACATTTTCGAAACTTCTATCTACTTTCAACGCTTCGTCGTAGGTAATCCATTCTTGAAACAAGGTAGAGAACGAGTTAAGATAAATAAGTTGCTTTGTGTTATGTAGGCGAACGGCTATTTGTGCGTTGCCTTCTACGGGGATTTTACTAAGGTTTTGGCGTTTACCAAACCAACGTGGCGACATAGTTAGCTGGTCTAATGCTATGCTTTGTTTATGTGCATTTCCGCTGAAAGTGTAGGCAATGCGAAGGGTAGAGTCGCTAAATAATTTGTTAAAGTCTTGTGCCTTAGATGTCATTGCACAGAAAATTACAACGAGGAGTAATGTAATATGTCGCATTTTGTTTGATGTTTAATAGTTACCGATTATTATATTGCATCGGAGATATTTATCGATGTTGTGATTACAAACTTAATAAAAAAAACTGAAAAGCATTGTTTTTAGTCGTGTTATGTGGTGTTTTACCTCTTGTGTTGTGTAGAATTAGAGGGATTGAGTATAGAAATAGTGTTGGTGATGAGTCTTTGGGAACTATAAAATCTACCCATGTAAAGGCTTTATTGCCAGATAGAATACCTGCAAAAAACTTAAATAAACTACAATGTGTACTTGAAAAATAAATGAAAAGAACTTTATGTGAATTTTTATTACATGAACGATGTCGATTTTTTGATAAAATAATGATATTAATCTTGATAATAATCACACAAAATATTCTCACTAAAAAGGATGGTTAACAAAGAAAAGGTAAGAGAGGTGAAAAACTAAAAGAGGGTATTTGTTATTTCTGCAAAATGAACTATCTTTGCTAGAAATTACTTGAACTTATGGATAAAGAAAAGACTTTTGATGTGATTTCTGTGGTTATACCTGTTTATAATGCAGAAGATACACTTCGTGCATGTATACAAAGTGTTTTAGTACAATCTTATTTTAAGTTTGAGTTGATTTTAGTAGACGATGGTAGTATTGACAATAGTGGTACGATATGTGACGAATATGCAGACAATGATAAGATCACCATTATTCACCAACCAAATAAAGGTCGCACTGCAGCAAGATATGAAGGAGTAAAGCAAGCAAAAGGAGAATGGATAACCTTTGTTGATGCTGATGACGAATTGGAACAATATGCGCTTGCACGTTTTTCTGAACGTATTAATAACGATACCGATATTATTTTTGGAAACGGACAATCTTTATCTATACCATATAGAAAAAATATAGAGATTCATACATTCCGACACCTAGCAGTACTTGGAGAAGGAACAATTGGTGTTCCTTGGGGAAGTTTGTTTAGAAAGAAATTACTAACACCCTTTGTCTTTGACTTGCCTAAGGAACTGGAGATGGGAGAAGACTATATCTATTGGTTGAGAATGATTTTCCATACAGAGCGACCAGTTGCCATTATTAAGGAGAATCTTTACCGTAAAGGAGCAGAACATACAAGTAATGACTACCATTGGACGGCAAGCTATTGTCATTTGCTCAATGGCTTACGTATGAAATCAATACCGCAGGAACAGCAAGAAGAATTTCTGGTTGATACCATAAAAGACCGTATTGTCAACCTTTTGGCTGTTGCTCTGTGTGAACCTCGTGCAAAATGGATTCACCATTCATTTTATACAGAACTTCGGGAAGATATGAAGAAGGTTGGTGTTACTTTCACACTCAAACAGAAGTTCTTTCTTTTCCTACTCAATCATAGTCTTCGTCGATTATATATTCTACTTTCAAAGAAGATACATAGTGGAGAATAAAGTGTAGAGGTTACCTCTATCAAGACGTTCTTATTTTCTCTATTTTACAAAATGTTTGCTTACTAACAAGATAATTTATACAGGTGTTGACGAGCTTAAAAAGTTGGTAAAAGTATTGTAGAAAGAGTGTAGAAGTAAATGCTTCTGCTTAGAATAATAAAATAGTAAAGAGCCGTATCGGAACTCATTGTTAGAGTGGGATATGGCTCTTTGAAATACTGCTGAGAAAGAATAATCTCTTAATGAAATCTACTTATAAGCGAAACGCACAATAAGGTTATTGAAATTGGATAATAATCTTTCCTTGTGAGCAATGTGAGGCAACGTCATTCAAAGCTTCTTCTGCTTGTTATAATGTGTAAATATTGCCTATTTCTGGGCGTATTTTGCGAGTCTTGAGAATAGCAGATGCTTTATCTGGTTGTACTCCATTTGAAGTAACTCTTCAAACGAAAAGTTATATACTTACTAATAGAAAGTTTATAAATGTTGTTTAATGTCTTTAGAAGCAGTGAGGTTTAGGATGAAGCTTAGAGGTTTTAAGAGAAGTGATAGTCTTAATGTCTTGAAATATGAATGATATAGTTTGATATTTGCAATTAAGGATTCTTAGACTGTACATTTTTTATTTGCTATATGTTAAGAGGACTAGACTCTTTTCCTCTATATAATATAAATAGGTGAAATTGTTTTTATGATTGATTTTCCCATTTGTGAACTAAAAAAGTGCGTTTTTTTTGAAATTTATTGTCTAATTATTTTGTTTGTGTTGTAAAAAGTTGTACTT
>JBQMYA010000034.1:0-21109 GCA_052173735.1 Prevotella sp.
CAAAGGTGTATGGAGAGGCTATGTTAACAATGCAAAGCAAACAGCAAAAGCAAGCTATTATAGCCGAAGCAGCACGTTTATTGCGCCCAGGAGGGCTTTATGGTATTCATGAAATAGGTATATATCCCGACAATACATCGCAAGAAGTGCGCAAAGAGATAGAGAGTGACCTTGTAAAAGGAATCAAAACCAATGTTCGTCCCTTAACTCTTGTAGAATGGAAAGACCTCTTAGAGGATAATGGTTTTGACATTTCGTTTGTCGAAAGCAGACCAATGCACTTGTTAGAGCAGGCTCGTATGATTGCAGATGAAGGCTTTTGGAATTTCATTCGTATTGTATTTAGAATGTTAAAGAATAGCCATGCTCGTAAAAGAGTGCAGGAAATGCGGAGCATTTTCCGTAAGCATGCCCATCACATCAATGCTATTTGCATTGTAGCACGTAAGCGATAGAACCATAAAAGAGGCATTATAATGATAATAAATAACGTTTTTAAGACAATAACCTCATTGCATTTATTAGCGAAAAGTCTTTTAATTGGCTTGGTTTTGCTATTGATTTCGTGCGAAAAAGAATCGTATCGTTCAGATGATTACGTACGTTCTAAAGAGCTATTGCCAAACAAAAAAGAGTATGTTGATGACGATTTAGGCACTCATTCGTTAGCAAAAGCCATTGAAGGACATTATTCTTCGAAGTTATCTATGATTTATTATGATGCCGAACGCATCAAACCGCTTCTTTATTTCACTGCAGGTAAACATCAAGTGCATTGCACCACCAATGCAAATGGGTCGTTACATCTCAGCATAAGTAAGTTTCATACCAACTTTATGCCACTTTATGTGAGTGTAGAAATGGACGTATTATTATCTGAAGGAGTAGGAGATACCATTCGATTGCAAGGTCGTGACGGCATAGTTCGTACGTCGGACGAAGGCAAACAAATAGGTATTGAATTGCCAGAGAGCGACGATGCTGAACTAGAAGGATATTTCTTGCGTTCTAAAAACGAAGTTTCTGCCCTCATAGATCTTATGTTACCCGTTGCAATGAAGATGCAATGGCAAGGCACTAAGTAATGACTTGAAGACAAATAACATTACAATTAACATTCAATAACCCCAAAAATAAACCATAACTTAAAGATAAACAATATGTATTTAAAGACAATTCAACAGTTGAAAAGTAGCGTTTTATTACTCCTTTTCATGGCTTTTATGGCTGCATCGTGTAGTAATAACAATGAAGAAACAGGCGGTTCGTCTACCGTTGGCGTTGTTGTTGGAACCTATCAAGCCACAATAACCCCCACAATGGGAACCAAACAGATGGCTCAAGGACCTCATGTCGTTGTTTTAGAAGCCTTTAATAGTAATCAACAAGTGCGCTTTCATTTCGAAAAGTTCAATGCTCCTATGTTCGATTCAAATGGAAAATTGAGTGCAACAGCACGCATGCCCTTTGCCGTTTCGGGTGATTTTGTGATGGATGTAAAGCGTCAAAAAGACGGAAGTGTTCAACTGCAGTCGGTAAAAGGCACATTCAAAGCAGAGCCATTTGGAGCAAAAGAGGTTGATCCTAATAAGATTCCAGAGGGAGTTTTGCCTCCTAATCTAAAAGGATTCGATACCGATAGGGCGCAAGCAAGCGGTGTTTTCAAAGATGGAAAGCTTGACTTAAAGGTGTCACCAAATATCCTTCCTGTTACAATTGTTATCGAAGCCGTTCGCAATTAAATCGCTCTTAAAGACGAGAGGCGAAGAATAACAGTGTTTTAACTTAATAACTGATTAAAATTTACTTTATTAATAACATGAATTTCAAGATTAAAAGACAACTAAAAAGAACATCTATTGTAACAAATAGTATGCTTGTTGCGCTGTGTTTTGTTGCCGTAAGCTGCACAAAATCAGAGCTAGATGAAAAAGAAGGAGCTTTAGTTGCAAAGCAAGAACTTGCTAATAACTTTGATAAGCTATTCGAAGAGGCATTTGAAAAGCCCGATGAAACAGAGCAAAAACTAAGAACTTTTATTTTTTCTGGTTTGGTTTCAGATGGCAAGAACTTATTAACCGACCAAGATATACGTGTTAATGAGACGCTAATAAAAATGGCTATTCGATTAAAAAGGAATCAAAATACATTAGAAGAAGAGTTGAATAAGGGTAATCTTTACGATGGATATGTGTGTAAAAACAATATCATTATCAATTGTAAAAGCGTGCTTTATGAGTTGCCTTATCGTGCAAGAAAAGGCGCAAAGTATGAGCGTTTGCAAGCAAAGGTAGCCGAAATTGAAAATATGGTGGGTTCTATCCTAAAGAAAAGAGCAAGTGCTTTGGGTGCAATTCCAACCGAATTATTGAATAAACAATGGAAATGGACTTTTGATTTGGCAGGACATGAGGACGAATTACCCGACTTATACACTGGAGATTATAAGGGATTGAAAGATTTGAGCTTTGATTTTCATTTCAATAAGAACAACACCATCACTGCAAAACGCTTTTTCCTCGCTCCTGTAATTGTAGACTATTCGCTTAATTTCGATTCTGCAGGCGACTGGAAACAAGAGCTTATGACAGAAGAAAGCATCAGTTGTTTTGTTTATAACAACAAAATTTTCTTCCGTGTTCCAATGAAAGACAATGCCAATACCTTTACAGGTCGTGGCAATGTAGCGCACGAATGGTATTACGAATACACCTATTCTGTAAACGGTAACGAGCTAACTTTGTCTGAACCTCGCATTACTTTATACGTAATGGTGAACCAAAGAACATCTGATTACAAATCAGAAATGTTTGAAAATGGTTATTATGCCGACTTTAAATCATTTACATTAACAGCACAATAATAATGACTTGCTTTGTTAAACCAAAACATTGCCTATTCTTTTGTGTGTTGATTGCCTTGTGTAGTTGCATCAATCGAGAATTTGATAGCAATGAAGAATACACCAAAAGCGAATCTATTCCGCTCGTAGGGGATAACGATCGCCTGCTATCTCGTATCTTTATCATCAATAGTAATCATTCTTATTTGTGGTTTGATATCAACAACGAGGTGGCAAACTTTTCGAAACCCGAACTCACTTTGCCTATGAACGAAGGTAGTGTAGCGAGCTTTCGTCGTATTCCTTTGCGTGGATTGCTCTACGAATATAATGCTTCTGAAAACGAGATAACCTTTAAAAATATTCCAGAACAATTCGTTCAAATCAACAATGAACGACTATCTCTCACCTTTAAGCTAACCCCTGCGGATAATAAAGAAATTCTATTGCCCAATAAAAGCACTGTAATTACATCGAAAAAGCAATGCTTTTTGACCCTAAAAAGAGTGCTTTTTGATGGTGATAGCAATGCTTTTGAAATTGAAGAGAAAATAAAGCGTGGAGGAAGAACATATGAGTTCTTACCTTTCAAGGCAGAACTTACTCTTATTAACTAATTATTATGAATAAAAATAGTTATATTTTAATGTTGATTTTGTTGGTTGTTGGAGGCGCAAAAACCTATGCACAGCAAGCGAAAGTAGACACCATTAAAACCCAAAAGATAAAAGAAGTGGTTGTAACTGCCGACAAACGAAAACAAAAAGTGGGCACCATTCAACGCACTGCAGAGCAACTTAAGGTGGAAATGCCAATGGATATGAACGACTTGGTGCGTTATATTCCATCGGTAGGAGTATCTGTTTCGGGCTCAAGAGGAGGTATGCGAGGCTTCGCTATACGTGGAGTTGAGGCCAACAGAGTGGCAATTTCCATCGATGGAGTGTTGCAACCCGAGATACAAGACAATATAGTTTTTAGCTCGTATGGGCTTTCTAATGCTTCAAGAATAGACTTTGACCCTTATTTTGCATCGTCTGTTGAAATCCAAAAGGGTGCTAACTCGTTCGTAAGTGGAACGGGGGCTTTGGGCGGAACGGTGAACTATTCTACCAAAGAAGCACGTGACTTGATTGAAGGAAACAAACAATGGGGACTCTTAACTACCATCAATTACAATGGAAAAGAGAACCTTCGAACCTATCTTTTGGGTGGTGCTGTACGCTTAAAGCATTTCGATGCTCTGCTAATGGCGGCACATAGAGATGGTAATGAATTGCGAAATTTCTCGCATGGAAAGCTCACTCGCAACATCACTTCTACGCAAATAGACCCTATGGACTTTCATCAAACAACGTGGTTGGGTAAACTTTCTTATGCACCTAACGACAATCACAGGTTCGTTTTGTCGTTTTATGCGATGAATAGAAAGACCAATGCAGATATTTGGACATTGGAACCTATTGATGCTTTCACTGCAGATGGAAAGCCATACTATTATTCTCACGACCAATCGCTATGTCGTTCGCTTTCGTTTTCTTATCGATTCTTAAGCGAAAAAGGTCTTGTGCGTAAGCTAATAGCTAAACTACATCATCAAAATTCTTATTTAGATGCCAGCTCTTGGACCGACTTTTATCGTCCAAACTTCGATCTTGTGAATAGCGAAATGACGCTTGTTTATGAGGGAAAGCACACTAAATACAGAGGACAAGCAACGAAAGACAATCTGTTTAAGTTGGAATTAGATTCTAAAAAGTTTCAACTTGGAATGTTGGGTCAGCATATTCTAAACCTATCTACAATGGCAATGCAACGAGTTAACGACACTCGTAATGTGGATGTAGAGGCTCCTTTGGCATCAGATCCATTGACTGGATATACTGTTAGAATGGGAAAAGTGTTTAAATATGGCGAACCTATGGGCGTATTTGCACAAACTTACTCGTTCTTAAACCCTATAACACGATTCAATTGGGGCGTTTCTTTGATGGACGATATCGCTTTTAACGAAAAGCTTACAATGAAGTTAGGTGCAAGATACGATTTGTTCTCTACTAAAGACGATAGAAAAGGTGGGGCACAAAATATGGGATACATTGACTATCTCTTGCGTAATATGCAAGGAGCAGCAATGAATTTCGACCCAATTAACGATAAAGAATCAGGCTTTTCGTTCCTTGGTGTGGTGTCTTATGCCCACAATCAGCTTCTAAATGCATCTTATCGCTTCTCTACAGGCTTTAGAGTTCCTAACACAGAAGAGAAGTATTTCCAGTTTTATAGCGCATGGCCATCATTCATTGTCTTATCTAATAGAGACCTAAAGGCTGAAAGGTCGTATAATCATGAATTGGAATTCAATGGTAGAGGCAAAGGGTTTGGCTATTTGTTGAGTCTTTATTATAACCAATATTCAGACTTTATAGAGCTAAAACAAGGTACTTTAGCGGTGAAAGAGCCCCTTATGCAGGCTCCAAAGAATATCTCTTATGTGAAAAATGTTAATCAAACATCGGCTCATCTCAAAGGCTTTGATGCCGCATTGCAGCTTTATCCAGGCGAATGGGTAGACCAATTGAAAGGCTTTATGGTGTCTTCTGCTTTTAGTTATGCCGAAGGAAGCTCTTCATCAGGAATGAGTATGCTGGGCATTCAGCCTCTAACTGGAAACATAGGAGTTGAATATACCGATCTAAAAGCACGCTGGCAGGTGAATATAAAGGCTAATCTTTATTTCGCAAAGCCTGTTTCTCAAACCACATTTTGGGATAAAGATGCTGCAGGAAAAGAGCTAATACGACGCTATCCCGCCTCTTTTATGAGTAATGCATACACCTTTGACGCCTATGGTTACTATAAAGTCACTCGTAACTTCACCGTAAGACTTGGTATTTACAATATTCTTAATAGTGAATATCTACGTTGGGACGACCTTAGACAATTAACAAACCCTGCTTTACTCTCTAATATTAACTACTTCTTTCAAGACGGAAAGAAGTCATTAAGTAGATTTTCTCGCCCTAAGAGATACATTTCTTTAGCATTAGAGTATAAAATATAAAAAATAATAGAACGATGAAAAATATAGTAATATTAGCAAGTTTGCTTGCAACAATTATCTTTTCGGCTTGTGATAAACGCAATGTTATTGACGTTTATGAAACAAGTAGCACCCCAGATCTAAGCAATCCTGTGGTTCAAAAGCTTACAAATGTAACGTGGTATAAGCAAGTTGGAATCGAAAATACTATAGTTTGGACCACAACTCGATTTAAAGAGAAGGCTTCTTCGCCCTTTGAAAGCATGCTATATATGGTGGCTTGGATGGGAATGGAATTGAGAAGAGATGGCAGTTCCACTCTTTTATTCCGCCCACCACTAGGAGAAAGCTCTTATATTTTCTGTCAAGGAAAGTGGAAAGTCTCAACAACTGAAGAGAATACCATCATCGTTGACTCGAAAACTCCAGTGGGATATATTAACATGAAGGTAAAAGTTAAAGACCTACAAGCTAAAGATAATGTCAGTATTCTTACGGCATTGGTAGACGTTGGTGATAGAGTTTTTATGATAGACTTCTTTAATAACACCTCAATATATGGTGATGAGCCTGATGATTACTTCCCTGGTATAAGCAAAACTGTACGTCAAGATTGGTTTGAAACAATGCCAGTGAATCACAATAATTTGTCATTAGCTAACTATGTGAATACCTCTTGGGAGACAATCTCTTATAAAGCAGAGAACAAAGAGGCTGTAGAAGATAACTCGCAGTTGGCTATTCGCTCTTTGTTTGTTGAGGACTTACTAACCAGAACTCCTGCTTTCTTATATGGATTAAAGATCTCTTTGGGCGAAAATAACAAGGCTTTTATTCAATCTAAGAACCTAATGAAATCAGCATTTACGAGCTTTTCGGGTAGTTTAGATGAAAGTAATTATCCCGTTGTGAATGCTTCTTGGAGAGTAGATGGTAATAAAATTATTATAGAAACAGATGAATTGCCTCAGGTAAGCATGGGAGAAGAAGCCTTTAACCTCATCATTGATAAGTCGCAAGCTGTGTTTGTGCCCTCAAAAACGCCTTCAAAAGGAGTTTATACATGGCGTCATTTCTATTATATATTAGAGCTTGTGAAAGATACAAACAAAGGTTCTTGGTTTAGAGTTACGTCTGATTTAGAAACACATTACGTGTTTATGCTCAAGACTTCGATGCCCGATACATCTAAATTTGTAGGAGTAAAAGACGCAGTTCGTGAACTTAATTAACATAAATAAAGACACATTGAATATGAAAAAGTTTATATATACCATTTTATCGCTATGTGCAGTTGTTTCATTAGCATCGTGTGAGACAGGCGATATTCTAAATCTTGTAACCCAAGACATCGACTTAAACGAGAATTCGAGCGAGTATCAAGAGTACTTAAAGGAGCGAATTGATACTTATTTAGCTACTTATCGATTTGAAGAAGCTAAACGGAGTATAACTAAAATCACCGATGCTACAATTAAAAAGGATATTTGGTTGAAGTATAATAGATATTATCAAGAGGCTTTAACGCAAGGATGTGGCTACATATTAGAAAGCGGTGACACCCTATTTTTAAAGGTAAAGAACGACGATAACATTGCTTCTAATCAGTTAAAGATCCTTAATGGGTTTTATGATTATGTGGGATTGAAAAGCACCAACAAAGATGTTACCTTGTGGGGATTGGCTAATTTCCCTTCATTAGAAACACTATGGTTCCCTTCTTGCTTTGTTTCTAAGGTGCAAGACCTCGATAAATTGACCAAACTTAAAGAATTTTCGTTTGAAGCAAACAAAGAAAAATACGACTGGTGGTTCACTAATAAGCCTTTTAAACCTGTCGATATGGCGGGCTACGACCTATCGAAAAACAATCAATTAGAAACACTTTCGTTCAAAGGAGCAGACCTAACCAACCTTAAAGTGCCTACAACCACTCTTCAATCGCTAAGCTTAAAGAATGGAGTTTATACCAATGCCAATCTTAATAACATTCATGCAAAGGTGATAGATATCGAAAGTTCGGATGCAGCCGACGAGCAATTGATTCTTAATAATAAAGCTCTTCAAGCGTTGTCGATATCAACTAATACAGCAGAAAACAAGGCTTTTAAGCTTTTAAACGTTGCCAACACTTTATTACACAAACTCGATGTGGTTGAAATTGGTGATGAAGGGCACTCTTTAAAGAAGATTGTTTTGAACGATAAGATAGACACTTTGACGATAGGAGGATATCTTAATAAGATCGTAAGCTTACATGAAAGTGTTGAATTAGAGGGACTTTCAAAGTTGAATAAGCTTAAATATTTTGCCTATAATCCTGATTTTAGCGCTGTGGCAACGAAAGATTTGCCAAAGAGTATAGAGTTTTTGGCAGTTGGTGGTTCTGGAAATGTGCCTTATAAAGATAACGATTCGTTCGATTATTCACATCTAACCAAGTTGAAAGTCTATTCAAATGGAAAGTTTTTATCGGCAAATATGAAGTTCCCAGAGCAGTTAGACTCTATCCATCTCTTTCCTTCTATGGCGTTTGGAGATATTAAAATCATCGATTTCTCTAACACAAAGCTCACTTCAGGATATATTTATATAGGACATTTAGAGAAAGATGGCAAGCCTATACCCATGTTTAAAAGTATGGTTTTCCCCGCAACTCTAAAGCGAATAGAATTATATCATTTGAAAACAGAAGTGCTTGACTTGAGCCGTTGCACACAACTTGAAGCATTAACCCTTTACGACACAACTTCAGAAGAGTTGCATATAAAGAAAGTTATTTTGCCAAAGAACCTTAAAAAAAGTACATTTAAAAGAGAACCAACTGAATTTTGGAATGGATATACCATTATCTTGAGGAATGTGAACAATGATACGGTGATTGAAAATAAACCTTCTTGGTTGGTAAGTGATGGCAAAGGCAACTATGTTGTGAGTGAAGATTAAACCCAATTAAACTATAATTTAACTTTAAAGAATATTGATATGAAGAAAATTACATGTAATTTTTTTGTTGTCCTATATCTACTTATAGGCGCAATAAGCATTGTTTCGTGTTCAAAAAACGAAGATTTGCCTGTTGATAAGAAAGAACCTGCAGTGCAGATGACTCTTAATGAGCAGACAAAGACTGCCACTATTAAGGTGAGTGGACTTGCTGCTAAAACCCATTTGCAATTGGTTTATGCCACAGCTCGTGGTCAAGTGTTGGCTGAAGCCTTAGTGAAGGCAGATGGAACTCAGCAATTTGAGGTGGATCAGCTTGTGGGATTTGAGCAGAATTTGAAGGTGGTTGTGAAAGAGAATGAAACCAAAACGACTTTAAAAGAGTTGAAAGTGCCTGCAGCAACACAAACACTTACACAGCAACAATTGGTGAATATGCTTACAAAATACGCATGGAATTCGGTTGCTCACACCTCTCGTGTGCTTGTGGCAAATAGCGATAACAAGCCATACGCAAGGCTTGTGACTGTGGCACAGAAAACTTTTAAGTTCGAAGCCAATAACAAATTCATCTTTACAGTAACCAGTCCGCTGGACTATACCTACGAAAATGGCTCATGGACCATCAATAATTCGGTACTAAACATCAGTACAAGAATACCTATTGGACCATTAGAAATAAAGAATGTGCGTGTTACAAAGATTACAGATAGCGAGCTTTCGCTTTTGGTTGAGATATCAGATGGTTTATTCTTGATCAGTTTTAAGGCACAAAAATAATCGATAATAAAGGAAGTAGATAGTGTTTTTCTACTTCCTTTTCTTCTCTTTACACCATAAAAGGGTAAAAAATACCTAGAAATAGGTATAGTAAAGAATTTCAGAAGTGTGTATTTTTGTAATCGTAAGTTGGAGATACACATGAAAAAAACAATCTTTTCGCAACTCGAATCGTCTGCTCTTTTTTCTGGATTAGATGCTAACGACATTGAAAGACACTTGAACACGCTTCGCTATAGCGTGAAAAAGGTGCCTGCTAAAACTGTTTTTATATCAGAAAACGACTCTCTTTGCGAAATAGTTGTGGTGGTTGAAGGACTTGTTTCGGCTGGAATGAGCACGGCAAAAGGCAAACATTTAATGGTAGATTATTTGAAACCAGGCACTATGTTGGCTCCTGCTTTTGTGTATTCTGATGAGTGTGAGGTGCCTGTTGAAGTGAAAACGATAGAGAAGAGCGTGTTATTTTGTATGTCGAAAGATGATTTTTCGCTTTTAATTGGCTATTGTGAGCATATTCGAACCAATTTTATTCATATTCTATCACACATCAATTTCTTTTTAATGAATAAAATTCGTATGGTGTATATGAGTTCTATTAAAGAGAAAATTGCCACTTTTTTATTGCGAAAAGCCGCATCAACACATTGCGATTCGGTACCTCTTAGGTTATCGAGAAGGCAACTTGCCGATGTTTTTGGCATTCAAAAAAGCTCGTTAATACGCACACTTAACGAACTAGAACACGATAATTTAATTTTTGTAAGAGAGAAAGAGATTGTTATTCTCGATGTGCATGGTTTACAAGAGATATTGAAAGGTTAAACAATATCATTGCTTTTGCACTCTAATCTCAATGCTATTGCACCCTAAAAGCATAGCTATTGCAATGTAAAAGCAATGCTTTTGTATGACAAGTAAAAAACACTTGTTGAATAAAGAGACATAACTCGGTAGGTGATAAAGAAAAGATAGCGATAAAGATTCACGTTTTTTAGTCGGCAGAAATAAAAAAAACAGCTTTCATTTGCCAGTTTCTTAAAATCGTGAAATAACTCACTTAAAGCGTCTTTTATTTAGAAAAGAATAGTTATCTTTGCACTATTATAACACAAAGCAGATGCCAGTGTTTTATAATTGCTTTTCGAAGCATTCCAAATGTAATATTCATTTATATACAAATAAAGCATGATTCTCTTTTTTAGAACAACATCGCAAAGCATTATTGTAACAGATGTGAGCAATAACCTTGAAGCTAATGATATCGAAAAACTATCTTGGCTATATGGTGATGCGCAGTTTATTAATGAGCAAACAATTGAAGGCTACTTTGTAGGTCCACGTAAAGAGATGGTAACACCATGGAGTACGAATGCCGTTGAGATTACACAAAACATGAATCTTAGCGGCATTTTGCGTATAGAAGAGTTCTTTCCTGTAGACTCAGAAGATGCAAATTACGACCCAATGTTGCAGACCTTATACCGTGGTTTAACACAAAACGTGTTCGAAGTGAACCACCAAGCCGCTCCAATAAAGTATATAGATGACCTCGATTCGTATAATGAGGCAGAAGGATTGGCTCTATCTAAAGAAGAAATAGATTATCTTCACGATGTAGAAAAGCAACTATCACGCTCTTTAACCGATTCAGAAGTATTTGGATTCGCTCAAATTAACTCTGAACATTGCCGTCATAAGATCTTTGGAGGTACCTTTATTATCGACGGAAAGGAAATGCCTTCATCGCTCTTTGCTATGATTAAGCGCACAACTGCAGAGAATCCTAATGCTATTCTCAGTGCTTATAAAGACAATGTAGCCTTTGCAAAGGGTCCAACTATCGAACAGTTTGCACCTCAAAGTGCAGCAACAAGCGACTATTTCGTTATTCGTAACATCGACAGCGTTATTTCAATAAAAGCTGAAACACATAACTTCCCCACCACAGTAGAGCCCTTTAATGGTGCAGCAACAGGTACAGGAGGAGAAATTAGAGACCGTATGGGAGGCGGAATTGGTTCTTGTCCTATTGCAGGTACAGCCGTTTACATGACCTCTTATCCTCGTCTTAAAGCCCAAGACGGCAACATTCGCCCTTGGGAAACAATTATACCAGCCCGTAAATGGTTGTATCAATCGCCCGAAGACATATTGATTAAGGCTTCGAATGGTGCGAGCGACTTTGGTAATAAGTTTGGACAACCATTGATTTGTGGCTCTGTTCTCACTTTCGAACATCAAGAACAAGATGGCAACAACGCTCCTCTTTATGCATACGACAAGGTGATTATGCTTGCAGGAGGTGTGGGCTATGGAACTCAAAGAGACTGCTTAAAGAAAGAACCACACGCAGGTAACAAAGTAGTTGTTGTGGGTGGAGATAATTATCGCATTGGACTTGGAGGCGGAAGTGTGTCTTCTGTAGATACAGGACGCTATTCTAATGGTATCGAATTGAACGCAGTTCAACGTGCAAACCCAGAGATGCAAAAACGTGCTTACAACCTTGTTAGAGCACTAACAGAAAGCAATGACAACCCAGTTGTGTCTATTCACGACCACGGTTCGGCAGGACATCTTAACTGTTTATCGGAACTTGTTGAAGAATGTGGAGGCGTTATTCATGTCGATAAACTACCTCTTGGCGACAAAACCCTATCTGCAAAAGAAATAATCGCTAATGAAAGTCAAGAGCGTATGGGTCTTCTTATCGATGAAAAACACATCGATGAGGTGAAGAAAATAGCAGAAAGAGAACGTGCTCCGCTATATGTTGTAGGCGAAACAACAGGAGATGCGCACTTTTCTTTTGAACAATTAGATGGCGTTAAGCCTTTCGATATGGACGTAGCACAGATGTTTGGTCATTCACCTAAAACCATTATGCGTGACGAAACCGTTGAACATCACTACAATGCACCTGCTGTTGAGGCAGAAAAGCTCAACACTTATATCAACAATGTATTGCAATTAGAGGCTGTTGCATGTAAAGATTGGCTCACAAACAAGGTCGATCGCTCGGTAACAGGAAAGGTTGCACGCCAACAATGTCAAGGAGAAATACAGCTTCCACTATCAGATTGCGGTGTAGTTGCACTCGACTATCGTGGAAAGAGCGGTATTGCTACTTCTATTGGACACGCTCCTCAGGTGGCATTAGCGAACTCTGAGGCGGGTTCTGTTATGGCAGTGGCAGAAGCTTTGACCAATATTGTATGGGCACCACTAAGCGAAGGACTAACAAGTGTGTCGCTTTCGGCTAACTGGATGTGGCCCTGTAGATCGCAAAAGGGAGAAGATGCACGCTTATATGCTGCTGTTAACGCTCTAAGTGATTTCTGTTGCGACTTGGGTATCAATGTTCCTACAGGTAAAGACTCATTATCTATGACTCAACAATACCCCGATGGAGCAGGCAAAGTGATATCTCCAGGAACCGTAATCGTTAGTGCTGGTGGTGAAGTGAGCGACGTGAAGAAAGTGGTTTCGCCTGTGGTTGTGAACGATAAGAACAGTTCTTTATATTATATCGACTTCTCTTTTGATGAACAAAGACTTGGAGGTAGCGCACTCTTGCAATCTCTTGGAAAGATAGGCGACGATGTTCCAACTGTAAAGAATAGCGAATACTTTGCCGACTGCTTTGCTTTTATCCAAGAATTGATAGCTAAAGGCTGGATAATGGCAGGTCACGACATTAGCGCAGGCGGTATTATTACCACCTTATTAGAAATGTGCTTTGCTAATGAAACAGGCGGTTTGCACATCAATCTACACGACTTAGCAAATCAAGACATCGTTAAACAGCTCTTTGCAGAGAACCCTGGAGTGGTTATTCAGGTTGCAGATAAACACAAAGAAGAACTCTTTGCGCTCTTAGAAAACGAGGGAATAGGATTTGCTAAGATTGGTTATCCAACTTCAAATAATCGTTCTTTGGTGATTAAGAGCAACGAACAAGAATATACTTTCGATATCAATGATTTGCGTTCTGTGTGGTATAACACCTCATATCAGCTCGATTGCAAACAAAGTTTCAATGGCTGTGCAGAGCAAAGAAAAGACAACTATGGCAAGCAACCTTTGAAATTGCAATTTACAAGCACCTTTAAAGGCACCTTGGAAAGCTATGGTGTGAGCGCAGATAGACGTGATAAAACAGGCATTCGTGCTGCTATTATCCGTGAAAAGGGTACTAATGGCGATCGTGAAATGGCTTATTCGCTCTATTTAGCGGGCTTTGATGTGAAAGATGTAACGATGACTGACCTTATAGAAGGACGTGAAACGCTAGAGGATATCAATATGATTGTGTTCTGTGGAGGCTTCTCTAACTCTGATGTTTTAGGCTCGGCGAAAGGTTGGGCGGGTGCTTTCTTATACAATCCAAAGGCAAAACAAGCCTTAGATAACTTCTATTCACGCCCCGATACCTTAAGTTTAGGTATATGTAATGGATGCCAATTGATGGTTGAACTGAACCTCATTAACCCCGAACATCAAAACCGTTCGAAGTTGGTTCACAATAAATCGCATAAGTTCGAGAGTGCTTTCGTGGGCTTAGACATCCCACAAAACAATAGTGTTATGTTACAATCGCTATCTAATAGCTCATTAGGTGTATGGGTTGCGCATGGAGAAGGACGCTTTATTCTTCCTGAATCGATTGATAAGTACCATGTCATTGCCACTTATCATTATGCCGATTATCCTGCAAATCCAAATGGTTCAGACCATAATGTTGCTGGTATTTGTAGTGCAGATGGTCGTCATTTGGCTATGATGCCACATCCAGAGCGTGCTATTTTCCCATGGCAAAACGCTTATTATCCAAGCAATAGAGTTGCAGATGAGGTAACTCCATGGTTCGAAGCCTTTGTAAATGCACGCAAATGGGTTGAGAGCAAAATCTCAAAATAAAGTGAATTACATTGCACAAGGAGAGTTGTTAATAGTTTTTTAACGACTTTTCTTGTGCAAACAATATATGAACTAGACAACAGAAAAATAGCTTAAAGCAGATAAATATAGTGTATTGGGAGAGTTTTAAAACCTTTTTTAAGATCGGAGCATTCACCCTTGGTGGTGGATATGCAATGATACCAATTATCGAATCGGAGATTGTTGAGAAACGAAAGTGGATTACTAAGGACGAATTTGTTGACCTTATAGCCGTTGCACAGAGCTGTCCTGGCGTGTTTGCAATTAACCTTAGCACCTTTATAGGATATAAAATAAAGCGTGTTCCAGGAGCTATTTGCACCACATTAGCCACCGCTTTGCCCTCATTCATCATCATATTGCTCATTGCTCTCTTCTTTCATAACTTTCAAGACAATCCTGTTGTTGAGTCGATATTTAAGGGAATACGTCCTGCTGTGGTTGCTTTAATTGCCGTTCCTACATGGAATATGGCTTTAAGTGCAAAGATTTCGTGGACCAATTGTTGGATTCCTATTCTCTCAACGTTGCTCATTTGGGCAATGGGAGTGAATCCAATCTTCATTATTTTGGCTGCTGGAATAGGTGGATTTCTATATGGGCAGTTTATTAAACCTACCGAATAGGCTTGTAAGAGCAAGAAACAGCAACAAGAAAACATTCGCCACGCAACACACCTATAATATAATAAGGTGTAAAAGACAAATGAAATATATTGAGAAATGATATTTATTCAGCTATTTATAACATTCTTTGAAATTGGACTTTTCGGCTTTGGAGGAGGCTATGGTATGCTATCTCTCATACAAACAGAGGTAGTTCGCAATCATCATTGGTTGACATCGGCAGAGTTTACCAATGTAGTTGCCATCAGTCAGATGACTCCTGGACCTATAGGAATAAACACTGCGACCTATTGTGGTTATTCTGCTGTGCACTCAATGGGCTACGGAACGAGCATGAGTGTATTGGGAAGTGCCATCGCTACATTTGCATTAGTGTTGCCAACGTTTATCCTTATGATTTTAATTACAAAGATGTTTATGCATTATATGAAGACAACTGCGGTGCAAAGTGTGTTTGAAGGCTTGCGACCTGCCGTTGTTGGACTCTTAGCAGCTGCGACATTGATGTTGATGAACACAGATAATTTTGGCTCGTTTGGTGTAAGTCGATGGCAATTCTGCATTAGCATAGCTTTGTTTATTGCTACATTTGTGGGTACGAAGATGGTGAAGATCAATCCCATACACATGATTCTCTATGCTGCTTTTGCTGGATTTATGTTATTATAATAGATATACAAAAATAAAAGAAACTTCTCTTAGTTAGAAAATAATTAATACATAATACTTCATGAATACAAATTTTAAAGGCTTAAGTGCCGCTGCAATCTCATCAATCACTTTTGGAACAATAGCACTTTTTAGTCTTCCTGTTCTTAAAAGTGGTATGGATTCGCTTTCACTTGTAGTTTATCGATTCTTTTTCGGGGGTATTGCTCTCTTGTTATTAACACTCTTTCAAAAAGTATCTTTACGCGTTTCTTTAAAAGATATAGGACAACTTTTATTGTTATCGTGTATTTATTCGCTTTCTGCCTTATCACTAATAGAAGGTTATAACTATATGCCTACGGGTGTTGCCACCACACTTGTGTTTTCATATCCAGTGTGGACAGCCTTGTTAATGGCAGTTTTCTTTCGTGAGCGATTAAACTTTAAAACCATAGTTTCTATCGTATTAGCTGTGGTTGGTGTTGTGTTGTTGTCCGGAATAACAGGCTCAGATCTTCAAAACTCGCATATAGGAGTGGCTTGGGAACTTCTTTCAGGATTGACTTATGCCATTTATTTAGTGGTGTTTCCACGTCTTGAAGTGAAGAAGATGCCATCGCTTGCGCTCACTTTCTATATTTTTCTTTTTACGATGTTGTTGATTTTAGGTTTCTCGTTCATCACCAAAGGCGAGCTTGCACCTATTGCCAACAAGAGTGTTGCATTGAATTTGGTTCTCGTAGGACTCATTCCTACAGCCATAAGTAATATTGCTCTCATCGTAGCATTAAAGAAAGTGAGCAGTACTTTAACTGCTATTTTGGGCGTATTTAAGCCCATTACCGCATTGATTATCGGTCTTTTAGTTTTCGGAGAGACCCTCAATCAGTACACAATATTAGGTCTTATTCTTACACTTGTATCGGTTTCGCTATTGATAATAGGTGCGGGAAAGAGCAAGAACTAAACAATTTAAGAAATAAAGAATAACCCCTTAACAGCAAAATGTTAAAGATATGGCTTTAAACAATAACAATATAAGAGGATTAGTAGAGGCATCTATTTCTGCAATAGCATTCGGAACAATTCCTTTATTCAGTATCCCTGTATTGAACGAAGGCATTGATTCTCTTTCACTTCTTGTGTATCGGTTTGCCTTTGCAGGTATAATTATACTCTTAGTGCTCATTGCCAATAAACGTTCTATGCACATCAACCGAGGCGATGCCTTTAGAATTATGTTTATTTCGTTGCTCTATGCAGTTTCTGCCATTGCACTTATTGAGGGTTATAAATACATGTCGAGCGGTATTGCCACTACACTTTTGTTCTCATATCCAGTGTGGACGGCTCTGCTTATGGGTATATTCTTTAAAGAACGACTTAAACTTGGCTCTATTCTTTCTATCTTTTTAGCCATCGGAGGCGTTGTTCTTTTGTCGGGAGTGATAGACGGAGACTTTCAAGCTTCATACAAAGGACTGTTGTGTGAGCTACTTTCTGGATTCTTATATGCCACTTATATGGTGACACTTCCAGTGATGCGCATACGTAAAATGTCATCACTCAAGCTAACATTTTATGTGTTCTTTTTCACAATGTTGCTCATTTCGTTCTATTCGCTTTTTGCTTCTGGAGGTATAAAAGGTATTCCTTCTACCTCAGCATTTATAAACTTGGCACTCTTAGGACTAGTTCCTACTGCGATAAGTAACATTACTCTCATCATGGCATTAAAGAAAGTGAGCAGTACTATGGCTGCTATCTTAGGCGCATTCGAACCCGTTACTGCCATGTTTGTGGGTGTATTCGTATTTAGCGAGCCTTTTACTGTTCCCATTGCGATAGGTTTGTTATTAATAATTTCATCAGTTATATTTTTGGTGTTGTCGAATAAAAAAGTGCAAGCACAAGACAAACAGGTTGAACAAGAAAAATAAAAGGAAAATAAACTCTGTGCTTTTGCAAGGTAAAAGCATTGAGTTTAGGGCATAAAAGCATAGCTATTGATTAGTAATAGTTATGCTTTTATACTTTGATAGGGAAGCAACCTTGTCAAAGGGGATTGAAGAAAGAAAAGAAGCTGATTGATTTGAGAAGATAAAGGGAAAGATGTTGAACGATGAAAAAGCGTAGATGTAAGTCAATTACAGAGTTGTAAAGGTAATAAATACAAAGAAATAGGGCGAAAAATATAAAAAACAAAAAACAATAAGGCTTAATTCTCTTTTTATTTATATATTTGTGACCAAGCTGAGATACTAGTTAAACACAAATAGAAGAATAATTAAATAATGAAGATTATGAAACAGAAAACATTTATTGCCGCTCTTTTCGCAGGAGTACTATTAGCAAGTAGTTGCGCAAGTAAAAAAGAACTAGATAATTGTAGATTAGAAAATAAAAATTTAACAGAATCGTTCCAATCAGCAAAAGAAGAGCTTGCTGCTAGCAGAGCACGTGTGAACAGCTTGGAAGAACAGCTTGCTCAACAAAAGAAAGATTATGCATCATTGCAAAATTCACTCGATAAGAGTTTGTTAAATAGTAATGCAAACAACGTGAATATTTCGAAATTGGTTGACCAAATCAATGAGTCGAACCAATATATCCGTCACTTAGTGGAAGTGAAGAGCAAGAGCGACTCACTAAACATGGTGCTTTCGAACAACTTAACACGCTCGTTAAGCAAAGAAGAGCTTAAAGAAGTAGACGTACAAGTGTTGAAAGGTGTAGTTTATATCTCGTTAGCTGACAACATGTTGTATAAGAGTGGAAGCTATGAAATAAACGATAGAGCAGCAGAAACACTAAGTAAGATTGCAAAAATCATTACCGATTATAAAGATTATGACGTGCTTATCGAAGGCAATACCGACAATGTGCCCATCGCAAGAGAGAACATTCGTAACAATTGGGACTTGTCTTGTTTGCGTGCTTCGAGCGTAGTTCAATATCTACAAACACACTATGGCGTGAATCCTAAACGCTTAACAGCTGGTGGACGTGGTGAATATAACCCCATTGCCAACAACAATACAGAGTTAGGAAAGCAACGCAACCGTCGTACGCAGATTATTATCACTCCCAAACTCGATCAGTTTATGGAGCTAATTGATAAGGCTCCAGAAGAGTCTCAAAAATAAATTGTAGTGGTTAAAAAGAACAACAAGAGTTTTTTAGTGTAGTTAATGTCCCTCAACGAGTCTGTCTCACTAAAAAACTCTTTTAGCTATTACATCGCTCAAAGAAAAGAATTAGAAGGAAAACGGATAAAAACTATTCGTAGAATATAAATAAACAAAAACAAGAAAGAAAATGAATGTTCCTGAAAAACTACCAGAAAACGCCTTTAAGGAATTGAGAGAAGGCGAAGAGTATGAACCTTTGATGTCGCCCCCAAATAGCTATCCAGAAGTAACACCATGGTCAGTGATTTGGGGAATCTTAATGGCTGTAATCTTTTCTGCCGCTGCTGCCTACCTAGGATTAAAGGTAGGACAAGTGTTCGAGGCTGCAATTCCCATCGCAATTATAGCTGTGGGCGTTTCAACTGCATCGAAAAGGAAGAACGCTTTAGGTGAGAATGTAATTATACAGAGTATTGGTGCTTGCTCGGGAGCAGTGGTTGCAGGAGCAATTTTTACCCTTCCTGCTATTTATATTCTACAAGCAAAATATCCAGAAATAAGTGCTTCATTCTTCAAAATATTCATTGCATCACTTTTAGGGGGTGTTCTTGGAATCTTATTTCTCATTCCTTTCCGCAAATACTTTGTGAAAGACATGCATGGTAAATATCCTTTCCCCGAAGCAACAGCAACAACTCAGGTGCTAGTGAGCGGTGCAAAAGGAGGCGGACAAACCAAAAAACTGTTGCTTGCAGGCTTAATAGGTGGCTTATACGACTTTGTTGTGGCTACATTTGGTTTGTGGAACGAGAATGTAACCTCACGAGTTATGGGATGGGGAACAGCTCTTGCCGACAAAACAAAATTGGTATTTAAAATCAATACAGGTGCTGCCTTATTTGGATTGGGTTATATCGTTGGTTTACGTTATACGCTAATTATCTGCTTAGGCTCTGCTGCGGTGTGGTGGTTGATTGTTCCTGGTATGTCGTTGGTATTCCATGACACTGTTTTAAACAATTGGGACGCATCAATAACTCAAACTGTTGGCTCGATGAGTGCTGAAGAAATCTTTAAATATTATGGTAAGAGTATCGGTATTGGAGGTATTGCAATGGCTGGCATTATTGGTGTTATCAAATCGTGGAGCATCATTAAAAACGCCATTGTCCTTGCTTCTAAAGAGCTAAGAGGCGGTTCTGCATCTGCAGAAAAGAGCGAAGCTATCCGCACACAACGTGACATCTCATTTAGAATCATCGCAATAGGTTCGTTAATAACCTTATTGGTTATTTTCTTATTCTTTTGGTTCGGTGTGATGAACAACTTGTTCTATGCTGTTGTGGGTGTGTTGCTTGTGGCAATTATCGCCTTCTTATTTACAACTGTGGCAGCCAATGCCATTGCCATTGTGGGTAGTAATCCTGTTTCAGGAATGACCTTAATGACCTTAATTTTGGCATCAGTGGTTCTTGTTGCAGTAGGATTGAATGGAGCAAGTGGTATGGTTGCAGCCCTAATTATGGGTGGAGTGGTTTGTACAGCCTTGTCTATGGCGGGCGCATTTGTTACCGATTTGAAGATAGGTTATTGGATTGGAACAACTCCGCAGAAGCAACAAACATGGAAATTCTTGGGTACTTTGGTGTCGGCAGCAACTGTTGGAGGTGTAATGATGTTATTAAATAGTACTTATGGCTTTGCTTCTGGTCAGCTAGCTGCACCACAAGCCAATGCTATGGCGGCAGTTATCGACCCCTTGATGAATGGCGCAGGTGCTCCATGGTTGTTGTATGCAATTGGTGCTTTGATAGCTATTGTATTAACATGGTGTAGGGTTCCTGCTCTTGCTTTTGCACTTGGAATGTTCATTCCACTTGAATTGAACCTTCCACTAGTTGTGGGTGGTGCCGTAAATTGGTATGTAACATCACGTAGCAGCAATGCTAAGGTGAACGAAGAAAGAGGCGAAAAGGGTACACTTATTGCAAGTGGATTTATTGCTGGCGGTGCTTTGATGGGCGTTGTGAGTGCTTTGTTGCGTTTTGCAGGATTCGACTTTATCAATCAAGCATGGTTGGATAACCCATTCTCTCAAGGTTTGTCGCTTATAGCATACGGTGCATTGATCTATTGCTTGGTTCGT
>JBQMYA010000035.1:0-20557 GCA_052173735.1 Prevotella sp.
TATATGGTTACAAAAGAGAATGTAACAATTTTACTTTTTAGTGCGTTTCTTTATGCTTTAAAAAGGGAAAGTACTGAACAGACAAAGCAATGCCTTGATGCTTTAAAAGAAAAGCTAGCGAATTACAATGTAAAAGGATGAATATAAGCCCCTAAAAGCAATGATATTACAACACAAAAGCAGTGCTTGTATTTCTATTTCTGTAAGAAATTGATAGTAAGCGACATTGCCTTTTGCAAAGAAACACCATCAAGAAGAAAGCCTATAGCATCGATATAGATACTATAGGCTCTTTTATTTTAAGTAGAGAACAAACCTTAATGAGGTTTATTTCACGATTCGTTTGAAGTCTGAAGGAATGGGTGTTTCGAACTGAAGGGGCTTATGTGTAATTGGATGGTAGAACGCAAGGATATAAGCATGAAGACAAAGGCGTCCTATTGGGTCATCACCATTACCATATTTTGTATCTCCACACACGGGATGTCCCATGTCGGCAGAGTGCACACGAATTTGATTTTTACGCCCTGTTTCGAGTTTATACTCTACAAGTGTGTGATAAGCGGTGCGTTTAATCACGTGAAAATGCGTTACTGCATACTTTCCTCCGTTATCAAAAGGACACGAATAGGTAACAAACATTTTGTTATCTTTCAACCAATTGGCAATGGTTCCTTCGTTTTCGTGCACTTCTCCACTTACAACAGCCATATAACGGCGATCGTAAACAATATTATGCCAGTCTTCTTCAAATAGTCTTTCTACTCGTTTATCTTTGGCATACACCATCAATCCACTTGTTTCTCTATCTAAACGATGCACCACATGGGCATTACACTTTTGCTTTGTACGCATCAAATAGTCGTCGAGAACTGCCTTAACATTAAGCGATCCACGTCCTACAGGCATCGAAAGAATTCCTGCTTTTTTGTGAACTACAATGATATGATTATCTTCGTAAACAATATCTACATATTTGCTTTTAAACAAATTGTTGCGTTTTGTTTTACTAATGGCAATCTTCATGCCTGGAGTTAATGGATAATCATACTTTGTTGTGATTTTTCCATTCACCTTAATGCCTTGTCCTGCTAATATATCTTTTAGTTTATTACGGCTCATTGTGGTGACGTTGGTTACAAGCCAGTTAAGCAATGTGTCTTCAACTTTAACCACATAATGGTCGTAATCGCCTTTTTGCATCTTTTGAATCATAACTTTTTGAGATGTATTGATTGAATGGATACTGCATAACAACTGCTTTTAGATTGTTTTTGTATCCTTTTGCTAGTGCAAATTTAATGATATTCTTTTGAATAAGAACGCTATATGCTTTGCTAAATGCTTTTCTTTACATCCTTATTTCATTTTTTAAGCGAAGTCAGTGAAATGAATATATGAAAAAACCACCTACAAAATAATTTCCTGTAGGTGGTTATATAAATAATATAATACAACTCTATTGTAATAATAAAGAAACGTCCTATCTTATATTGTCACGTTGACTGCAATGTATTCGAAGATATAAGAGCATACACCGAATAACAATACACCGATGGTGCAAAGTGCAAGTGTAATCTTTGTGTTAACATCTGACTTGAATGTTGGCAAAGGATTTTCGCTCTTGTTGATATACATTGCTTTTACTATCAATAGATAATAGTATAAACTTACAACGGTGTTGATCAAGGCAATGAACACTATTACATAAGAAAGTGTTGAGCCTTGCTCTACTGCAGACATGAAAACAAAGAACTTACTGAACATACCTGCGAATGGAGGAATACCACCTAATGAGAACAAAGCAAGGGTCATGATGAACGAAAGCTTTGGATTGGTGGTGTATAAACCATTATATGCCTCGATGTCGGTAACTCCGTTATTACGCTCTTCAATAGCACCAATAATTGCAAAAACAGCTAGGTTGGCTACTACATAAATCAACACATAATATGAAAGTGCAGCAATACCCATTGCATTGTCGGCAACTACTGCCAACATAATATAACCTGCTTGTGATATTGAACTAAATGCCATGAAGCGTTTTAGCTCTGTTTGGCGAATTGCAAAAAGGTTTCCAATGGTGATACTCAATACAATTAGGATGTAAAGAAGTATTTGCCAATGTTCTACCATATTTACAAACACTTTCATAAGGATTGTTAGTGAAGCAAAAGTTGCGGCTCCCTTAGATACTACCGATAAGTAACCTGTAACTGTTGTTGGGGCTCCTTGGTAGGTATCTGCTGTCCAGAAGTGGAATGGAACCAATGATATTTTGAATGCTAAACCACTAAAGAAGAACACCAGACCTGAGATGGTTAGAGGTGAAGCTGTGATAAGTGATGCGCAATCGTTGAAATATAATGTTCCTACAGCTCCGTAAATAAGTGAAATACCGAACAACATTACACCGCTTGAGAAGGTTGCTGTAAGAATGAACTTAGCACCAGCTTCTGCTGAATTGTGACGATATTTGTCGAATGCCACTAGACATGCCATTGGAACTGACGCCATTTCGAGTCCTAAGAAGAATAAAAGGAAATGTCCTGCACTTACCATCATATTCATACCCAACAATGTTGAGATGATTAAAAGGTAAAATTCTCCTTCTTTAAAAGATGTGTCATTACGTTGTAACCATGTACGACTTTGAATGAAAACTAGTAGTGTACCCAACGCAAGTATTGTTTTAATAACACTTATTGATGAGTTGGTTTGATACATTCCACCAAAGGCTTCCATGGCAACTGATGGTTGAAAGTTCAACACAAGATGTAGCAACATAAGCACACACACCAATGGATTGAACCAACGACGTTCTTTTCCAGCTGAGATAAAGTCGGCAATAAAGGTAATAACCAATAGTGCCATTAAACTAACCTCTGGCTGCATTGTTAGAAATTGACCGTAATTCATTATCTAAAATATTTTTTATTGCGATGAATAATACTTACATTGTTGCTACTGCACCAAATGTATGAATGTGTTGTAACAATGGACCTAAGCTGCTATTGATGATGTTGCTTGCCCAGAATGGTGCAATACCAAGAGCTGCAACACAGAAGATTAAGCAGATAACTGAGAAACGTTCGTCCCATGTTGCATCTGTTAATTCTTCAAAGTGTGGATCTGCAACTTTACCATACAAGATCTTTCCCACTGTTCTTAGAATGTATACCGCTGTTGTTACAATACTTGTACAAGCAATGATGGTACAAACTCTGTGGAAGGTGTCGCCATTTTCAAATGAACCTACAAAGACTGTCATCTCTGCAACGAATCCACTAAATCCTGGAAGACCAAGGTTTGCAAGACCAGCAACTACATATCCAACACTAAGGAATGGCATAATCTTCATCAAACCACCTAACTGACGAATATCTCTTGTGTGTGTTCTACCATAAATCATACCGATTAGAGCAAAGAACAAGGCTGTCATCAAACCGTGAGATAACATCTGAAGTACTGCTCCTGTGCATGATGTTTGAGTCATCATCAATAATGCGAAAAGCACTAAACCACAGTGTGACACTGAAGAATAAGCATTGATGTATTTCAAGTCGGTTTGAACACAAGCTGAGAATGCGCCATATACAACTGAACAAGTTGTGAGGATAAGGAATATCCACGACAAATCATGAGCTGCATTAGGCAATAGATACATCGCAATACGGAAACATCCATATCCTCCTAACTTCATCAATACACCAGCATGGAGCATTGAAACGGCTGTAGGAGCTGATGCGTGACCATCAGGAGACCATGTGTGGAATGGGAAAAGTGCTCCAAGAACACCAAAACCAATAAACACAAATGGGAAAAGAACATTTTGAACTCCACTAGGAATATTGTGAAGAGCAGCTAACTCTTGTACATTCATGGTTGTAGCACCACTGAAGAAGTAGATACCAAGAATACCAATGATAAGTAAAGCCGAGCCTCCCATAAGCATAAGGGTTAGCTTCATTGCTGCATATTCTTTCTTACCACTACCCCATACACCAATAAGAAGGTACATTGGGATAAGTGCAACCTCGTAGAACATGAACATTGTGAACATATCTGTCGAGATAAAGAATCCATAAACACCTATAGATAGAAGAACAAACCAAAGGAAGTATTCTTTTGTTAAGGGCTTTAACTGCCAAGAAGCAAAGGTGCCTGTAAACACAATGATACTTGATAAAAGGATCATCACTACAGAAACACCATCAACGCCTACACTATAAGCGATATTCAACGACTTAAACCAGGGCACACTGTAGGTGAACAACATTGGATCTGTATTGCCTGCATTGCGCATCTGAATGAAAGTAATGGTTAACCAAGCTGACAATGCTAACAAAGCTGTTGCACCAACAACCATTACACCACGTATTTGTGCTAGATTTCGGCTTAACCATAAACCCAACAACATAATTACGGGAATGACTACAAATAATGTTAATATGCTCATTTTAGTTCAATATACTAAGTAATACTAATGTTAATGCAACGGCACCAGTTAAGAACCATGCTGCATATTTACGTACATCACCACTTTGCCATGGACGAATTGTCTCTGCACCTTCATTTGCTCCCCATGCAAGGAAGTCGAATGTACCATCGATAACATGCTTATCGAACCATGCGATAGGTGTACTTACAAAGCGGAAGATAATCTTATGAGTAACAAATTGCCATACTTCGTCCATGTAGAAACGACGATATGCTGCCTTATGAAGTGTTGGGAATGTTTTAGCAAGCTTGTCTGCAAATGGTGTTTCCTCACCTTTGTACATCAATGTTGCTGCAATAATCGCAACAACTGCTAAACCAACACTTGTTAAAGCTACGTTCCAATGCATGTGAGTCGTGAAACCTATTCCGTTAGCAGATACATATTGTCCGAAAGGAATAAAGCCACAAAGAACTGTTATGATTGATAAGAATATCAAAGGGAAGGTCATTACTAATGGTGCTTCATGTGGTTTGTGTGCTCCATTATCAATATTTGCTTCGTAATAGCTCTTTCCCCAGAAAATTACATAATACAAACGGAACATATAGAACGCTGTCATCATTGCTATTCCACTCATTATTGCTCCCATGAATGGGCTAAAGTGATAACAAGCAACAAGTATTTCATCTTTTGAGAAGAATCCACTGAAAGGTGGAATACCTGAAATAGCAAGACAAGAGATTAAGAAGGTGATATGAGTTATTGGCATATACTTACGTAAGCCACCCATATATGCTTTCTCGTTTGAATGCACTGCGTGAATAATACAACCTGCTCCAAGGAATAAACATGCCTTAAACATAGCATGAGTGAACAAATGGAACATACTAGCCATATATCCTAAGCCTTCTACATCAGCATATTCTTCTGTGTGTGCAACGGCACTTGTTGCTGCATCTGGTAAGCAAACACCAAGAGCAACCAACATAAAACCAATCTGAGAGATGGTTGAGAATGCCAAAACACGTTTGATATCACTTTGTACACAAGCAACTGCTGCAGCATAAAAAGCGGTGAGTGCTGCTATATAAGCAATCCAATGAAGTTGCTCTGGAGCGTACTGTACGAACAAGGGGAATAAACTTGCGGTTAAATAAACACCAGCAACAACCATCGTTGCAGCGTGAATTAGCGCAGAAACTGGTGTTGGTCCTTCCATAGCATCTGGCAACCAGATGTGCAATGGGAACATAGCACTCTTACCTGCACCACCTATAAACATCAAGAATAGAGCCCAAGGAAGTATCGAAGCGGCAGCTGCTGCCTTTCCTGCAAGCTCTGGCATTGCCGTTAGATCATAGTTAAAGGTTCCTACATAATAACTATATACAAGGATACCGATAAGGAAGAACAAGTCAGCAAATCGTGTAACGATGAACGCTTTCTTTGATGCTGACACCGCAGCTTGCTGTGGATAGTAGAAACCGATTAGCAAATATGAGCTAACACCCACTAACTCCCAGAATAAATACATTTGGAATATGTTAGTTGCAACAACTAATCCAAGCATAGACATTGTAAACAATGAGAGATAAGCATAGTAACGTTGGAAGCCTTTCTCGCCATGCATGTATCCAAATGAGTAGATATGCACCATAAAACTAACAGTAGTGATTACCACCAACATCATAACCGAGATTGGGGTGAGGCGGAAACCAATATTGAAAGTCAAAAATTCATTAAAATGAAGCCAGTTAATATTAAATGCAGTGATGGTTGGATACAATCCATCAGCTCCTCTACCTTGAATCAAGAAATACTCAATCGCAGTGTAAAGAGATAATGAAAAAAGTGTTCCTAACACCAATGTCCCTATCAGACCAGCCACTTTATGACTCATCTTCATACCTGCCAAACCAAGAACAATGGCAGAAAGTGCAGGTAAAAGAAGTATTAAAAAGACAAAACTGTAATCCATAATCCTTTCTAAAATTTCATGTTTTCAATACCGTTCACCTGATCATTCTTCAGATTATGGTACACATTAATAATTATAGCGATGGCAACAGCAGTCTCTGCAGCAGCAACTCCCATCGAGAATAATGTAAAGAAGAATCCTTCTGCATTATTGGGGTGAAGCATACGATTAAAAACTGCGAAGTTAATATCCACTGAGTTTAATACTAACTCAATAGAAATGAGCATCGCTATTAGGTTTCTTCGTGTAATGAAACCAAATACTCCTATAAAAAATAATAGCGTACTTAACGCTAATAAAGCATATACTGAAATCATTTTTTATCCTCCTTTCGTGCAATCATTACACCTCCAATGATACATGCCAATAGGAACACTGAGATCAACTCAAATGGAAGGGCATATTGTCCTTTATCTGTTCCAATCAAAGTAGTACCTACTTCATGCATGCTCACTTCATTTGCTAGACCTAAATCCACAACATTACCAATGAATTCATTCTTTGCAAAAATCACAAGAAACATCACTAAGCCCACTAAAGCCACAAGAACTCCACCCAAAGACTTCTTCAAGCTAAATGATTCTTGCAAACCTTGTAGGGTTCGTTTTGATACAAGTTGAATTGCAAAGATATATACCATGGTGATACCACCTGCGTAAATAGATATCTGAGCAGCTCCTAAGAAGGTGTAACCTAATAGGAAATAGATTCCTGCAACGCCAAACAACACAAACAAGAGAAAGGTTGCAGCTCGCATAATGCGTTTTGTTGTAACGCAAACGATAGCCGATCCAAGGATAATTACGGCTAAGATACAAAACATAATTAAGTTTGCCATAGTTTATTTTTCCTCCTCTGCTTTTGTTGTTTCTACATTGTTAGCAGCTTCTGCCTCTGCTTTAGCCTTTGCAGCCTCTGCTTCTGCCTTTGCTTTTGCAGCTGCAGCCTTAGCTTCTTCTGCTTTCTTTGCGTTCTCTGCATATTGCTTCATTTCCTCTTCTGTTGGTGGATTGTTTAGATGTTCCACCAAAACATTTCTGTTAAATACAGAATGTTCAAAGCCATTAGAGAAATGAATAGCATCATAATTACATGCATTCACGCACAATTGGCAAAACATACAGTCGCCAAGGTCATACTCATAGTCTTGCAATAAACGTTTTTTCTTACCATCTGGGGTAACAACGTTATCCCATTTTATGCGTATAGTACCATTGGGGCATGCAGATTCACACATTAAACAAGCCACACATTTATTCTTTCCATCTTCATCATGTGGCATAATCAATGTACCACGATGACGTGCAGAAATGTGAACTGTTTTTCTATTCTCGGGATACTGCTCGGTGATCTTTGGTGTAAAATACTCTTTCCAAGTAACACCCATACCTGTAAGTAAACTCTTTGCAGTTTCTTTTATCCCTCCGAAATATGTTGTTTTTTTATCTTCCATTTCGTCGTAGATTTAAAAATGCCAGCCCAAAGCAACCATAAGGGTCATTAACACTAAGTTAAGAAGGCTCAAAGGCATTAAGTATTTCCATTCGAGTTTCAATATTTGGTCGATACGAAGACGTGGGAATGTCCACTTAATCCATAACAACAACCAAATGAGTATAAAGGCTTTAGCCAAGAACCAAACGATACCTGGGATATAATCCATCACTTGATTAAATCCATCAAGTCCGTTAATATGAAGTGGCATCCATCCTCCTAAGAAGACAGTAGCGGCTGTTCCTGCTACAATAAACAAGTTAAGGTACTCAGCTAGATAAAAAAAGCCGAATCCCATACCTGAATATTCAGTATGATAACCTGCTGTTAGCTCACTTTCCGCTTCGGCTAAGTCGAATGGTCCACGGTTAGCTTCAGCGTTACCAGCGATTAAGAACACCAAAAATGCTATTAAAGCAGGAACGTGTCCTTTAAAAATCAACCAGCCATCTGCTTGGGATTCTACTATACCACTTAGCTGCATTGTTTCTGTTAGCACAACTGCTGTGATAAGAGATAAGCCCAATGACATTTCATAAGAAATCATCTGAACAGCTCCACGCATAGCAGAAATAACACTAAACTTATTGTTAGAGCTCCATCCTGCGATGAAAACACCCACAACACCAATACTAGATATTGCGCTCATCAAGAACACTCCAACATTAAAATCTAAGATCGAAGCTCCTTTATTCCATGGAAGAAAGGCGAAAGCACCTACCGATCCAATGAGAACTAAGAAGGGAGCCATATTATAAAGTAGCTTATCTGCCTTGTCTACGGGGAAGATTTCTTTGATCAACATTTTGATAACGTCTGCGAAAACCTGCAGAACTCCCCAAGGACCAACACGCATTGGACCTAAACGACATTGGAAGTAAGCACATACTTTACGTTCCATAAAAATAAGAATGATTGCCAACACGGCATAACCTAATAAGATTAGGAGAGCCACAACCACACATTCTATCAATACCGACATAAAATCTCCTAGTCCAAGTGTATTTCTTAGGAGTGAGTCGAACCATGTTGTTACTAAACTAAAATCAAACATAATTATCTATCTATATCTGGTATTACATAATCTAAAGATGCTCCTACTGCAATAAGATCGGCAATTTTCTCACCTCTACACATTTCGTCTAGAGCAGAAACGAGTGGCAATCCCATAGGACGGAATTTCAAACGATAAGGCATTTTGTCACCCTTTGAATCTAGATAAACACCAATTTCACCTCTACTACCTTCACAAGAGAAATACCATTGTCCCTCTGGAACACGGATAACTGCCTTTTGTTTGATATAGAAGTCGCCTTCTGGAATATTATCTATCAATTGTTCTAGGATACGAACACTTTGTTCAAGTTCTGCCATACGCACAAGATAACGATCGTAGCTATCGCCATGTGTAAAGGTTATTTCATCGAATTCTACCTTATCATACATAGCATAAGGATGATGCTTACGCACATCATTAGCCCAACCTGCTGCTCTACCAGTACCACCAGTACAGCCATAGCTTATTGCATCTTCTTTACTTAACACTCCAACACCTTTGAAGCGGTTCATAAAGATACGGTTACTTGATAGAATATCGTGATATTCTTTAAACTTAGGTTTAAGATATTTGCAAAGCTTCTTAACGTTTTCAACTAAGTTTACGTCGATATCTTCTTGGCAACCACCTATTCTATAATAGTTTTGAATAAGTCGTCCGCCTGTTGTTTCTTCCATAACATTAAGCACTTCCTCACGATCTCTCATGCCATAGATAAACGCTGTCAAAGCACCAAGGTCCTGACCGCAACAGCTATAGAACAATAAGTGAGAGTCGATACGTTGCAATTCGTCCATAATAGTACGAATATACTTAATGCGATCGCTAAGTTCCACACCCAAAGCCTCTTCTACTACGCCTACTAAAGCATGACGTGTTTGCATCGCACTCAAGTAGTCCATACGATCTGCAAAGCCTAATGTTTGTGGATAAACGAAGCCTTCAGAAATCTTTTCGATACCTCTGTGGATATAACCGCAGTGGGGATAGATTTTCTTAATGGTCTCACCATCAAGAATAGTTTGAAGTCTTAGCACACCATGTGTTGCTGGATGCTGAGGACCAATATTCACAACGAAGTCGTCTTCGTGAAATAAAGGCTTGCGTTCTGCAACTAGTTTGCCCTCTTTATTAAGCGAATATTGAAGTGTATAATCTGGTTCTGGATCGTCGAAAAGATGATATTTGTTCTTTTCTGGGTCCATATCATAGTCTTTACGCATTGGATATCCCACGAAGTCGCTACGTAAGAAAATGCGACGCATATCAGGGTTACCTGTAAAGACAATACCAAAGAAATCATAAACTTCACGTTCTAAGATCTCTGCTGCTTTCCATAAATGACTCACCGAAGGGATATAAGCCTCATTTCGATTAGCATTTACGGCCTTAACCGACATTCTTTCGTGTGTTAAGGTGTTTTCTAAAATATAGATACAGCCGAGTCCTTCTTCTCCGAAATCTTCACCAACAATAGTAACAAGGAAATCAAAATGTTGGTCGTTCTTTAGCTTTGCCATTTCACTAGCAAAACTATTCAAATCGAATTGTATATTATTCAGTTTCATTTTAGTCTTCCTTATTACAATTATTCATCAATACCTTTCTTAGGGTCGAAGTCTTCAGGAACACCATTCACAATGATTGGGGTTTTCTCTTTCTTGTTTGCTCCGCCAAAGAATTTCTCTATCTTTATCTTACGTTGCAACTGCATCATTCCATAAAGAATAGCTTCTGGACGTGGAGGACAGCCTGGAACATAAACATCAACAGGCACTATCTCGTTAATACCACGCACAACATGATACGATGCTTTAAAAGGTCCACCGCTAATAGCGCAACCTCCAATGGCAATAATATATTTAGGTTCTGCCATTTCATCATAAAGTCGTTTAAATACGGGTGCCATCTTGTTGGTAATTGTTCCAGCACACATAATCAAATCGGCTTGTCTTGGAGAGTTACGTGTTACTTCAAAGCCAAAACGAGCAAAGTCATAACGAGCGCAACCCACACTCATAAACTCAATACCACAGCAACTTGTGGCAAAAGTTAAACTCCATAAAGAATTTGAACGTCCCCAGTTTATTAGTTGATCTAATGAACCTGTAACCACATTCACTCCACCTTCGTGTAGTTCTTGTGCTATTTGTTCTAGAGTTTCATTGTCTTTAAATTCCTCATAAGGAATACTCTTAATGTGCGGTTTCTTTACTTCCATTCCAAAGCTCCTTTCCGCCAAGCATAAGCAAGACCAAATACTAGTACCAAAAGAAAGAATCCAATGCTCGCTAAAGCAGTTGTTCCTATTTCTTTAACAACAACTGCCCAAGGATATAAGAACACTGTTTCTACATCAAACATCAAGAAAAGGATGGCAAACAAGTAGTAACCTACATGAACAGGAATCCAAGATGATCCCCTTGTTGGTATACCACATTCGAATGGTTCACCCTTTACCGCATTGTAAGAACGTGGTCCTATCAACTTAGCAATAGCGTATGCAGCCACCACAAGGAAGACAGCCGTAATTAAAACGGTAATAAATAAGATAAAATTCATAAAGATATTATAGTATAATTATTTCGTACGAGAATTCGTATTCATATTGCTTGTTATCTTGCAAAGGTAACAATTATTTTAAAAAGATTTCATTTTATACAACAAAAATTGCTACTTATATATTACAAAAGTGTTGTTTTTGTGTTTCTACATGGTATTTAACGAGTTCTTCTATGGGTGCTTTGATTATTCTGGCAACATTCAAATGCAATCTGTCTGCAGCCTCTTTCAATTCATTTTGAAAGTGATAACCAATGCTACCCACAACTCCCAAACCTAAATCTGGTCGTTTATAAGGACTTACATTTCGCTGAAGATATTGCACAAAAGCCTCTACCACTAGCTCATGCACAGCCTTTTCGTGTAGATGTACTTTGATAAAAGGAGCAAATGAGGCTAAAAATCTATTCGGCATTGCTTCTTTATACACCTTACTAATGATGGTTGCAACACTCAATTGATATTCTTCTAAAAACTCATCTCTTATACTTTGGGGCAAGCTACCTTTTAAAATACCATTTAAAAAGCGTTTTCCTAAGTCGGCACCGCTACCTTCATCGCCAAGAATAAAGCCCAAAGCGGGTGTATTTTGAACGATTTTGCCATTCAAAAACAAGCACGAATTCGAGCCAGTGCCTAATATACATGCCACACCATCAGTGTTTCCGCATACCGCCCGAGCTGCTCCCAGCAAATCACTGTTCACCTCCAGCTTCACATTCTCGCCAAAATAGCGTTTCAACAGCTCTTCCATCACAGCTGCAAACATAGCATTACAGCCTGCGCCATAAAAGTAAATAGCCTCTACAACGCATCCTTCGCAAGCCACATTCATAGCCAGTTGCTCCACTTCTCGCTCTATTTCGTCGTGCGATTGTATCACAGGATTCAGTCCTACCCTATCCTTTCTAAAAACTTCTTTAGCGTGTTCAACGCCCACCCAAGTTGTTTTTGTACTTCCACTATCGGCAATTAAAATCATTGTTCGCAATCTTTTGTTCTACGTTTTCTTTTCGATGTGTTTCTTTCAAGGTAATAATTATATTAAGGTACGTGTACATTATAAATATATTTCGATTACTTATCAATGATGATAAAACGTGAAATATAAATAAAGCAACAAACCTATTATACCCAATAACACTACCGATTTAATTAAACAGCCTGTTATTTTCTTCACCACTACAACACCAATCACCAATGCAATAATTGCTATGATGTATAAACTTAAATTTGAACCCATTTGTTTTTATTTATTTTTTTAAGATACTTCTTTTATGGTCTTTTTCTGTTAGATATGCATCTCCTACCTATATGTTTTTATAGTATATTATAAAAGCAATGCTTTCGCTATGCAATTACATTCCTTTTAGGATATAATATCAATGCTTTTTAAGCCCAATTACTATGCTTTTTTACACGAATGATTATTTTATCATTTTACAACATGCAGACAACATCACTATTCAAGCCCTATTCTCTGTGCTCGAAGCGATTGTTATTGCTGTTGTTCGTTCATATCTTACATTTCAATTCTTTAGTAGACAAAATTACAAAAAAGCATTGTAATTACACCAACTACATCTTATTAATATAATAGAACAACTTATTAATATAATAGAACAACTTATTTTTATTGCAACCTATATGCACCTGTATTCAACTTCATTGAGGGTGGCTTTGAATAGGAATGTTTATAAAGCACTAAAATACATCTGTCAATTTGTCACACTTACTGCATTGGTACAAAGGTTGTATCATTATGCATAGAAAACAATAAAAGAAAGGAAATAAAAATGACATTAGACAAATATACAATAAAGGCTCAAAGTGTTATACAAGAATCTGTTAACATTGCCCAAAGAAATGCACAACAAAGTATTGAGCCAATTCATTTGCTCAAAGCAATTATCGAAAAGGCTGGCGATATTACCAACTTTGTATTTCAAAAATTAGGCGTAAACGCTGCTCATATTGCCAATTTGACAGATGCAGAACTACAACATCAACCCAAAGTGCAGGGCGGCGATCCTTATTTAAGTAGCTCGTGCAACCAAATTCTATTGAAAGCAGAAGATATTGCCAAAGAGTTGGGCGATGAGTTCGTGGCTGTTGAGCCTTTGTTATTAGCTCTTTTGGCTGTACAAAGCTCAGCAAGTAGAATTTTGAAAGACGCTGGAATAACCGAGAAAGATTTGAAAGCAGCTATCTTAGAGCTAAGAAAAGGCGAAAAGGTGCAAAGTCAAAGCGGTGACGAAAACTATCAAGCACTAAGCAAATATGCTAAGAACTTGGTGGAAGATGCTCGCAATGGTAAGCTCGATCCAGTGATTGGACGTGACGAAGAGATAAGAAGAGTGCTTCAAATTTTATCTCGTAGAACCAAGAACAACCCTATCTTAATTGGTGAACCAGGTACTGGTAAGACCGCAATCATCGAGGGTTTGGCTGAAAGAATTGTGCGTGGAGACGTTCCCGAGAACCTAAAAAACAAGCAAGTGTACTCTCTTGACATGGGAGCTCTTGTGGCTGGAGCCAAATATAAGGGCGAGTTTGAAGAACGATTGAAAGGAGTTGTGAAGGAAGTGACCAACTCTAACGGTGAAATAATATTATTTATCGACGAAATTCACACACTTGTGGGTGCTGGAGGCGGTGAAGGCGCAATGGATGCAGCCAACATTTTGAAGCCAGCTCTTGCACGTGGAGAACTGAGAGCCATTGGTGCTACAACACTAAACGAATATCAAAAGTACTTTGAAAAGGACAAAGCACTTGAAAGAAGATTCCAAACAGTGTTGGTAGAAGAGCCTGATGAAATGGATGCCATATCTATTTTACGTGGAATTAAAGAGAGATACGAGAACCATCACAAGGTAAGAATACAAGATGATGCATGTATTGCTGCCGTAAAATTGAGCGAACGCTATATATCTGATCGTTTCTTACCCGACAAAGCCATTGACTTGATGGACGAAGCAGCGGCTAAATTGCGCATGGAACATGACTCTGTGCCCGAAGAACTCGATGAAATTTCTCGTAGATTAAAGCAATTAGAGATTGAAAGAGAGGCAATTAAGCGTGAAAACGATGAGCCTAAAATTGCTCTATTAGATAAGGAAATTGCCGAACTTCGTGAGCAAGAACATTCGTTTAGAGCTAAATGGGAAGGCGAAAAGACTCTTGTGAACAAGATTCAACAATTGAAACAAGAGATTGAACAGCTTAAATTTGAAGCCGACAGAGCTGAACGTGAAGGCAAATATGAGCGTGTTGCCGAAATTAGATATGGCAAAATTAAAACGCTTCAACAAGAGATTGAAACCATTAAGCAACAACTTAGCGACACACAAGGAGCGGAAGGAATGGTGAGAGAAGAGGTTACAGCTGACGATATTGCAGAGGTTGTGAGCCGATGGACGGGTATTCCTGTTACAAAGATGCTTCAAAGTGAACGTGAAAAGCTATTGCATTTGGAAGAAGAGCTTCACCATCGTGTGATAGGTCAAGAGGAAGCGATCACTGCTGTTAGCGATTCTGTTCGCAGAAGTCGTGCAGGTATGCAAGATCCAAAGCGTCCTATTGCCTCATTTATCTTCTTAGGAACCACTGGAGTGGGTAAAACTGAGTTGGCAAAGGCTCTTGCTGAATATCTATTTAATGATGAAACGATGCTAACTCGTATCGATATGAGTGAGTATCAAGAGAAGTTTAGTGTGTCAAGACTTATCGGTGCGCCTCCAGGATATGTGGGTTATGATGAAGGTGGACAGCTTACTGAAGCTGTTAGACGCAAACCTTATAGCGTAGTGCTATTCGATGAGATTGAAAAAGCGCATCCTGATGTTTTCAACATCTTACTACAAGTACTTGATGATGGTAGACTTACCGACAACAAAGGACGCACTGTGAATTTCAAAAACACGATTATCATTATGACATCTAACATGGGAAGCAATCTTATTCAACAAAAGATGGCTACCATAAACGATGCCAACAGAGAGGAAGTGATTGTTGATACGAAATATGAAGTGATGGAGATGTTGAAAAAGACTATTCGTCCTGAATTCTTAAATCGTATTGATGAAACCATAATGTTCTTGCCTTTGAATAAGAAGGAGATTGCACAAGTGGTTGAATTACAACTTAACTCGGTGAAGAAAATGCTTACTGCTCAAGGATTTGACTTGCAATGGACAAGTAAAGCTGTTGACTTCTTAACTGAAGTGGGCTACGACCCTGAGTTTGGAGCACGCCCTGTGAAACGTGCAATACAACGTTATGTGTTGAATGACTTATCTAAAAAGATTCTATCTGAAGCGGTGCTAAGAGATCAACCAATATTGATTGACGCCAATGAAGATGAGTTGATTTTCTCGAATAAATAGTAGTTTTGGGTTATTTGGTTAGTAGTTAGAGTGCATATCTTGTTTGTTTAATCCTTGATTAACGACAAGATGTGCATTTCTTTTTATCCCTTTATAATTTAATTCTCTAAAAAATACCTTGCACACTTGGTTCTTTCGTTCTTTTTATACTACCTTTGCGCCTACATTTTTGGTATATACCTTATTAATATACTGCATCACTCTCCTAAAAGAACAAAGGAGGTAGTTTGCAAAAGTATATTTGAGAAGAAGAAAAAGATTGAAGAATAATATGAACAATAGTCCTACTCGCACTTTTGTATTGATGGGAATCATCGTCTTTGTGCTATTGATGATGTATCAACTCCCTATTCTTTCGATTGGAAACATACAACTTCGACCTGTTCAAATTTTAAGTTCTGTTGTGTCAGAACCTGAAGAAAACAACATAGAAGTTATTCCAACAACGAAAGTTCCCCAACCTGTTATCGCTAAAACAAATAGCGGAAAGACCATACAATTTAAAGAAAAATGGTCGAAAGGCGTTCAACCTATCGTTGATTATGCTGAGGGAAACACTGGAAGTATGGACTTTTTCTATGAGCAGTTGGCGAATGTGAAGAAGCTAAAACGCCCTGTTCGTATTGCTTATTATGGCGACTCGTATATCGAAGGTGACATTATGACCTGCAATTTGCGTGAGCTTTTTCAATCTACTTATGGCGGAAACGGAGTTGGTTGGGTTGACTGTGGCTCGGCAATTATCAGTTCTCGTCGTTCTATTCGTCAACAATCGAACGGAATGAAAGAGTATGTTGCGGCTAAAAAACCTTTCGACAAGAACCAACAAGGCATAAGTGAGCGTTATTTTATCCCTTCTTCGGGAGCTAAAGTAAAGACAGAAGGAACAAAATTCTATCCTCACAGCTCTAAATGGACGAATACTTCGCTCTTTTTCTACACTCCTTCGAATGTGAATATTCAATACGCTTTAAGCAATAACAAAAGCGGTAGCAAGGCTTTTACGGCTAAGACTGGTGTGCAAAGCTTTGAAGTGAAAGACTCTACTCAAAGTGTTTCTTATACATTTAACAATGTTGGCTCGGGTACTTCTATCTTTGGTATGGCACTTGAAAGCAACAATGGTGTAATTTTAGACAACTTTAGTATGCGTGGTTCTACTGGTCTTACAATTGCAGATATACCTGTTAGTCGTTTGAAAGAATTTAATTCTGTTCGCCCCTACGACCTTATTGTATTGCACTTTGGTTTGAACATTGCCGTGAAAGGCAATAAAATGGTTGTCATGAGAGGATATACCAACCACATGAAGAAGGTTATTGAGCACCTAAAAGGGGCGTTTCCACACACCTCAATACTTGTTATGAGTGTGCCTGATCGTAATCAACGCACCGCAGATGGAATTAAAACACTTCCTGAAGTGAAGCAACTTGTTGCACTACAGCAACAACTTGCAGCCGCAACAAAGGTGAGTTTCCTTAATTTCTTTGAGGCTATGGGTGGCGAAGGCAGTGTAAATGAATTGGTGGAACGCAACATGGCGAATAAAGATTATACCCATATCAGCTTCGGAGGTGGTAAAATTGTGGCTAAAAAGATATTTCCTTCGTTTCAAGAAGGATTGAAAAATTATAAAAATCGTAAAGCCTTAGAAAAACAATGATAAAAGATTTATTACACGTTCTGAGCTATAATGCAAAAGAACCCATGATTTTTTCGAGTGGGCTTTTTCTATTTTTATTCTTAGGTTTCACTTTTATCTATATGTGTTTACAAAGAAAACTCACTGCACGTTTGCTCTTTGTAACTGCATTTAGCTATTATTTTTACTATAAAAGTAGTGGTTTTTATTTCTGCTTGCTGGCGTTTGTAACCCTAACCGACTACCTCATTGCACACACTATCTATCAATATAAAGAGAATAAGACGCTGGGTAAGCTGCTTGTGACATTGAGCTTAGTGGTGGACTTGGGACTTTTGGGCTACTTTAAATATGCCAATTTCTTTGGAAGTATGTTGAGTAGCATCATTGGAAACAACTTTCAGCCATGGGATATCTTTCTTCCTGTGGGCATAAGCTTCTTTACTTTCCAAAGTTTGAGCTACACTATTGATGTTTATCGTGGTGACTTGAAGCCTCTTCCAAGTATATTAGACTATGCTTTCTATGTGTCGTTCTTCCCTCAACTCGTTGCAGGTCCTATCGTAAGAGCATCTGACTTTGCTCCACAAATTCGACAACCGCTCGTTATTACAAAGGAAATGTTTGCAAGAGGTGTATTTTTTATAATGATAGGTCTATTTAAAAAGGCGGTGATTAGCGATTATATCAGCGTGAACTTCGTTGAGCGTATTTTTGAGAATCCCAGTCTTTACAGCGGACTTGAGAACCTTTTAGGTATTTATGGCTATGCAATGCAGATTTATTGCGACTTCTCTGGCTACTCGGATATGGCTATTGGTATTGCACTTTTATTGGGTTTCCACTTCCCTATGAACTTTAATGCCCCCTATTCGAGCGTTAGTATCACTGATTTTTGGCGGCGTTGGCACATCAGTTTATCGACTTGGATTCGTGATTACATTTACATTTCGTTTGGAGGAAATAGAAAAGGAAAGGTAAGACAATATGTTAACCTTATCATAACTATGCTTCTTGGTGGTTTATGGCATGGGGCAAGTATGAATTTTGTGATGTGGGGAGGACTGCATGGTGTTGCTCTTGCCGTTCATAAATATTATAAAAGTGAGGTGTTACACCACAATGTGAAGTATAAAAGCACTGGATTGAAACGCTTAGGGGCTATCTTTGTGACTTTTAACTTTGTGTGCTTTGCTTGGTTATTCTTTAGAAACACGTCGTTCGATGCCAGCTTATTGATGCTCAACAGAATCTTTACGTCTTTCCACATCGAGCTTCTTCCACAAATATTCGAAGGCTATAAATATGTATTTGCATTGATGCTTTTTGGCTATATCACTCACTTTGTGCCCAACAAATGGCAAGAAGGTTGTATAACAGCAATTGGAAAAACCAACGTTGTGATACAAGCGTTGCTCATTGTGTCGGTGATTTACATGGTTATTCAAATCAAAAGTAGCGACATTCAACCCTTTATTTATTTCCAATTCTAAGAGAACAATATTCTAATAGATATACATTCGCTTTGTAATAAGTATCCTTTTAAGATACAAAAGCAATGTTATTACGCAGAAAAAGGAATGCTTTTATACCCTAAAAGCATTCCTTTTCTATTCTTTCATCAATTCTTTCCGAAAAGTATTAAGCCTCAAAAAGTTATAAGCTCAACAAGAATTGTTTTGTAACTTCAAAAGATCCATTAGCCAAACGCTCCCAAAAATCGAAGTATTGAGACGCGTCTGTGTCTTTTAAAGGAATGTCGCTGATGATTCGGAACGACACAAATGGAATGTTATAAGCATGACATGTATGGGCAATTGATGCGCTTTCCATATCTACTGCCTTTGCTTCGGGGAACTGATTCAATATACTTTGCATCTTTTCTTTGCTGTCTACAAACCAATCGCCTGTAACAATTAGACCGCTATGCACTGGTGTGTCGGACTTCATGCTTGTGGCTTTTTGATGCAATTCGTTTGGAGTGTCGAAACGTTGTGGCTGACCTAAGACCTGACCTGGCGCACATTCGCTACCACAATATACATCATGATAACAACAAGCTGTGCTCACTACCACTTCGGTTACGTTTAGATGGACGTCTGCTCCACCTGCAACTCCTGTAGAAATAATGAGTTCTGGGTTGTAAGCATGAATCATTTCAACTGTGCCTATTGCGCTATTTACCTTACCAATGCCGCATTGTTGCAATATTAATTGGTGCTGTCCGAGTTGTCCTAACACAAATGTTTTGTTACCATGTTGCTCTTCTTTGCAATCAGTTAACAACGTTTTAAGTTGCGCAAACTCTTTATCCATCGCAACAATAATACCTATTTTCATCTATTTTATATCGATTTAAAATAATTCTTTTAATTCTTTCTCGCTTAAAAAATCTTGTCGCACTAATGCTTTCAACAAGTTTTTCGAAAACAACTCGTTACCTTCTTTGGTGTATCTCACATCGGTAAATACCTGGGCAAGTGTTTCTTTATTATTGATCTCTACAAAATTCTTGTTCACTTCGAGGTCTTCTTTAGGACAATAATATTCGTCTATCGCCTCAGGAGTGTATTGTTGATAGGTTTCTTCGTGCAAAATACTCTTCAAAGGCAATCGATCCGACAACTCAGGACATTCATCGGGCCAGCCAAGTGTTATGGTTGCAACGGGCATAACCAAAGCAGGGAGATTTAATACGTCGATAATTGGCTCGGGATTGTAAAGTGTTGTCCCCAAATAGCAACACCCTAAGCCTTGAGTTTCTGCCATATTGCAGAAAGTTTGACAATAAAGCAGAGTGTCGGACACTGCATTGAGGAACGAAAGAAAATTGTTATATCCTGGATTTCCTTTGCGACGAAGTGCCCATTGCGTTGTTCTATTGAAGTCGGCACAAAACGTTAACACCACAGGAGCTTGTGTAACCATTGGCTGATTGAAGTGAGCTGGAGCCAAACGAGCCTTATTATCGGCATTGGTTGTTGCCACTACA
>JBQMYA010000036.1:0-16292 GCA_052173735.1 Prevotella sp.
AATTATGTAGATAAGAATACAGGTTTTATTTCATTAAAGAGTAAGAATGGCAAAGAACTAAAAGCTTTAGAGCTGCCAGGACTATGGAATGGAGCGATGAGCGACTGGAATACCGTTTGTGTTGAGGTTCCTCTTTCTACATTTAATCCAGTAAAAACTGTTAATGATCTATTGAAGAAGTCGTAATATACGATATCTCTTAGAACACATTTATAGAAGAATAATTCTCTTATTTATTTTGAGAATTATTCTTTTTAGTATACCTTTGTGCAACAGAAAATAGAGATTTATAATATAAACACAAGAAACCAAAATATAAAATTATAGCAGTATGATGTTAAAAGTGCGCTTAGCTCTGATGAACTTTTTGCAATTTGCAATATGGGGTGCTTATCTAATATCTATGGGAACCTATTTATCAACAATTGGATTAGGCTCAAAGATTGGTATTTTTTATTCAATGCAGGGAATTGTTTCAATCTTTATGCCTGCTATTATGGGTATCGTGGCAGATAGATGGGTGCCTGCTCAGAAACTAATGGGCTTCTGTCATCTTATAGCTGCAACATTTATGCTAGCTACAGGTTATTGTGGTATGGTTTTATCTAATAGTGGTGGGATAGAGGCTGCATCGTCTTTGATGGAAGCAAAGCTGCTTTTTCCTTTCTATTCTCTAAGTGTTGCGTTTTATATGCCAACCCTAGCATTAAGTAATTCTGTTGCTTATACAGCATTATCAAATGCAAATATGGATACTGTAAAGAGCTTTCCACCTATTAGAGTCTTTGGAACTATCGGATTTATCTTTACCATGTGGGTTGTAGATTTATTTGGTTTTCAGGCAAATCACAATCAATTCTTTGTTTCAGCATTCTGTGGATTATTATTGTTTATTTATTCTTTTACTTTGCCTAAGTGTAATATTTCAAAGGTAACTCACAATCAAGGTCTTGTTGAAGCTCTAGGCTTTAAGGCTTTTACTTTATTTAAAAATAAGAGAATGGCTATCTTCTTCATTTTCTCAATGTTGCTTGGTGTGAGCCTTCAAATAACCAATAGCTTTGCAAATCCATTTATTACAAGCTTTAAAAACATAGCAGAATATGCTGATTCTTTTGGAGTTAATCATGCTAATATTCTTATTTCATTGTCTCAAATTAGTGAAACATGCTGTATCTTGCTTATTCCTTTCTTTATGAAACGATATGGAATAAAAACCATTATGACAATGGCAATGATTGCATGGGTATTAAGATTTAGTTTATTAGGATTAGGAAATCCCGGTGATAAAGTATGGATGTTTGTTGCTTCTATGATTGTTTATGGCTTGGCATTCGACTTATTTAATATCTCAGGTTCTTTATTTGTTGACAATTCTGTAGACCATGAGATGCGTTCAAGTGCGCAAGGACTATTTATGCTCATGACAAATGGTATTGGAGCAACAGTAGGAACACTTGCAGCACAAGCTGTTGTGAATAGTCATACCATAGATGGTGTTACAGATTGGGTATCTTGCTGGATGATTTTTGCAGGTTATGCCGCAGTCGTAGCCATAGGCTTTGTGTTGATGTTTCGTTCAAAAACAGAGAAACTATAAATATGAGTAACATTCAATTAATATTTCATGGAATCTCAACAATTCTAGAAGGACAGGATGTTGGATTATTACTTTTGGTAGATGAACAATCTAACCAACAAATAAGTGTAATTTGTACTACTGAAAAACTGAAGGAATTTAGATTGTATCTTTCTGCAAAGAAAACTCCTAATACATTGTTAAACGTGTTGTGGAACATCATCCGTAGTTATGAGGAGTCGAATTTTGAGATTGTTATTAATACGTTAATTGATGGAGAATACAAAGCATATTTATACAATTCATCAACACTTGATTTATATTCTATATCTGCTGTTGATGGAGTTTTATTAAGTATCATTGCAAAGATCCCTATCTTTATCGACGAGCATTTGATGAAAAGACAAAGTATGCCGTTTAATAAAGACTCTAAATCAATGGCACTTCCAGTTAATACTCTGTCTGAAGAGATGTTAGGAGAGGCTTTAACTAAGGCTGTAGATAATGAAAATTATGAATTAGCAGCGGCTCTAAATCAAGAAATTGAACGAAGAAAGAAACTAAAGAACAATAAAGGGTAATATTATAAGAATGAAAGAAGTTCGATATTTTTATGCTCCTTCTGCTTTAACAACAAACGAATTGCCAAGTGAAGAAGCTGCTCATGCATCGAAAGTATTGCGTTTGCAACCAGGAGATGAAGTGGTGTTGATAGATGGAAAAGGTTCTTTTCATCAGGCAGAGATTGTAAATATAACAAAGAGTAGATGCGAATATCAAATTACTCATTCTCGAGAATATCCTAAAACGTGGAATAATAGTATTCATTTAGCTATTGCCCCAACAAAGAATATTGATAGGATAGAGTGGCTAACAGAAAAGATTACAGAAATAGGTTTCGATGAATTGTCTTTTCTGAATTGTAGATTTTCAGAACGTCGAGTAGTTAAGAATGAACGACTTGAACGTATTATCGTATCTGCTGTTAAACAAAGTAGAAAGTCATGGATGCCCCAATTAAACGAAATGATTTCGTTTAAGGAATTCATTTCTATGCCACATAAAGGGTTAAAGTTTATCGCTCACTGTTACGATCAGTTTCCAAAGATAGACTTATGTTCAACTTTGAATAAAGAAGAGATAAAAGAAGATGTTTTAATTCTTGTTGGTCCTGAAGGTGATTTTTCTGTAGATGAAGTTGAATTGGCTTTGAAAAACGGATTTCAGTCGATTTCTTTAGGAGAGAATAGATTGCGAACAGAAACGGCAGGGATTGTTGCAGTAACAATTGCGCAATTCGCTTTAAGGAAGAACAAATAAAAAATAAAATACCAAGAGTCATCAATTAGTGTCTCTTGGTATTTCTTTTATGAAAATGTTTCTTATGTTTCTTTTTAGAACTCGACTTCTTTGAATTTATATGGTGTCGGTTTTTGTGAGAGGTTTTTATTTTACTAAGCTTATTTAAGTCAAGCTCTCCTGGTACAATACTTTCGGTCTTTGCTATTGTAATCTCACCTGTAAATGAATTAATATCTAATTCTTCTATGTCAGAAAGGTGTTTATCTATTTTCTTTCCTGCTTTTATAGTTATAGTTTTACCATCTTGTGAAAGTCTACTACCAATAATTTTATTTCTGTTTTCTAAATTAATTTCGTCTTGACTATTATTGAGAACATCATATTTATATAGTCTGTTGTTCAATATGTAATATAGAGCGTGACGCTTTATGTCGGTATATCTTGCAACAATCTCACTTCCTTCTGGAAGCGTTTTTACTAAGACCTTCATCCTGTTTGCTATAGGTGTTTGTGCAAATATACTTGAATTAGGAATTAATAATAAAGCAAGAGTTAAAATCTTTATTTGTTTGTTTATTGCCATCATAATATAAGTTAATTGTGATGTTGTCACAAATTCGACTTCAAAGGTAGTATTTCTTCTTCTTTTCTCAAAACTATTCAACTTTTTTTGTATAATAAGAACAGTGTAAAGTCATAACTATTACTTTATAATATCATTCTAATTGATTGGTAATAGCATAGATATTATAATGCAAAAGCAATTCTTTTATATTTGAAAATAAAATACTAAGTGTAATATTATACATCGTATTTGAATAATTATACATTCTTAAATTTACCTTTTGCAACCTTTTGGGATTATTCTTTGAATCGAATTTGGGTAAAAATGTAAAATAGACTTTGCATTTTGGTATAAAATGTTTTGTTTATTGCTCTTTTTATTTTATCTTTGCAGTAATAAGAAACATTAAATGATAATTAAAAAATAAAGCTATGAACGAAAAGAGAGTTTATACTTTTGGCAATGGTAGGGCCGAGGGAAAAGCCGATATGAAAAATCTATTGGGTGGAAAAGGTGCCAATCTTGCTGAAATGAACCTAATAGGAGTGCCCGTTCCTCCTGGATTTACTATTACAACTGACGTATGTAATGAATACTTTGTAAAGGGCAAAGACACCGTTGTCGCTTTGTTGAAAAATGAAGTAGAAAACTCTGTTAAGCATATTGAGGATTTAATGAACTCTAAGTTTGGAGATGTAGAGAATCCTCTTTTATTGAGTGTTCGAAGTGGAGCAAGAGCTTCTATGCCTGGTATGATGGACACAATTCTTAACCTTGGTTTGAATGATGAGGTGGTAGAAGGTCTAGCAAGAAAGACAGGTAACAAGCGTTTTGCTTATGATAGCTACCGTCGCTTTGTGCAAATGTATGGTGATGTTGTGTTAGGTATGAAGCCTGTAAACAAAGAAGACATCGATCCATTTGAAAAAATCATTATGGATGTCAAAGCACAACGTGGCATTAAATTGGATAACGACATGACTGTTGAGGAACTTCAACAACTCGTTGCCTTGTTTAAACAAGCTATAAAGGAACAAACTGGACTAGATTTCCCAACCAACCCAATGGAACAATTGTGGGGAGCTATTTGTGCAGTATTTGATAGCTGGATGAATGAACGTGCTATCCTATATCGCAAGATGGAAGGAATTCCTGCAGAGTGGGGTACTGCTGTTAATGTAATGGCAATGGTATTCGGTAATATGGGCGACTCTTCTGCAACTGGTGTATGCTTCTCTCGTGACGCATCTACTGGTGAAAACCTCTTCAATGGAGAATATTTGTTGAACGCACAAGGTGAAGACGTTGTTGCAGGTATCCGTACTCCACTACAAATTACCAAAGAAGGTTCAATACGTTGGGCACAACTTCAAGGTATAGATGAAAACACTCGTGCTACTGAATATCCATCTCTTGAAGAAAGAATGCCTGAAATTTATAAGGAACTCGATACACTTCAAGATCGTCTAGAAAAGCACTATCATGATATGCAAGATATGGAATTTACTGTTCAAGAAGGTAAATTATGGTTCTTGCAAACTCGTAATGGTAAGAGAACAGGTACTGCGATGGTTAAAATTGCAATGGACTTGTTAGCTGAAGGCGAAATTGATGAAAAGACAGCATTAAACCGTTGCGAACCAAATAAATTGGATGAGCTACTTCACCCAGTATTCGATAAGATGGCACAAGCAAGTGCAAAGGTACTAACAAGAGGACTCCCTGCTTCTCCAGGTGCTGCTTGTGGTCAAATTGTATTCTTTGCTGACGATGCAGCTAGATGGAAAGAAGAAGGTAAGGACGTTATTATGGTTCGTATCGAAACTTCTCCTGAAGATCTAGTTGGTATGTCTGCGTCAGAAGGTATCTTAACTGCAAGAGGTGGTATGACTAGTCATGCTGCAGTAGTTGCTCGTGGTATGGGTAAATGCTGTGTTTCTGGAGCAGGTGCAATCAATATCAATTACAAAGCAAAAACTGTAGAAATCGACGGAACTGTATTGAAAGAAGGTGACTATATGTCATTGAATGGAAGTACAGGTGAGGTTTATTTAGGTAAGATAGAAACTAAACCTGCTGAAGTAACTGGTGACTTTGCAAAACTAATGGAATTGTGTAGCAAATATACACGTTTGGTAGTACGTACTAATGCTGATACTCCTCATGATGCACAAGTGGCTCGTGGCTTCGGAGCCGTAGGTATTGGACTTTGCAGAACTGAGCATATGTTCTTCGAAAACGAGAAAATCAAGGCTATGAGAGAAATGATTTTGGCTCGTACTAAAGAAGGACGTGAAAAGGCATTAGAGAAACTTCTACCTTACCAAAAACAAGATTTCTATGGAATTCTAAAAGCAATGGACGGATATCCTGTAAACATTCGTCTACTAGATCCACCTTTACACGAGTTCGTTCCTCACGATCTTGAAGGTCAAAGAATTATGGCTGAAGAGATGGGAGTGAGTGTTGAAGAAATCCAACAACGTGTAAATTCATTGAGCGAACATAACCCAATGCTTGGACATCGTGGTTGTCGTTTAGGTAATACTTATCCTGAAATCACTGCAATGCAAACAAGAGCTATTCTTGGAGCTGCTATTCAACTTAAGAAAGAAGGATTCGACCCTCGTCCAGAGATTATGGTTCCACTTATTGGTATCGTAAACGAGTTTGATAACCAAGAAGCAGTTATTAGAGAAACAGCAGAAAAGCTATTTGCAGAAGAAGGTGTTGAACTTTCTTTCCATGTAGGTACTATGATTGAAATTCCACGTGCAGCGCTTACAGCTGACTATATAGCTAAGAAAGCAGAGTACTTTAGCTTCGGTACAAATGACCTTACTCAGATGACCTATGGATATAGTAGAGATGACATCGCTAGCTTCTTACCAACTTATTTGGAAAATAAAATCCTTAAAGTTGACCCATTCCAAGTACTTGACCAAGAAGGTGTTGGTCAGTTAATTGATATGGCAGTTAAGAAGGGACGTGCTACAAAACCAGAGTTAGTATGCGGTATTTGTGGTGAACATGGTGGTGAACCTGCATCTGTTAAGTTCTGTGATAAGGTTGGATTGAACTACGTGAGTTGTTCTCCATTCCGCGTGCCTATAGCTAGACTGGCAGCGGCTCAAGGTGCTTTAGAGAATTAAATTTCATAGAAATATATTTATAAAAGAGGCTATATGTCACAATTTAAATGTGGCTATAGCCTCTTTTATTTTTTTTCTTAAAAGGTTATTGGGGGAAATGGAAAAATAGACGTATTTTTATTCTTTGCTTTTTATTTTAAAAGGAATGAGGGGGATGTCTAAAATGTAAATTCCTTTCTATTTGTATAATGAAAATTATTATTAAATGTATTGAAATTTCTATTATAAAAGATTAAAACGAGATGTAAAAGAATTGATTTTGTGTCCTAAAAGGATTGTAATAATAATCTAAAATGATTGTGCTTATAGCGGAAATATCTCTTTTATGAGTATAGTTGAATTTTATCGGTAAAGAATTTTATTGTATTTCAATTCTTATATAGGTTATATGAAAAGAATAAAATGATAGAAATAGATATTTTTTCTTCTTTTAAATAATCTTTTGTTATCAGAATAGCTTATTAAAGTCTTATGTTTTATAGGTTATATATTAAATTTTAGATTTAATTAGTTTATTTAGAATATTGATTCCAACTTTTTTATAAGTTGGGAGGTTATTATTTTTTTTCTTTTTGATGCCTTATAAGAATTATAGTTGTGTAAGATAAAGTTTAATCAATTATTTGTTTTGTTCTTCATGAAAATACTGTATTTATTTTTTTCATAAATATATTTGTTTGGAATAGTTGCTTATTTGTGATAAAATTACTATCTTTGAACAAGTAAATAATAAAAAGATTTATTTTTATGTATGATTTTTTGAATAATAATTTATGGCTATTCTGGCTTTTTATTGGATTAGTCTGCCTTATTACTGAAATGATTTTAGGAACTTTCTTTGTGTTTTGTTTGGCAATAGGCGCATTTTTAACCGTTATTTTTTCATTACTTTCATGTCCGTTTTGGTTTCAAATAGTTGCTTTCGCACTACTATCAGTGGTGAGTATCTTCTTTGTGCGTCCTGTTATGATACGCTTTTTTCACAAAGAACATAACGAGCGTCTTAGTAATGTAGATGCACTCATTGGTCGAGTGGGGATCGTTATTGAGGATATCAAAGGAGAATCGAATGGCTATGTTAAGATAGATGGTGACGAATGGCGTGCCGTGAGTTCTGACAATAGTGATATTTTGAAAGGCGAGAGAGTGAAAGTTGTGAAGATGGATAGTCTCGTTGTGACAGTAGAACGATTAAGTTAATATCTTTGAAGCTATCTCTTTAATGCAAAGAAATAGATTTATAGAAAATAGAAACAGAATTTATAAACATTATTAATAACTAAAATATTCAGTTATGATTGATTTTACTTATGTAATAATTGCATTCGTTATACTTGCAGTTATCTTTATTAAAATGTCGGTTGTAATCATTCCACAGTCAGAAACACGCATTATCGAGCGTTTAGGAAAATACTATGCAACGTTAAAACCAGGTATTAATATCATTATTCCCTTTATCGATAGAGCAAAGATAATAATGACATTAAATAGAGGAAGATACGTTTATTCTAGTACAATTGACCTACGTGAACAAGTTTATGACTTTGATAAGCAGAATGTTATTACTAAAGATAATATTCAAATGCAAATCAATGCGTTGTTGTATTTCCAAATTGTAGACCCTTTTAAGGCTGTTTATGAAATTAACAACTTGCCAAATGCGATAGAAAAGTTAACTCAAACAACACTAAGAAATATCATTGGTGAACTAGAACTAGATCAAACTTTGACCTCTCGTGATACCATTAATACGAAACTTCGTGCCGTGTTAGATGATGCAACCAATAAGTGGGGTATCAAAGTGAATCGTGTAGAACTTCAAGATATTACGCCTCCAGTAAGCGTATTGCAGGCAATGGAAAAACAAATGCAAGCAGAACGTAACAAACGTGCTACCATTTTGAACTCAGAAGGAGAAAAAGCGGCAGTAGTTTTACGCTCTGAAGGTGAGAAGACATCTATGATTAATAGAGCAGAAGCGTCTAAGCAACAAGCCATATTAAAGGCAGAAGGAGAAGCTCAAGCGCGTATTAGAAAAGCCGAAGCTGAAGCGATTGCGATTAAACAAATTACTGAAGCCGTTGGAGATACATCTAACCCTGCCAATTATTTGTTAGCTCAAAAATACATTGCAATGCTTCAAGAACTTGCAACAGGTGATAAAGCAAAAACAGTTTACTTGCCTTATGAAGCAACAAATCTACTTGGTAGTATTGGAGGTATTAAAGATTTATTTAAATCAGAATAGTAATTTATGTTGCTATTAAAATCCTTTTAAGACACATAGCAATTAAGTTGCAGATTTATAAAGAGTAGGGAAGAATCTAAAAGAATTATGAGTCTTGTCTTTGTAAATCTGCTTCTATTGTAGAAATAGATAAACAATAAAACGTAAAAGAATAAGAAAATAGCAACATCTGGTTGAGAAGAATTTGTAAGAAAAATGACCGTATTATAGCTTTGTTATTTTTATGCACATCATTTTCTTATGTAGGCATTTTGAAATAAAACTGTTTTAAAATACATTAAAAGCAAGTTCACTCTTTTAAAAATAACCATTTTATTAGTTACTTTTGTAATATTAGAAAATAAAAAAATAAGAAAAAGAAAATATGTTTGAAAATTTAAGTGATAGACTTGAACGTTCATTTAAGATATTAAAGGGCGAAGGTAAGATAACAGAGATTAATGTTGCAGAGACACTTAAGGATGTTAGACGTGCCCTTTTGGATGCCGATGTAAACTTTAAAGTAGCAAAAAACTTTACAGATACAGTGAAACAAAAAGCTATGGGTATGAATGTCCTTACCGCAGTGAAACCAAGTCAGCTCATGGTTAAAATAGTTCACGATGAATTAGCTGAGCTTATGGGGGGAGAAACTGCCGAAGTGAAGCTAACAGGTCATCCTTCAATTATCTTGATGAGTGGTTTGCAAGGTTCGGGTAAAACAACCTTTACAGGTAAACTTGCTAATCTTTTAAAGACAAAACAAAATAAAAAGCCTTTGCTTGTAGCGTGTGACGTATATCGTCCTGCAGCTATTGAACAGCTAAAAGTTGTTGGTGAGCAAATAGGAGTTCCCGTTTATTCTGAAATAGAGAATAAGAATGTTGTTGAAATTGCTCAACATGGTATTCAAGAAGCGAAAGCTAAAGGTTATGATGTAGTGCTAATAGATACCGCAGGACGATTAGCTATTGATGAAGAGATGATGAATGAAATCTCTAAGCTAAAAGAATCAGTTCAACCAACAGAAACATTGTTCGTTGTTGACTCAATGACTGGACAAGATGCAGTGAACACTGCAAAAGAGTTTAACGACAGATTAGATTTCGATGGCGTTGTACTTACAAAGTTAGATGGTGATACTCGTGGTGGAGCAGCATTGTCAATCCGAACAGTTGTAACCAAACCTATTAAGTTTGTGGGTACTGGTGAGAAGATGGAAGCAATTGATTTATTCCATCCTTCACGTATGGCAGACCGTATTTTAGGTATGGGTGACATTGTTTCTCTAGTAGAAAGAGCTCAAGAACAGTTTGATGAAGAAGAGGCAAAACGCTTACAAAAGAAGATTCAAAAAAACAAGTTTGACTTTAATGACTTTTTAAAGCAAATTGAGCAAATAAAGAAAATGGGTAATTTAAAAGACCTTGCATCGATGATTCCTGGTGTAGGAAAAGCTGTAAAGGACTTAGATATTGATGATAATGCATTTAAAGGTGTAGAGGCTATCATCAAGAGTATGACCCCCAAAGAAAGAACAAACCCTGAAATTATTAATACAAGTCGTCGCCAACGTATTGCTAAAGGCTCAGGAACCGATATTCAAGAGGTGAATCGATTGATGAAACAATTCGATCAAACACGTAAGATGATGAAGATGGTAACAGGAAATGGCATGGCAAATATGATGAGTAGAATGAAGGGAATGAAGATGCCTGGAATGTAAATAATGACTAATTAAAATATTCTTATCATGCAACTAATAGATGGAAAAGCTGTTGCAGCTGCTATAAAAGAAGAAATTGCAGCTGAAGTAAAAAGTATAATTGCAAATGGAGGTAAACAACCACACCTTGCAGCTGTACTTGTTGGTCATGACGGAGGTAGTGAAACCTACGTAAAGAATAAGGTCTTAGCATGCGAACAATGCGGCTTTAAATCTACATTAATTCGTTTTGAAGACGATATTACAGAAAAAGAGCTTCTCAATTGCGTAAAGCAGTTAAATGAAGATGCTGATGTCGATGGTTTTATTGTACAATTACCGTTGCCAAAACACATCAACGAGCAACGTATAATTGAAGCAATTGATTATCGAAAAGATGTAGATGGATTCCATCCAATTAATGTTGGACGAATGAGTATCGGTCTTCCTTGCTTTATTTCAGCCACTCCTTTAGGTATTATCACATTGCTTCAGCGTTATAATATTAAAACCTCAGGAAAGAGATGCGTTGTATTGGGCAGAAGTAATATTGTTGGTAAGCCAATGGCTCAATTGATGTTACAAAAAGGATATGGTGATTCTACTGTAACAGTATGCCACTCTCGAACCCAAAATATTGAAGAAATATGCCGAGAAGCAGATGTTATTATAGCTGCAATTGGTATCCCTGGCTTTGTAAAAGAGAATATGGTGAAAGAAGGAGCTGTAGTTATTGACGTAGGAACAACAAGAGTTCCTGATGCAACAAGAAAGTCCGGATTTAGATTAAGCGGTGATGTTGATTTTGAGAAGGTCTCTTCTAAGTGTTCATTTATTACACCAGTACCAGGTGGAGTTGGACCTATGACAATATGTTCTCTAATGAAAAACACATTAATAGCGGGCAAGAAGGAATATTATAAATGATGAATGCACAAGAATTTTATGATTTAGGTTGTCTTCATCAACAGAAAGGAGATCTACACGAAGCATTGACTTGCTATATGCAAGCAATAGAGTTAGATCCCAATTCACCAGCCGTTGAGGCTAAAAAGATACTTGATAGTATTTTTAATTTTTATTGCAAAGACATTTATAATCCATAGTTTAGAAATGAGTAAGATGAAAGGTGCCATCATAGTGGACACTAATCGTTGCAAGGGTTGTATGCTCTGCGTAGTTGCATGCCCTAAAGACGTGATTTCATTAACACAGAACAAGGTTAATGTTTCAGGCTATTCTTATGCTGAATCCATACATCCTGACGATTGCATAGGATGTGCTGCATGTGGAATTGTGTGTCCTGATGGCTGTATAACCGTATACAGAACAAAAGAAGAGAAAGGGTAAACCTTTATGAACGAACAAGAAATTAAATTAATGAAGGGTAATGAAGCCATAGCGCATGCTGCTATTCGATGTGGATGTGATGGTTATTTTGGTTACCCAATAACCCCTCAAAGTGAGATAATAGAAACCTTAGCACAGCTTAAGCCATGGGAAACAACTGGTATGGTGGTGCTACAAGCAGAGAGCGAAGTGGCTTCTATCAACATGCTTTATGGTGGAGGAGGCTCTGGAAAGAGAGTTATGACGACTTCATCTTCACCAGGTATTGCGCTAATGCAAGAGGGAATATCTTATATGGCTGGTGCAGAAGTACCAGGAGTTATTGTTAATGTACAGCGAGGAGGTCCTGGATTGGGAACCATTCAGCCTTCTCAAAGTGACTACTTCCAAGCTACTCGTGGTGGAGGTAATGGCGATTACAATGTAATTGTGCTTGCTCCTAACTCAGTACAAGAGATGGCAGACTTTGTTGACGATGCCTTTGAACTGGCTTTCAAATATCGAAATCCAGTGATGATATTAAGCGATGGTATCATAGGACAAATGATGGAAAAGGTGGTTTTACCTCCTTTTAAACCACGAAAGACAGAAGAAGAAATTATAAAAGAATGTCCATGGGCATCTACAGGTAAAAGGAAAGATCGTGATGTAAATGTTATTACATCATTAGAGCTTATGCCCGATGCTATGGAAAAACATAATCATCGTCTACAACGCAAGTATCAAACAATAAAAGAGAACGAAGTGCGTTACGAATTAACGCATAATGAAAATGCAGATTATTTAATTGTTGCCTTTGGTAGTGCTGCTCGAATTGCAGAAAACGCTATTGAAGTAGCAAAAGAAGAAGGTTTGCATATTGCTCTTTTCCGTCCTATTACTTTGTGGCCTTTCCCTGAAAAAGAGTTGAGAGAAGCCATAAAAGGAAAGAAAGGTTTGTTAGTTGTTGAGATAAATGCAGGACAAATGGTTGAAGACGTACGTCTTTCTGTTGGCGAAAATATCAAAGTAGCACAGTTTGGACGTCTTGGAGGAATTGTTCCTGAACCAGATGAGATTATAAAAGCATTAAAGGAGAGAATACAATGAACAGAGAAGCTATTATAGATCCTAAGAATTTGGTGTATGAAAAGCCCAAATTGATGAATGATAGTAAGATGCATTATTGTCCAGGTTGCTCTCATGGAGTGGTTCATAAGCTTGTTGCTGAGGTGATCAATGAAATGGGAATGGAAGAAAATGCAATTGGGGTATCTCCTGTTGGATGTGCGGTTTTCGCTTACAAGTATATAGATATAGACTGGCAAGAGGCACCACATGGTCGTGCTCCAGCCATTGCAACTGGTATAAAACGCTTATGGCAAAACAAACTGGTGTTTACCTATCAGGGAGATGGTGACTTGGCATGTATTGGAACTGCTGAGACTATCCACGCATTAAATAGAGGTGAGAATATTACCATCATCTTTATTAATAATGCTATTTATGGTATGACAGGTGGACAGATGGCTCCAACAACTCTATTAGGACAGCCAACATCAACTTGTCCTTTTGGTAGAGATGCCGATTTGCATGGTTATCCGCTTAATATGAGTGACCTTGCAAGTAGACTTCAAGGTACTTGTTATGTCACAAGACAAAGTGTTGAAACAGTAGGAGCTATCGCAAAAGCAAAGAAAGCTATTCGCAAAGCGTTTGAAATGTCAATGGAAGGCAAAGGTTCTTCATTGGTAGAGATTGTTGCAACCTGTAGTAGTGGTTGGAAAATGACTCCAGCTGATGCTAATAAATGGATGCAAGATAATTTGTTTGACCAATATCCAAAGGGAGATTTAAAAGACATTACAAAGCTATGAAGAAAGAATTCATAATTGCAGGATTTGGTGGACAGGGTGTACTTTCTATGGGAAAGATGCTTGCCTACACAGGTTTGATGGAAAATAAAGAGGTGACTTGGATGCCTGCTTATGGTCCAGAACAACGAGGTGGAACTGCAAACGTAACTGTAATTGTTAGTGACAATAGAATATCATCACCTATTTTAAGTAAATATGATGTTGCAGTTGTCCTTAATCAGCCATCTTTAGATAAGTTTGAACCTAAAGTAAAAGAAGGAGGAATATTGATATATGACGGAAACGGAATAATCAATCCTCCTAAAAGAAAAGATATACAAGTATATCGAATTGATGCAATGAAGAAGGCTATAGAATTGAAGAATGCTAAAGTTTTCAATATGATTGTATTAGGAGGAATGCTTAAGGTTTGTCCTATTGTAAGTGTTCAAGGTTTGGAGAAAGCATTGTTTAAATCGCTTCCTGAACGCCATCACCACCTTATTCCTTTGAACATGAAGGCGGTGAATGTAGGTCTTGAATCTATTGAGCAGCAATAAAAGCATATAAAGAATACTTGTTTCAATAGAATTCGTATTCAGTCAATTTATAAAAGCATTGTTATTGTCACTTAAAAGCTATGTTCTTTGGGGGTAATAGCAATGCTTTTAAGTATCAATATGCCTCAAGTTACAAATGAAAGAGTAGGAAAATACGAGTAAGTAATGTGAAGGCTGTTATTTTATAGGTAAGAATACAAATCAAAATAAACATTTGATATTATCTATATAAGATGGATATAAAAAGAAAACTGGAAAATGTAATAATGCTTACATCTTCCAGCCTTCTTTATTTTGTTTCTATTTCTTCTTGCATATCGATAAATTGCTTTTGATCATCAAAGAACTCATATTGTAAAAAGGCAAGTTTCTGTGATGGAATTACATGAACTCCAAAGCCATATTTAAATTGCCATTTTCTTTTGATTGAGATGAGACCTTTGTTGATATATGCAGCAACATAAGGATGTACATGAAGAAAGAATTTCTTGATACCAATCTTATTGACTAGTCGGTCGATTTTACTCTCTAGTTGTTCTGTAAATAAAACACTCGATCTAATTTTGCCTTTACCAAAACAAGTGGGGCATGTTTCTTCAACATTGACGTCCATTGCTGGTCGAACTCGTTGGCGAGTAATCTGCATTAAGCCGAACTTACTTAGTGGAAGAATGTTGTGACGTGCTCTATCTTTTTGCATGTTCTTACACATTCTTTCGTATAATAGTTGTCGATCTTCTGCTAAGTGCATATCAATGAAGTCGATAACAATAATACCACCCATATCTCTAAGTCTTAATTGACGAGCAAGTTCGTCGGCAGCACCAAGGTTTACATCCAGTGCATTGGCTTCTTGACCACTTTCAGAGCGTGTTCTGTTTCCACTATTAACATCTACCACATGTAGTGCTTCGGTATGTTCAATGATGAGGTAAGCCCCATGTTTATAATTAATAGTCTTACCAAAGCTAGATTTAATCTGTTTTGTGACATTGAAGTTATCAAAAATTGGTACTGAACCTGAGTACATTTTTACAATTGATTCTTTCTCAGGTGCTATGAGTCCGATGTAATTTTTTACTTCATTAAATACTTCATTGTCATTAACATAAATATTTTCGAAAGAGGAGTTAAATAGGTCTCTTAGTAGAGCTATTGTTCTTCCTGTCTCTTCATAGATAAGTTGAGGACGCTTTTGTGTCTTCTGTACTTTGGTAATAGCAGATTCCCAACGTTTGTTGAGGATTTTTAATTCAGCGTCTAGTTCAGCAACTCGTTTGCCTTCTGCTACGGTTCTAACAATAACACCGCAGTTTTGTGGCTTAATACTGTGGATAAGTTGTTTTAGTCTTGCACGTTCTTCACCACTCTTAATCTTTGAAGAAACTGATACTTGGTTACTGAATGGAATTAAAACCAAATATCTTCCGGCAAAGCTAAGTTCTCCTGTTAATCGAGGACCTTTTGTAGATATTGGTTCTTTAACGATCTGAACTATTACCTCTTGTCCAATACTTAGAGTATTTTGAATGCTGTTATCCTTTTTAATGTCAGGTAACTTTGTTGCCTTTGCGAATGGGAATAAGCGTTTTCTATCGCTCTGTATTTGTTTTAAATACTTATCGTAAGAGTTAAATTGGCTTCCTAAGTCAAGATAATGAAGAAAGGCATCGCGCTCATAACCTAAATCAACAAAGCATGCATTGAGCCCAGGCATAAGCTTTTTTACTTTAGCAATGTAAACATTACCAACAGAAAAAGAAGCAGAACGAGGCTCTGTTTGATACTCTACCAGGTTTTTATCTTCAAGTAAAGCAATAGAGATCTCTTTCTCTTGTGCATCAATTATGATTTCACTTGTCATTCTTTTCTTCCTGCTTAGTTTAAAATTAAAAGGGTATGTCAAAAATATTCTGCTGAAATCTCTGACATACCCCTCTTTCGATAGACGTTAGAGGGTAATTATTTGCTCTTATGTCTATTCTTTCTTAATCTCTTTTTACGCTTGTGAGTAGCC
>JBQMYA010000037.1:0-10900 GCA_052173735.1 Prevotella sp.
AAAAGAGATGGTAGGCTTAAGTCTTAATTTCTTCTCAAAGAAATCAAAAGAGAAAGAGGGAAATTAAGCAAGTATTAGTTCGTTTATTGTTGTTTTTGATTGTAGATATAATGGTATTTATAAAGAGACATCTTGCATTATTACAGATAATGAGTATATCTTTAATCTTGTTTGTGGCATGCAAACCAGGTGTACCTAATCGTTATATTCAGCCTTTAGAGCTTGGAGATATTCTTTATGAGTATCATTTAGCAGAAGGAATTACATCGCTTAAAAACGACACTACCGCTCTTTACTTTTATAAGAACAATATTCTTAAGAAGCATAATGTCACTTCTGCTGAATTTGATTCGTCAATGGTGTATTATCTTCGCCATGCAGATGAATTAAAAAAGATATACGAACATATTTCTGACAGATTTTCTGCAGAAGCAAAAGCCAATGGATCTGCAATTGGAGATCTTGCCAATTCTGCATTTAATAGTGCCAATGGAGATACAACTAACGTGTGGCAGGCAGACAATGGCATTGTTCTAACACCTTATGCACCTATAAATCTTTATTCTTTCACACTTAAAGTAGATTCAACCTATCATAAAGGAGATAAGTTGTTGCTTGCCTTTGATGCGCAATTTATTTATCAAGATGGAGTGCGTGATGGTGTTTGCGTGATGTCAGTAACATATAATAATGATAGTATTGCATCACAAACTGTTCGTATGAGCTCGTCAAGCTCGTATTCAATGGAGTTTAATGACATTCATAAGCACGGTATTAAGAGTATAAAAGGATTCTTCCTTTTAGGTAATGGTTCAGAAATCAATGCTTATACTTCAACAACTTTGCGATTAATGGCATTGAGAAATATCCATTTAATACGTATGCATCAGAACGAAAATAAAAAAGAAGAGAAGCCAGAAGAGGTACAAAAAGACTCGCTTGCCATTAGAGAAGAAGAGTAGAGGGTAATAAAAAAAGCCTTACATCTATCACATATAGGTGTAACCTGCTAGTGATGTTGCCATTATATGATATTCTTTTGTTTTTTTATTCTAGTTTACTTCATTTCATAAGGGTGTTTCTTCCTTTATTTGTAATACACTCTTAGAATAAAAATGAACTTATTTAAAATATTAGATATATTGTAGTTTTCAAATTAAAAACCTTTTATATGTTGAGAAAATTATTACTATTATCAGCTTTCTTAGGCTTAGTAGATATGGCTAATGCCTGCACTAACTTTATTGTTGGAAAGAAAGCAAGTGCCGATGGGTCTGTAATTTGTACCTATAATGCCGATGATTATGGCTTGTTTATCAATTTATGCCATTATCCTGCAGGCACTCATCCTAAAGGAACCATGCGAAAAATATTCAACTGGGATACTAATAAATATCAAGGAGTTATTCCTGAAGCTCCTCAAACCTATAATGTTATTGGCAATATTAATGAGTTTCAGGTTTCTATTGCAGAAACAACGTATGGTGGAAGAGAAGAGATGGAAGACTCAACAGGTATTCTCGACTATGGCTCTCTTATCTATTTAGCTCTTCAACGTTCCAAAACTGCTCGTGAAGCAATTAATATAATGACCACTTTAGCACAAACTTATGGATACAATAGTGGTGGAGAAACTTTTACAATATGCGATCCAAATGAAGCTTGGATTATGGAAATGATGGGTAAAGGACCTGGGTCTAAAGGTATCGTGTGGGTAGCTTTGCGTGTACCCGATGATGCAATATGTGCTCATGCCAATCAAAGTAGAATAACAAAGTTCAATATGAGCGATAAAGCTAATGTGCTTTATTCTAAGGACGTTGTTTCTTTTGCACGTTCAAAAGGTTGGTTTACTGGAAAAGATAAAGATTTTTCATGGAGAGATACTTATGCAAAACCCACCTTTGGAGGTCGTCGTTTCTGTGATGCTCGTGTGTGGAGTTTCTTTAATCACTTTGCCAATGACTTTGATAAATATCTTCCTTGGGCTTTAGGAAAAGACAAAGATGCAGAAGATATGCCTCTATGGATTGTTCCCAATAAAAAGGTTAGTGTGCAAGATGTAATGGCTTGTATGCGTGACCACTATGAAAATACACCACTTGCGCTAGATTCTTCGAGTGTAGGATCAGGTGTTTGGGAAATGCCTTATCGTCCAACTCCTCTACGTTTCGAAGTAGATGGAAAGAATTATTTCAACGAACGTCCAGTATCTACTCAACAAACAGCCTTCTCTTATGTTGCACAATTGCGCTCATGGTTGCCTAGAGAGGTGGGAGGAGTGTTGTGGTTTGGTAATGATGATGGAAATATGGTGGCATATACTCCTATTTATTGCGGTAATACAACACAGCCCGAATGTTATAATACACCTGGAGCCGATGCTGTAACATTCTCAGATAAGAACGCCTTTTGGGTGTGCAACTGGGTTTCTAATATGATTTATCCACGCTACAATCAGATGTTTCCAACATTGAAAGAGGTGAGAGATAGTTTAGAGAATAGCTATTTTGCCAATCAAACTGTTATCGAAAAGCAAGTAGTTGCATTATACAACACAGATAAAGCAAAGGCTCTTAACTTGTTAAACCAATATAGTAACGATAAAGCGCAACAGATGTTAGATCATTGGAAAGACCTTGCTGTTCGTCTAATTGTGAAGTTTAATGATATGACAGTTAAGCCCGAAAAGAACGGAGAGTTTGTAAAAACACCAGAAGGAACAGGTGCTACGGTTAAACGTCCAGGCTTTTCAAATACTTTTGCGCGTAAGCTAATAAAAGAGACAGGCGACAAGTATGAGTGTCCTGCAGAATATTAAAGTATATTTATTTTGCCATTACAATCGAGGAGTGGTGACATTATAATAAAGGAACATTGAGTTATGATTCTACTTAAAATAGATAAATAGCTCAATGTTTTATTTTATGCTGAAAAATATTCTCTAGTTTTTGGCAGTTTTATAAAATATATGTATCTTTGCATCACTCTTTAGGAGAGCACTTCAATATAAGTGTGTTACAATGGTGGATTCATCTAACGGTTAGGATACAAGATTCTCAATCTTGGCATAGGGGTTCGATTCCCCTATCCACTACAAAATGCTCAACAAGAAAATACTTCTAGTTGAGCATTTCTTTTTTATATATGATCTGAAGTTTGTATTGTTCGTTTTAAATATCAAATCTTTTACTTATTAAAAGTGGTACTTTTAAGCTATAATAGCATCACTTTTAGTAGCCAAAAGCAGTGATATTATAATGATGTTTTAAACTATTCACATAATAAGAAAAAGAAAGCATAACAAGGATATATCCTTGTTATGCTTTATCTGTAAAATCTTTATTATAAATGTAGATGTATTTTATCTGTAAACATAGACTGAATTAAGGTTCTGAAATATTCTATCTTTACAGCTTTATACAATGTATTGCAGCCTCTACATCGAGTCTTAGTTGGTTTGGAGTTGGCTCTTGAGCGAATAAACCGAATATAGTACTACCGCTTCCGCTCATAGCTGCATATTCCGCTCTATTTAAATAGAGTTGTTCTTTAATGTCTTTCAACTCAGGATTCATATTGAAGATGGGAGCCTCAAAATCGTTAACAAGTAACTCTTTCCACTCTTTTACTGGTTTTTTTATAATATCTTTACAGTTCATTGCAGGCTTTTGAGGAGTAATCATACTAAAGGCTCCTTTGGTTGAGATTGATACCAATGGTTTAACTACAATGATGTAATATTGAGAAAGCTTTTCTTTTAAAGATGGGATAGGGGTTAATTGTTCTCCAATTCCTTCAGCATATGCAGGCAAACAATTAATAAAGAAAGGACAATCGGCACCTAATTTGATCGCATATTCTTCTAATTGTGAATTCGTAAGTTGTAATTTACAATAGTTGTTTAGGAGTTTCAGCATAAAGGCAGCATCGCTAGAACCACCACCCATACCTGCTTGAGCAGGTATTTCTTTGTGAAGATGAATGTGAAGTCGTGGCAGTTGAAAATCATTTGCAAGAAGTTTATATGCTTTTACTACAAGATTGTCTTGCTCATCTCCATTGAACGACATTCCTGTTACTTTTAAATCGTAATTGAAAGGAGTAGGAAACTCCTTATCAATAGTATGTACTTCGAGCGCATCATGTAGAGGAATAGGGTAGAACACAGTTTCTAAATTATGATAACCATCAGGTCGTTTAGATACAATGTTGAGTCCTAAATTAATTTTGGCACATGGAAATATCGTCATATTATTGTCTTTTTCTTCAAAATATATAGGGACATAGAATCTAAAAAGTCTCTATGTCCCTTTAAATATAAATTATTTATTCTTTGTATTAATCTTTTTTAAGAGCTTCGATATGTTTAGCATAAGCGTCCCAGTCGGTTATTTGGTATCTTGCAACGCCACTTTCGATGGCAGCTTTAGCAACAGCTGTACTTACTTTAACAAGTAATCGTGGATCAACAGGTTTGGGAATAAAATATTGAGCACCAAACTTTAAGTCGCTAACATTGTATGCTTTTTTCACTTCTGCAGGTACTTCTTCTTTTGCAAGAGCTGCAATAGCATAAGCTGCAGCTTGTTTCATCTCCTCATTAATTGCTGTTGCACGAACGTCTAGTGCACCTCTGAAGATATAGGGGAAGCCAAGTACGTTATTGATTTGGTTAGGATAATCGGATCTTCCTGTTGCCATTAATACATCTGGACGACATTCTGTTGCTGCTTCGTATGTAATTTCAGGGTTAGGATTAGCCAAAGCAAATACAATTGGATGCTCATTCATTGATAGAATCATCTCTTGTGACACTACATCAGCTTTGGAAACACCTAAGAATACGTCTGCACCTTTCATTGCATCAGCTAGAGTTTTTATCTCAGTTCTAGTGCTTGCAAAGAATTTCTTTTGTTCATTTAAGTCAGTTCTATCGGTAGTTATTGCGCCTTTAGAATCTAACATAATGAGGTTTTCTTTCTTTACACCGAGAGAAAGATATAGTTTTGCAGTTGAAATAGCTGCTGCTCCAGCTCCGTTAATAACAACTTGAACCTTATCTATTTGTTTATTAGCCACCTCAAGTGCGTTAATTAGACCTGCAGCACTAATAATAGCAGTACCATGTTGGTCGTCGTGCATTACAGGAATATCGAGATTCTTTTTCAGTCTGTCTTCTATATAAAAACATTCAGGTGCTTTTATATCTTCAAGATTAATACCACCGAAGGTGCAAGCAATGCGTTCTACAGTCTCACAGAATTTCTCTGGGTCTTTTTCATCAATCTCAATATCGAAAACATCAATGCCTCCATAAATCTTAAAGAGTAGTCCTTTTCCCTCCATAACGGGCTTTCCACTCATAGCACCAATATTTCCTAGACCTAAAACTGCAGTACCGTTAGAAATAACGGCAACAAGATTACCTTTATTGGTGTATTGAAAAACGTCATTAGGATTTTGTTGTATTTCTAAACAAGGATAAGCTACACCAGGCGAATAAGCTAAACTTAAATCGCTTTGTGTGCTATAAGGCTTTGTTGGCTTTATCTCAATCTTTCCTGGACGACCTTCTTTGTGATAATGAAGAGCCGCTTCTTTTGTTACTTTTGTCATAATATAAAAACTTTAATAAGTTGGATAATCCAATCGACAAAGATACTAAAAAAAACGAAATAAGACTGTGTAGGGATGTTTTTTTATATCTTTGTACCCGAAAACAGCATTTTTATGAATAAAGATTGTGTAGTAAACGAATACAGAAGCGAACTGAAAGGAAGAATTCTAGAATATTCTGAGAAAAAGTTTTATGCAAATGGAGTGAAACAAGTAAAGATGGATAGCATTGCAAACTATCTTTCTATATCTAAACGTACACTTTATGAAATCTATCCAACTAAGGAAGATTTATTGTTAGAGTGCTTAAAAAAGCATCAAGAGACACACGAATCAAAAGTTGAACAATATATCAAAGAGGCTAATCCCAATGCAATTGAAATCATTATCTTCTCTTATAAGATGAAGTTAGAGCATTTTTTGCAAATTAATTCTTTATTTTTTGAAGAACTTATTAAATACAAACGCATCATAAGTTATTTTGAAGCAAAGGATAAAGAGTGTGAGACTAAATTTGATTGGCTTTTTACTCGTGGAGTAGAAGAGGGCTTTTTTAGAGACGATTTGAACCCAAGAATTATATCAAATATGTTTTCTGTTTCTCTGAAAGAAACAATAGATAATGAGTTATATAAAGAATTTGGAATGGAATATCTTTTCCGTGATATTGTATTTACACTTGTTCGAGGTATTTGTACCATCAAAGGTATTGAAACAATAGACCAACTTTTACATTAATAAAAGCTGGTTTATTGTTCTTTTTGTACTAATATTAAAATATGAAAAGTTTGTGATTAAAGGCGACTAACTTGTTTAACACCTTTAATTGTTTTGATTTTCTTTATTAAATTATCTAGTTTTATTGTGTCTTGAAGGAGTATTGTTAAATTACCTGTAAATAATCCATCGTGTGATTCAATATTGATTGAACGTAAGGTTATTTTCTCTTCTTTTGAAATAATGCTGGTAATGTTGTTTATTATTGCAATATCGTCATTTCCAATGATACGCATTATTGTGCTATATTGCGATGTTCCTTTACCGCTCCAACGTGCTCTTACGATACGATAGCCAAATCTTCGACGCAGTTCTCCACTGTTAGGGCAGTCGCAACGATGAATTTTTATACCGCCATTAACTGTCACAAAACCAAAAACATCATCACCATAGATCGGGTGACAACATTTTGCTAGAGAGAAATCGATACCCTTTAAGTTCTTATCAATAACTAGAATGTCATCACTTTCCTTTGTCTTTCCCTCATTAGGATTATCGAAGTTGAATTCTTCTGCAGACCTGGTAGGTTGTGTTGGATTAGCATTCATGTCGTAATCTCTGACTTCTAAGTACTTGTCAACAACCTCATTAGGGTCTAATTTCTCATTTGCAATCTGCTTGAAAAAGTCGGACATCTCTTTGAATCCCAATCTTTTTACAAGATGAGACATTACCGATTCGTCTATGTCTATCTTCCTGTTTTTGAATCTTCTCTCAAGCATTTCCTTTGCATATAAACCTGTTTGGGCTTGAGTTTCTTTTAATGCAAGTCGTATTTTCGATTTAGCTCTAGATGTCTTAACAATCTTTAGCCAGTCTCTATTAGGTTTTTGGTTATTCTGAGTGATAATTTCTACTTCATCGCCAGAATGTAATACCTCTTTTATAGAAACGTTTCTATTATTGATTTTGGCTCCAACGCACTTGCATCCAAGACCCGAATGGATATGGAAAGCAAAGTCTAAAACTGTTGCTCCCTTTGCTAATTTATACAAATCTCCTTTGGGAGAGAACACATAAACTTCGTCTTCATAGAGATCTAGCTTGAATTGGTCCATCAATTGTAGATCATCATTGTGTTCCAAGGCCGCACGAATATTACCTAGCCATTCATCAACTCCGCTTTCACTTTTAACGCCTTTATAACGCCAGTGAGCTGCAAGTCCGTGTTCAGCGATTTCGTCCATACGCTCGGTTCTTATCTGGACCTCTACCCATTTTTTCTCTGGTCCAAGCACAGTGATATGCAAACTTTCGTAACCATTGGACTTTGGAACAGACAACCAGTCACGTAGTCGCTTTGGGTTAGGTTGATACATGTCTGTAATGATAGAGTAAGCTTGCCAACATTGCATTTTTTCTTGTTGCTCAGACGAATCTATTATAATGCGAATAGCAAATAAATCGTATATTCCAGAGAATCCACATTTCTGCTTTTTCATCTTTTGCCAGATAGAATGAATACTCTTTGTACGTCCTTTTATTTGGAACTTTAGACCTGCATTCTCTAGCTTTTCTTTGATAGGAGCAATAAAGTTATTTATATAAGCATCACGAGTTTTCTTTGTTGCATTGAGGTTTTCCTTGATCATGTAATAAGCATCATGCTCAATATACTTTAAACTTAGATCCTCTAGTTCGCTCTTTAGTTTATAAAGACCAAGTTTATGAGCAAGTGGCGCATATAGATAATTAGCCTCTTCAGCAGCTCTTTTGCGCTCTTCTTCCTTGTTTGTATCACGAATTTGCCTCATCATATTCACACGGTCGGCTATCATTAACAAGATAACTCGCATATCTTCGGCAAATGATATTAGTAGATTTCTAAAGTTTTCGCTTTCTACTACGGGAGTCCTTTTATATAATTCGTGTAGGCGTAATAATCCCTTTACAATTGTAAATACACCTTCTCCAAAATTCTTTTGTATGTTTTCTATGGTTGAAAACTCATTAATTACACTATTAAAAGTGAGTATAGCAATTACAGCGTCACGTTTTAATCCAATTTCTTTAATTGCAATTTGGGCTGTTTCTAATGCAAATAAGATAGGATTAAGACCAAAAATGTCTCTTGGAATGAGGTTACTTTCAAGTGCTGCATTGATATGTAAACTTAGTTTCTCTTTGTCTTCAGGCTTGAAAGAATCCTCTATAGCACTATAAACAGTCTCGAAAAGTGAGAGTATTTGATTGCGTTCTTTTTCTGTTGAGATGTTGTTTTGTTCCATAGCTGCTAATTTTTTATGATAAACAAAGATACAATAAAATAGAAGGAAAAGTTGTATTTTTAATTATTTTTATTGCTAAAATTGTAAAGTTATTAATATTATTCCTGTTTTTGAATAAATATTTATATTTGTGATTATGGTTCTTTCCACTCATAAAATCTAAAAGTTAAAATAAACCTTAGTAATCTTTTGAATTTTATGTTCTTATTTTAATAATAAAATCATATAAATTATATGATAGGAATACACTTATATTATAATAATTAGGAGTATGAAAATATAACTGTTGGGTATCTTTAGTTTTATTAAAAAAACATTTTGTTGATTGCATTTAAAAAACTACCTTTGCATAATCAGAAAGTATTTACACCTAAAGTGTTTATTTGTTGAAGGTGTTTTACAGACGAGTAAAGGTACAGAATTATAATTATCATGGAGCTTGTCAATAATCAATTGTAATATGATATACACAGAAACTAAGTTAAAAGGAGTTTGGATTATAGAACCAAAGATCTTTAATGACGACAGAGGCTATTTTTTTGAATCTTGGAATTGTAAAAGTTTTACAGAACATATAGGTACAATAAATTTTGTTCAAGATAATGAATCGAAATCTAGTTACGGAGTTTTGCGTGGACTACATTATCAAAAAGGTGATGCTGCACAAGCTAAACTCGTTCGTGTAATTAAAGGTAATGTATTAGATGTTGCAGTTGATTTACGACGTTCATCGCCTACTTTTGGAGAATATGTTGCAGTTGAGTTAAATGAAACAAATAAACGGCAACTATTTATTCCACGTGGTTTTGCACACGGTTTTTTGGTGTTAAGTCCTGAAGCGATTTTCTGTTATAAGGTAGATAATGTATATGCTCCAGACCAAGAGGCAACTTTAATGTGGAATGATGATTGTGTTTCAATTGATTGGCCTATTAAAGATGATTTGATTTTCAGTGCAAAAGACTTAAAAGGTACATCGTTGAAAGATGCAGAAGTATTTGATTAATTAGGATATGAATATTGCAATTGTTGGAACAGGTTATGTTGGTTTAGTATCAGGAGCCTGCTTTGCAGAGACTGGTGCCGTTGTTACGTGCGTTGATGTTGATGAATTAAAGATTCAAAAATTAATGCAAGGAGATATTCCTATCTATGAACCAGGACTAGATGAGCTTGTTTTAAAGAATATAAAAGCAGGGCGATTGAGATTTACAACCTCGTTAGCAGAGGTGTTAAACGAGCAGCAAATAGTGTTTTCTGCTGTAGGTACACCTCCCGATGAAGATGGAAGCGCAGACCTAAAGTATGTTTATCAAGTGGCAGAAACAATAGGAGAGCACCTCAATAAATATGTTGTTGTTGTAACTAAAAGTACAGTTCCTGTTGGAACTTCAATGCAAGTAAAGCATATTATCCAACAAAAGTTAAATGAAAGAGGTGTAAATGTGCCTTTTGATGTTGCTAGTAATCCTGAGTTTTTGAAAGAAGGTAATGCCATAAAAGATTTTATGAGTCCTGATGGAGTTGTGGTAGGAGTAGATAGCGACAAAGCAAAAGAAATTCTAACACGTCTTTATAAACCCTTTTTACTTAATAATTTTCGAGTTCTTTTCATGGATATTGCAAGTGCTGAGATGACAAAATATGCAGCCAATTCAATGCTTGCAACTCGTATTTCGTTTATGAATGAAATTGCTAATCTATGTGAATTGGTAGGAGCAAACATCAATATGGTGCGTGCAGGAATTGGAAGTGATACTCGAATAGGACGTAAATTTTTATATGCAGGCTGTGGATATGGAGGCTCATGTTTTCCAAAAGATGTCAAAGCATTAATTAAAACGGCAGATGATAATGGCTATAATCTACAAGTATTAAAGGCAGTAGAGAATGTGAATGCCTTGCAAAAGAAAGTTGTTTTTGATAAACTTTGCAAGATATATGGTGAAGAACAACTAAGGAAAAAGACTATTGCTATATGGGGGCTAGCGTTTAAACCCGATACAGATGATATGAGAGATTCTACCGCTTTGATTATTATTGATTTGCTGTTGAAGGCAGGTTGTACAATAAAAGTGTATGATCCTATTGCAATGGACGAATGTAAGCGTCGTATAGGGGATATTGTTTACTATTGTAAAGATATGTATGATGCAGCAATGGGTGCTGATGCAATATTATTAATAACAGAATGGAAAGAGTTTAGATTGCCTTCTTGGGATGTACTTTCTAAGATCATGAAGAAACCTTTGCTTATTGATGGGCGTAATATCTTC
>JBQMYA010000038.1:0-10777 GCA_052173735.1 Prevotella sp.
TTTAGTAATGATAAAAAAATAACTTGGTATTTTTTTCTCTCTCTCCATGAAACCATATAGTTCCATTTCTGGAGTTTTTCATCAATTGAATACACTGCTCAAGACCGATGCCTCGGCTCCGAAAATGTACCAAGTTATTTTTTAATCATTACTAAAAACAAGCTGTGGCGCTTATTTTTTTGAGAAATCCTTGCATATCTCGAAGAATTTCCATATATTTGCCACACATTATATATGTGTATTTTGTAAATGAAATATATGAAACAGTCCTGGCTGTGTAAACAGGAGCGGATACCGAAAAGCTTACGAGTAGGTTTCTTTAAAATAATACAATTATGAAAACGAAAAAACTACTAAGCCACACAAATTATGCAGCTAAAGTTGTTGCTTCAGGTTGTTGCTGTAATTGCAATTCATGTTGCTGCTGCTGGTCACTTTTCTCCTCCAGTGCATCCATGGAACAGGCTGCTGTAGCCTAATAGTAGCCAAATGAGTGTAGCTCGTTTTGAGTCAGCTATTCTCTAAATCATTAAAAACGAGGTTGTTGTGAAATCACACACATATACTACGATTATTAGTTTATGGTACGATTATTCACATTTATCTGTTACGCAGAATGAGATTTTAGCAGTTATTCAAACAACTATCAAAAATCAACAAGTCTGTTTTTGAAGCCAGACTATCTTTCGATTCATCACGAAAGGAAGAAGCGGAAGATAGCTGGTTTCGATTTTACCCATTAAATTAAAAAACAATGAAACAATTTGATATATTCTTCGATAATGACAATAAACTGTATCAAGTAAGAACCAAAACAGATACAACAACCATAGAATTTACAGATTCCGAAAAAGAACTGATTTTTAAAGACTTGATCAGATTGTACGATACACGGGATAAAATATCTTTTTCAACAATCCAAAAACTATTAAATAAGGCTGACTATAACAAACTTTTGGATGTAGTAAAAGAGTTACAAGAATGTGGAATTCTAGATGAACTGAATTTCGAAGCAGAAGGTGCCACTGTTATTTCTGATATATATAATGAAGTCAATCACAAACCGGTTTCAGAAATGAAGATTGCTTATATTGGCAATACAGATTTTGGCAACCAAGTGAAAGAGAAATCATCCGAATATAACATAGAACATTTTGTTATCTACTCAATAGATGAATTGTCGGATGAAACAATTGAGTCAATCCTCTGTAACAGCGATTTTATCATTGTTGATTCTTTGACTTGGAATCCGTACAAAATGCACATTATCAACGAGAAGGCATTGAAACACAGCAAACCATGGTTATTGATTGAAGGACTGACTTTCTCTGGAAAATTCAGTATTGGGCCGATTTTCCACGGCAAATACACAGGATGTTATGATTGTTACAAAAATAGAATAAGGAGCAATGACGAATTCATCAACTTCAATGACTCTTACGTTAAATACCTTGAAACAGAGAAAGCATCAGCAAAACCAGACTTGAATATCCAACCGGTAGTAAAGGATATGGCTTCCGCTATTGTAATTGCAGATATGCTGAAGTTTCTTTATGCCTGGTATCCCCCGGAAACTTGGAAGTGTTGTATATTGATAAATCCGTCCAATTATGAAGTAGAAAAGCATACTTTTATAAAAGCTCCGATTTGTCATGTATGTAAACCAGCATTGGATTATAATCCGGCTCCGTGGCTCGAATCAGTAACTCTTTAACATAAAAAAACAATGGATGCAGTCAACAACTCTCTGATTAAAGGTACAATGCTGATTTCCAATCAGTTTGGAATCGTAAATCATGTATCCAAATTACCCAGGCTCAATTACGATCCTAAACTTGTAAGCTTTGGTATTTGGCCCAGCAACACTCTGGCTTTCGGAGCAGAAAAGTATGAAGGAAGAAGTAGCGGATGTAACTTTGATCTGCAAAAGTCATTTATGGGAACTTTAGGTGAAACGGTAGAAAGGTATTGCCCCGTATTCTACAATAAAGAGAATATGATCCTAAGTTCTTATAAAAATCTAAAAGTACACGCTATACCGCCCTCGGAATATGCCTTGTTCCATGAGAAGCAATATGCCCAGGAAAATTATCCTCTCCATCGGTTCGACGAGAATATCGAATTACATTGGGATAAATGCATGGATATTACTAATGGGAAAGAAACCTGGGTTCCCGGAGCATGCATCTATCTTCCCTGGTCATGTGAAAAGCAATGGATAAATGTAAGTACATCAACAGGCTTGGCAGCACATACGAATTGGGACAAGGCTTTGCTGGTTGCATTACATGAAGTCATTGAAAGAGATTCGTTTTCTCTCACTTGGTGGCAGAAAATAAGCGCTCCAAAAATTATTATAGACGAGGATATCAGCCATTTTATCCATGAGCGTTTTCCAGCAAGCTACGAGTGGCATTTTATGGATATAACTTACGATTTAGGTATTCCGACAGTTTATGGTATCTGTTTCGGTGAAGCCGAATATGGTAAATTTGTAGCCGTAGGCACTGCGACAAGAGACACCTATGGCGAAGCATTGAAGAAAGTTATTCTCGAAATGGGGCAAAGCGTCAGCTATTTCAGATATTTGTTAGGAGAGAAAAAGAATTGGCAGCCTTCTGAAAACTTTCATACATTACTGGATTTCGAAGACCATTCTATACTATATATAAAAAAACCAGAACTGTGCGAGGTCTTCAAAATCTGGACGGAAACAAAGCCGACCAGAAAGATTGATTTTCTTGAAGAGTCTGCACGCTCAACCAAAGAGAACATCCGGCACATTACCAGCGTACTGAAGTCCAAAGGTTACAATGTATTAGTAAAAGACATCACGACTCCTGATGTAAATCAGGCAGGCTTCTATTGTCTGAGGGTTATCGTTCCTCAATTAATACAAATGGGTGGTGCGTATTCCTTTTATTTCCTGGGCGGAAAAAGACTATATACGATACCGCAGGAACTAGGCTACAAATGCTATCCTTTTGAAGAATTAAATGTATATCCACATCCATTCCCTTAATAATATGAAAACAATAAAATCAAAAGCATTAATAGCAAGCTTAGATTCAGGACTATATGGAGCTAAAAATTTTGGTGAATCGTTGGCTTTGATTTTTAACGAGAATGTGAAATTTGATAAGTTTCTGATTCGCAAACAAGTTGAAAGTATCCAAAGTTTCTCCAATAAATACGTCCACCAACGCTCGTGCCAACCGTATAAAGTGTTTCCCACCAGCAAAGAGTATGATTTGAAACCTTATCTCAAAGAGATGCCTGGTAGTGAAAAAACCAATCTATTCAATATCCTTGCTAAGCGCCGTTCCGGAAGAGCCTATTCTCCTTACTCCATTTCGCTCAACGAGCTGGCGCTACTCTGCCATTATAGCTATGGAATTAGCGGAGAAGACTTTAATAAAGAATCAGAAGCTACGTTACGATTCAGAACGGTTCCATCTGCAGGTGCCTTATATCCACTTGAATTATACGTATATTTGAATACAAGTGTATTGCCTAAAGGAATTTACCATTATAGCCCCAATAAGTCAGTTCTCGAATTCATCAAAGAAGAAGATTATATGGAATATTTAAGAGAAAATCTCGTAGCAGAACCTTTCGTGGATTTGCAACATTGTAGTTGCGTGTTCTTCATCACGTCCTTCTTTGAGAGAGTACTTATCAAATATGGCGACAGAGGCTACCGATTTATACTTCAGGAAGTTGGATTTTTAACTCAGAACATCTCGTTACTCGCCGAATTTCTCGAACTTGGCTCTTGCGTTCTGGGAAGCTACGTTGATGACAACATCAACCAGATCCTCTCTGCTGACGGAACCTTTGAAACTGTGCAAAATGTGATTGTAATTGGAAAAAACAAGGAGGTTCAAGATGACAATGTTACAAGCAAATAATATTTCTTTTTCGATTCAGGGTACTTCCATCCTGCGCAATGTATCGCTGGAAGTTAATCCTGGAGAAATTGTAGCTCTATTAGGACAGAACGGTTCCGGAAAGACAACATTCATTGAGTTGTTGTGTAATATGATGAAATGTTCATCCGGCAATTTCGCATTTTTCGGAAAAGGCAACTTCGACCAGAACAAACAGAATATTGGTGTGCTTTGGGATAATCCGGTTATTTTCCCCATGTTAAAAGTCAAAGAAATAATCGGATTCACTCGAAGAATCTATAACATATCGGAATTGCCACGAGACATCTACGATTTCCTTGAATTAGATAAGATAAAGAATAGGTTCTTTTATCAACTTTCAAAAGGGGAAAGAAAAAGGGTTGCCATTTTTTTGTCCGTATTACATAACCCGTCATTGTTGATTCTGGATGAACCGACCGCCGATCTCGATCCGATGATAAGGGAGGTTATCTGGAGGAATATTTTCAAAAGCAAAAACCGGGGTGTCCTGTTCACGACACATCTTTGGGAAGAAGCCGGAAAATATGCAACCAAAATCTATTTTATCTACGAAGGGAAAATTATCTCGAAAGCATTGAGCCCGCAGGAATTGATAAATGAGTCGGCATATCAGCAAAAGATTGTCATCTCTAAAGAACTGTCCGGCACTGATCCTTTTGAAAATGATGAAAATGTATTGGTCATCCCAGATGATAAATTCCTCAAAATATACTTGAAGAGAGAAGATACCAAAACATTACAAAAGGTTCAGACCCGAACCTACAATTTTTCACTTATGCCTGTTGAGTTAGAGGATATATATCAAATTTTAGTAATGATAAAAAAATAACTTGGTATTTTTTTCTCTCTCTCCATGAAACCATATAGTTCCATTTCTGGAGTTTTTCATCAATTGAATACACTGCTCAAGACCGATGCCTCGGCTCCGAAAATGTACCAAGTTATTTTTTAATCATTACTTAACAAAATCAGAAAGATGAAAGTACTCATAGCTTCAATCTATTATCAATTGCTTTCTTCCATGAGAATCAAGCAAGCCGTATTTTTTACGGTGATATTTCCGGCATTTATTTTCCTTATATTTTCCAGTATATGGGGAATCAACAACAAAGAATATTGTGTATTCTTGCTGACGGGAATTTGCGCTATGACCATAGCCAGTGACGGATTATTCGCTATTGGCGGGGTTATCAAACAGTATTACACATCAGGAGTCATGAAGTTCATAAAAGTAATGCCTTACAACATCATTACTCATATTATCAGTTTGGTATTCAGCCGGATGATTTACATCCTGTTTTCTTTTGTAATACTGTTTATATTAGGTAGAGCCATATTTGGCGTGACATTAAACGTGCCGCAATACCTTTCCATACTGTCAGGATCAATATTGGGATTAATAGAGTTTTCTTTCTTGGGCTTACTGCTCTCTTTCACCAACATGAAAGCTGAAAGCGAAAAAGGATTAATCAACATCATCTATTTTGGACTGATATTTTTAAGTGACACATTTTATCCGATGACAGAAATAAATCCCGTATTCGAAGGCATTGTGGAATTCTCCCCGATTACGCCCGTGTTGAAAGTTCTCAGAGGTGATTATACCTATACATTGTATTTGGCTTTGTGGGCCGCGGCTTTCATGATAGCTTTCTATTTTTGTTTCAAAAGATTTCAAGTAAAAAGGAGTAAACAATGATCACATTTATAATTACTTTCATTATCCTGATGATGCTCCACGAACTGGCTCATGTATTGACAGCAAAGGCCGTAAATATGAAAATAGACAAAATAGGGGGCACTTGGAAACCTCTGCCTCATATTTATGTTTCTGTCATCAACGCACAAGTGTCTAATAAAAAGAATTTTTTATTCCTGATAAGCGGCAATGCTATGACATGGTTCTTATTCGTTATGCTAATGATTTACGGAAGTATGTTCAAAGTCCCTTATCCGGTTTATATGGCATTCGCCACTCAACTGATTTTCGAAACGAATCCATTCTTCTCGGATTACACAAAATTATTTTGCTATTACAAATACATGAAATGGTTAAAATTACAACTCAAAGTAGGTAACAAATTAACTTACAAAGAAATAGAGGCTAACCGTTCATTTATTATTCAAAAATATATGTATAGCAATATATGGTATTTGCAGTTCGTAGGCTGGGTATTTGTGGTGATTGCTCTATTATCACCTCACCTTTTACCTTCTATCATCCTGTGAATTGACATATATCTTTAATTTATCAACTCGTTAAAAAGAAAAAATATGAAAAAGTTTATCGTTTTGTTTGTTACTTTCTTTGCCATTGCAACTATCACTACAAGTACGCATGCAACCGGTATGAACCGTAATTCTTCTGTCGGAACTCCAGAGAATATATTAAATGGCATCCAAGACAAAATCGAGACAGCCATGAACAACTGTTTCGCCCGGAATTCCGTTTCTCCTCTTGACAGTATTTCCCAAAAGCTAAATAAACTGAAAAGTCAAAATAACATCGTACTTTATTGGAAATCTTACGTCAATTATTATAAAAGCGTCTTTTATGCAAAGCTGGGAGATAAAGACAAAAGCAAAAAAGCTATCAAAGAGGCATATATAACTCTGGAAAAAATGAATAACAAGAACTCGGAAGATTATGCATTGCTGGCTCTGACCCAAAGTTTTTATATACAATTCACTTCAGGAATGGCCGCCGGAGTCCTTTCATCTAAAATCACAAGAAATGCAGAGAAAGCTTTGAAGCTTGATTCAACGAATCTGAGAGGATGGTACGTTCTGGGCAGCAATGATTTCTATACACCCGCGAGTTTCGGTGGTGGGAAAAAAGTGGAGTATTATTTGAAAAAAGCTATTTCAACAGTGCCTAAAAGCATAAAAAACCCATATCTGCCTACTTGGGGAAGAGAATATGCTTTCGAACTATTAATCCGATATTACATCCAGAACAAAAAAATGAACGAAGCCAGGAAATATGTACAAATGGCGGAAAAAGAATACCCGAACAGTTACTTTATTGGTGAGTACAAAAAAATAATCAATAAATAAACCCTCCACCTACATAGGTAAGATAAAATCAAACGATTTATAAATAGCTAAATATCCGATCGAACATGAGAATAGACTTCCATTTATTCAGTTTGTTTCTCCTGTTTTTAATCAGGTCATCATATATATATGCGCAGGATGCGAATATACAGGGAAAAATAACAGATAAGAAAGGTGAACCTATATTGGCGGCCAATGTCTATCTGAAAAAAGAACCTGATAAGGGAACCATTTCTGATATAAATGGATATTTTATTCTCCGGTGTCAAAGCCATAGTTTCAACAATGATACGTTGATCATCTCTTTTTTAGGTCTGAAAACCAAAATCATTCCAACAGTGCACTTAGATACAAGCAAAGAGATATCAATCGTTATGGAAGAAGATCAACAGATGCTTGTAGAAGTAGTGATTATGGCTAATCCATCTTTATCAAGAGAATTCTCAATAAAAGAAGTTTCTAAATTTGATATTTATAATACCCCTTCTTCTGCCGGTGACGCATTGAAAATGGTCACTGTCCTTCCTGCATCCACCAATGTATCAGAAAGTGCCAATGTCGAATTGAGAGGAAGTGCCGGCGATATGTCAAGAGTGATGTTAAATGAAGTACCGGTATATAAACCCGTACGCAATTCCCAGATAAATGGAATCGGAAATTTCAGTCTGTTCAATACAGAAATGATAGAAGAGCAAAACGTCTATGCCAGTAATCCCCCATTGGTCTACAGCAATGCAACTGCGGGCCTGGTAGAGATAGGCACAATAAAGAAGTTGTCAGCAAGCGAAACGGCTCTCTCTCTATCACTTGCAAATATCGGTTTCCTCCACTCTCAGCCCATTAATAAAAAAAGTTTTCTTCAGATATATGGAAATTATCAATTTTCTAAACCTTATTTATGGGTCAATGCAAATAATAAGGATATTAATAAATTTTCATCAGAAGATACCGGTTTGAATTTTCATACAGAATTAACCAAAAGGTTAAGCATCAATCTTTATTCCTATTTTATTAATGAAAAGTATCTGGCTAATGATTATTCTTATACTTTTTCAGGGACAGTGGATGCAGGTAAAAGACGAAATTTCAATATTCTGAATTTCAAATACAAATTGGGCAAAGGATTTATCTCAATAAACAATGGCACAGACTTTTCAAACGAGGACTTTAAATTTGGCAATATTTTATCCAAGCAAAAGAACTGCTATGTATACAGTAACTTCGATTTCAAATATTATTTCACTCCGTCATGGAATTTACAATCCGGTTTTTCACATGAATATACCAAGCAAAATTACCGGAGCCGGTTTCCAAAGTATTATTTTGCGGTAAAACCTGAAAACCCAAGTTATTATTTTGAAAACAGTATATCAAACAACAACCTCGAATTTTATCTGTATAACAGAGTGCAGATCTTTAACGAATTAACTTTAGGTGTAGGAATCAGAAAAAATATACCTGTCAAGGAACAATCCGGATATTGGTCTTATCAAACGAACATAAAATATTCATTCAATAATTATAATTCTATATTGGCCTCTTTAGGGAAGTATAACGGATATGCAACCCCATATTACAACACACAGGAGTTTTCCTCCATATCAACGAGGCAGTATTCATTGGAGTATTCATTTTCGAGAAATGATTTCAATCTCCGGTTGGCTACATATCATAAGAAAGAAAATCTGAAGGAAAACTTTTCTGAAACAGATACTTCCGAAAGATTATTAAGAAAAATATGGGGAGCGGAAATCAGTATGAGTAAGAAATACGAAAATTTGACAGGTTCACTTGCATACACTTATCTCTATTCCAAATTCAGAAATGGGGGCAAATGGTATAACTCGTACAACCGGATGGACTATTTAATAAAAGCGTTTATTTCTTACTATCATAAGAAAGCAGGCACTGTCTCACTGTCTTGCTTAACCCGGCCCGGGCTTTATTATAGCCCGATAATAAATGCCGAGATAAATGAAACAGGGGCATACAAACCTTTATATGGCGATTATAATGTGAAACAATATTCAGGATATTGCAGCGTTGACTTCTCTTACAACAAAGTGCTGACCTTAAAATCATCCAATTTAATATTCTTTCTGACTGTCAACAACATCTTTGACATCAAGAATGAAAGCGCCATAATGTTCAGCGAAGACTATTCTACGATAACAGGATACAGACACTATAACAGACGTTCCATCTACACGGGAATGCAACTTCGTTTTTAAAACCATTTAGTAATGATAAAAAAATAACTTGGTATTTTTTTCTCTCTCTCCATGAAACCATATAGTTCCATTTCTGGAGTTTTTCATCAATTGAATACACTGCTCAAGACCGATGCCTCGGCTCCGAAAATGTACCAAGTTATTTTTTAATCATTACTTAGTAACGTTTAAAAAATAACTTGGTATTTTTTGTCTCTCCATGAAACCTTGTAGTTCCATTTCGGTAGCTCTTCATCAAAGGTAATATGCCGTTGACAGACATCATCATAATTGCTATCCACACAACGAGAAGTGTCGTACTTCTTTCTGTTGATGTTGGTGAAGACACAAAGGCCGGATTTCGTTCTGGCCTCTGCGGCAAGTTCGCATGCCTGCTCAACGCTCTCGAAGGAAATACCACTCCATACTCTGGTGATTTGAGAGAAAAGCCTGTGTTCAATGGGGTTCCACTTCGACGTGTACGGGGGATAGTGCGCCACTATTATGTCAATATGGAGGTCTTCGGAAAGTTTGATCAGCTCTTGCTTGAAAAGCCTGCTGGAACTGCTGTTGGAACCTCCACCGTCACAGAGCAACATGATGGCAGTTGCATGTGGATAGATGTCTTGGAGCACACGATACCAGTAGTACTTGAAGTTGTCGCAGAAGAACCCGGCTGTGTCATGGCTTATTCCGAAGCTCATGTATCCAGTATTCTTTTGAACATCGTAGATGCCATAGGGAATGATTTTGCCGCTTGCAAAGGAGGGGAAGTCATGGTCCCTGCATCGCGGCGACCTGTCGCAGTATACCTGTCCGCCTCTTCTGAATGGGCCGACCAACTCTTTCTTCTTCGTGTCTATACTGAAGACGGGTATGTGATTTTCTTCACACATGCTTCTCATTGCGGAGATTTTCTCGAACTGTTCGTTTCTTTTATTGCACTCTGCCATCGAGGTACACTTCTTCGGAGTGCGTTTCTTGAATCCCTCTTTGGATATGATTTGTTTGAGGGTGTGATAGCTTATGCTTATTCCGTAATCCACCTCCATCTTGTCTCTTATGATGCCAGGCGAATAGAAAAGCATGCGTACGCTCTCATCTTGCGGCAAGCCGCCTATGGCATCTTCCGTAATCTCCCGGAAGATGTCGATATACTCGGGATGAACACTGAGAATACTCTTTCTGCCTCCACCTTTCTTCCTTATGTGTCCGGCAGCAATTGTGTCCCCGCTCTCAAGCTCGTGAATACCTCTATACACTGTATTTCTGGTGACATGATATGTTTTGCAGACCAGACTCACGCCGTGCGTTCCAAGTTCCATCGCCTTGTGGGCACAGAACAACCTGCGTTGGCGTTCGTCCAGATTGGCGACTTCTGGGAAACTCCCTGATTTGTCGCACTCGCTATGTCTTCTCTTGTATGCTTCCACCTGCGCCCTGCGCAAGGGCAAAGATACAAAAAATAAACGACAACAAAGAATTAAACAACAACGTATATCATTACGTATCAGTTAATTAAACCTTAATTCCGCAACACTATTATAAATTAAACTTTTTAAGTACCTGAGCAACAAA
>JBQMYA010000039.1:0-10626 GCA_052173735.1 Prevotella sp.
AAGGTGCTCGTGCTTATGCTAACGAAACACTTCTTCGTTACATGGCTCAAGGAGCTGTTGAATATGCAAAAGAACTTGGAAACAAACATCCTGAGATTGCTCTTCACTTAGATCATGGAGATACATTTGAAACATGTAAGAGCTGTATTGATTACGGATTCTCATCTGTAATGATCGATGGTTCACACTTACCTTACGACGAAAACGTTGCATTAACAAAGAAGGTTGTAGAATATGCACACCAATTTGATGTAACAGTTGAAGGTGAATTAGGCGTATTAGCTGGTGTTGAGGACGATGTTGTTGCAGAAGAATCACACTATACACACCCTGAAGAAGTAATAGACTTCGTTACTAAGACTGGAGTTGATTCACTTGCAATCTCTATTGGTACATCACATGGTGCTTATAAGTTCACACCAGAGCAATGTACTCGTGATCCAAAGACAGGTCTTTTGGTTCCACCACCATTGGCATTCGATATTCTTGATGCTATTATGGAGAAACTTCCAGGATTCCCTATCGTACTACATGGTTCTTCATCTGTACCTCAAGAGTATGTTGAAATTATCAACTCAAATGGTGGTAAGTTGCCAGATGCAGTTGGTATTCCTGAAGAACAACTTCGTAAAGCAGCTAAGAGTGCAGTATGTAAGATTAACATCGACTCTGACTCTCGTCTTGCTTTCACTGCTGCTGTACGTAAAGTATTTGCTGAAAAACCAGGAGAATTCGACCCACGTAAGTATTGTGGACCTGCACGTGACTTGATGACAGAGCTTTATGAGCACAAAGTTAAGAACGTTCTTGGTTCTGATTTCAAGCTAGCTCAAATCGACTAATAAGATAATTTATTTCGATTTAATATTCAATAGGCGATAACTCATTGCGAGCTATCGCCTATTTTTTATGCCGAAAAGATTGCAATAGGATAGTCAATTCAATGTAAATAGTGGATAAAAGTAATATTATTACCAATTAAAATCTATATTGATTACCAATCAAAGTCTATACAATCGCCAGCAAAAAGCAATGATATTACTTGTAAGACTCAATGCAATTGCTAATCAAAGTCAATGCTTTTAGATGGCAATAACAATGCAATTAGAAAGAGAATAGGGTAGAAGAGTCTAACAAAAAATAATAAATTCAGAGTCAAACCTTTTGAAAATAAAAAAATAAAGTGTATTTTTGTTGTTCTTGAAAGATATCAGGTAAAAAGAAAAAGGTAGCATTATGTTTATGAATAAGAAAGCGATTATAACAAAAATACTCTGCTCTTTGTTTGTCGTTGTTGCGCTTATAGCTTGTGATAAAGAGCCTTTTGATAATGGGAAAACAGTGAAAAAAGAAGAGAAAGAAGCTCCTAAAGAAATCAACGACAACACGTTATACGAGTTGCCAGTGGTGTTTCATGTGCTTTCAAACAGTACAACAAAGCAAGAATATATTCCCAATGACGCTAATTTGCGCCGTCTTCTTTTCTATGTAAATGAGCTTTATGCTGGTGGAATTTATGGACCCAGTGCCAATATTCGTGTAAAGTTTGTTGCAGCAACAGAAGATGAGAAGGGCGAAAAGATGAAAACACAAGGCGTGGTGTATGAGAAGTGGGACGAAAAATATCCCATTAACAGTGAAGATTTTATGACCAACAACAGCAATAAATACACCAAATACCTTTGGGATCCAAACAAATATATCAATGTTTTCGTGTATCTTTTTGACGATGAAGATAATGAAGGCGAGGTCTTAGGCGTCAGTCACATGCCTTATAAGACCAAAGAAAACGCCACATTACAAGGACTTGAGCAGGTTGCCAGTGGAAAAATGACAAAGAAAAACATCGCTTTCCCATTGTCAGTGTCAATCAATGCTAAATATATTAATACGCTTTCTGGTCGTTATACTTCAACTTTGAAGCTGAAAACCTTTAAAGATTATAAAGAAGATGATGTTGTTGTAACCCTTGCACACGAGTTTGGGCATTATCTAGGCTTGTTCCATGTGTTTGCAGAAGATAGAAAGAATGGTATTATAGATGATTGTATAGATAGTGACTATTGCCAAGATACTCCTTCGTATAATAAAAAGCAGTATGAAAGAGATGTTATGGAGTTGGCAAAACATTTGACAAATAAGAATGTTCACGAGCTCTTTCAACGCAAAAATTGCTCAGGAAAGGTTTACGATGCCACCAATATTATGGATTATGCCTATTGTTATTCTTACGCATTCACTGCCAATCAGCAATACAGAATGCGCCAAGTGCTCTATTATAGTCCACTTATTCCAGGTCCAAAGAAAACGACAACCACTCGTAGTGTCGCACCCGATAAAGTGCTCGACTTGCCCATTCGTATTTCAAAATGCCCTCATTAAGATGAATGTGAGGTAGTCTTCAGCAGACAGTTACTATAAATATAAAAACAAAAGAATGAGTCTTTGAAAATCAAAGGCTCATTCTTTTGTTATCTAGATTTTATATATAATAAGGTGATAATTTACATTTCAATTTCTCTTGTGCCGTCTTCTAAAGTGGTGATAGTAACCTTTTTAGCGTTAGCAGGCAATAATTCTTCAATCAATTCGGGCCATTCAATAAAGCAAAGCGAATTGCTATAGAAATAATCTTCATAGCCCATGTCGTACACTTCCTCTAACTTTTTAATGCGATAGAAATCGAAGTGGTATATCACCTTCGCCTCATTGTCGGCATGATATTCGTTAACAATGGCGAAAGTAGGCGAGGTAATGACGTCATCTACGCCTAAACACTCGCACACAGCCTTAATAAAAGTGGTTTTTCCTGCACCCATTGAGCCATAAAAAGCGAAAACAGTGCTATCATTTATGTTGTTAATAAATTCTTGTGCTGCAGTTTTGATGTCTGCAATACTATTGATTTTTATTTTCATCTTTATTGTTGTTGTGTAATGGTTATTTTTTCTTTGGAGTTAAAGTGATGAGCGGAACCAGCATTTCTTCCATGCTGATGCCACCATGTTGGAATGTGTTTTTATAATAAGACACATAGTGATTGAAGTTGTTTGGATAGGCAAAGAAACCATCTCCCGTTGCAAATACATATTCAGTACTGATGTTTGGAGATGGAAGAAGTGCCTTTTGTGGGTCTTTTATGCAAAAAACTTCTTTCTGATTGTAGGCAAGAGTGTTGCCAAATTTATATCGTAAGTTGCTATTGATATTCTTTTTACCGATAATTTTGATAGGCTTATTGGTGCGAATACTACCATGGTCGGTTGTAATAATAATCTTATAGTCTTTCTCTGCCAATTGTTTTAGTAGCTCACTCACTGCCGAATGCTTGAACCAACTTAAGGTTAAGCTTCGATAAGCTTGCTCATCTGATGCCAATTCACGCACCATCTTCGATTCTGTTCTTGCGTGCGAGAGGATATCAATGAAGTTAATTACCAATACATTAAAATTATTTTTTTCAAGAGAACGAATGTTTTCGAGATACTTTTCCAACACCATTGAGTCGTTAGCCTTAAAGTATGAGAAGGTATCATGTCTTCTATAACGCTCTATTTGCGTTGCAATCAGCTCCTCTTCGTGTAGGTTCTTGCCCTCTTCTTCCTCTTCTTCTACCCATAAATGTGGGAACATTTTAGCGATGTTCATAGGCATTAAACCACTGAAAATAGCGTTTCGGGCATATTGAGTGGCTGTGGGTAGAATACTCATGTAAAGGTCTTCGTCGATATCATATAGCAAAGCAATATCGTTATAAAGTGCCTTCCACTGATCGAAACGTAGGTTGTCTAATATAAGTAGAAAGACTTTGTTTCCTTTATCAATAAGAGGAAAGAGCTTAGTTTTGAATATTTCGGGGCTCATCAGAGGCTTGTTTGTATCCTTTCCGTTCACCCAATCAATATAATTCGACTTTACATATTTCGTGAATCCGTTGTTAGCCTCTTCTTTTTGCATGCTTAGCATCTCGCTCATTGCGCTGTTTGTGTTGCTTAAATCAAGCTCCCAGCGCACCAAACGCTTGTAAACATCGATCCAATCATTATAGTTTGAACAGTTACTTATTTGAGTTGAGATGTCGAGAAAGCTCTGCTGATAATTCATTTGCGTTACTTCGGTCTCAATTTCTTTGCGATGTATGTTCTTTTTTAACGATAGAATAATTTGGTTTGGATGAACAGGTTTAATGAGATAATCGGCTATTTTAGAGCCAATTGCTTGGTTCATGATATCTTCTTCTTCACTCTTTGTGAGCATAACAACAGGTGTTGAAGGGGTAATCTCTTTTATTTGCTGAAGTGTTTCCAACCCAGTTATACCAGGCATCATCTCATCTAACAAGATAAGATCAAAGGAATGTTGTTTGCATTGCTCAATTCCATCGAAGCCATTGCTAACAGTTATCACTTCATATCCTTTTTGCTTTAAGAATAAGACATGCGCTTTTAAAAGCTCAATCTCATCATCAATCCATAAAAGTAGTCCATTATTCATAGTTTAAAAACCTTCAAGTTCATAATAATCGTCTTCTAAATCAAAACGTTTTGTTTTCTTTTCGTCTTTCTTTTGCGTCTCCTTCTTCTCCTGTTTGTTTTGAGTTGGAGTTTTAGAAACAGGCTCGCCAAAACCATCTCCAAAGTAAATTCCAGTGCGAGTAGTGGTTGTTTCCTCTTTCGCAGGCAACTTTTTAGGTTGCTGTTGGGTTGTCTTTGTAGTTGGTTTTGTTGTGGTTGGCTGCTTCGTGGCAGTCTTTTGAGGCTGTTTGCCCTTTGTTGTCGGGGCAGGAGTAGCCTTTGTCTCCTTTTGAGTGTCATTGCGTGTCGATGCCTTTGGCAGAGGCTTTTCATCTTCAATAATCACAGTTGTAGAGCCTTGTTGATTGCCTTGCAGAGGTGTTTGCTCTTTTATTTCTTCCAAAGGAATAATTGTTTCGGTCTTAGGAGCAACCAGTTCTGGTTCTAAAGGAATAACTGTTGCACCATTATCAACGTTTTCTTTGGGTGTTTCTTCGGTCTTGTTATTGTCTAATTCTTTGGCGATTGTGATAGAACTTGGCTCGTTGAGTAGCGTAATTGGTGGTAGTTTAGCAGTAGAGAAGTGCTTATTATAGAACTTTTCGTATGCTTCATAACCCAAACCGCTATGGAGTAGTTCTGCATTTTTATTGCTGATGACATATGTGTGCGCCTTACTGAGCAAACGAATGATATCCCTTTGTTGTCTAATTTTACGGGCATAGAGCAACGCTTCGTCGAAGTTATTGAAGCCTCCAATCTGCATTTTCTCGCCATTAGGTGAGCTTTGGGTGTCGATGTCGAAACTTCTTACAGGGAAACCCGTGAAGTTGTATTTCGCAATAGTATATAAAAGCTTGTTCTTATCGATAGAGTCTGGGTTGTAAACCATCAATACCATGAATGGAATGTTGGTGTCGTTGGTAAACGATTTAACAGCCGTTGAATCGCTATTGTTCAACACTTCGCTTCTTTGACTCCACATTTTAGACATATCGAACTTACCTCCTTGAAGCTTTCTACCTGCTTTTACACCATTAATAATATTGCCTGCAAGATGGTTAAGCTTACTATTTGGGAAGTTGGTAACAATGTTTTCCAAGTCTTCTAAGCACTCTTTAGGTTCTCCATTGTTTAACTTTCCGAGCGCACCAATAAACAAAAACTTATCTCTATTGGCACCTTTAGGGAAACGTTTGCTTGATATTGCAAGATTGTTTCTAACCTTATAGATGTCGTTAGCTTTGAAAGCCTCGTATGTCTCGGCATATAATGAGTCTTCAAAGTGCTTTCCATTTTGCGCATCTTGCACGAAATAGGGGTCGGTTAAGATGCTTGTTAGCTCGTTTTTAGGATATTTATCCTTCAGAAGAGCAAGATAATGGTTGGCTTTAGCCGTATTTTTGTTTCGTGAATACAATAGGTATAAATGATAATACGCCTCTGCCTCGTGGCTATTTCCGGGGAATTGGTTCTCTAAACGCATAAAGTTGCGTTCGCTTAAACGTAGGTTATCCAATTCATCTTTAAAGATAACAGCCGATTGATACAAAGCATTACTTAGCTTATCGTTGCTTTCTTTGAGTTGTTCTGCTGTGAAAGGGATTTGCGCAAGATAGTAAGCTCGCTTGTGAGGGTCGTTTGATTCACTCGTATTTGGAATTGAATCAATAGGCGAGTCCATATCAATAATGTCCGTAGTGTCGTTATTTTCTTGTACAGCAGTATTTTGTTTATCGATGTCCATGCCCACAACTGTTTTATTACTTCGTTGCCAGTTGTCGGTATTCTCACGTCTTCCCCAAAGTTTTTCGAATGCAGCTTTACCTTGATTCACCACTTGTTGATTATAGAAATACCATTGTTTAGAATCAGAAGGGTTATTGTTTCCAATCATATTACGGTTTTCATTCATGTCGAAACCGCTATTTTCTCTTTGCATATTACGGGCATAATCCTCCTGTTCCTTGCTTCTTTCTTCCTTTTCCTTCTTCTTTAAGGCTGTAATAACACGGTCAATGGCAGCATTACGGTCACTTTCAGGCATTAAAGCCAATGCTTGTAGTGAGTCTTGAAGGGCAATTTCGTTGGTAAAAGGTACCAATTTATCCAATATGGTCGACTTTTTCGATAGCTCAGAATAATCTTCTCGCTCCTTATCTATCAAGCCAATAGCCTCTCCATAGCATGTCTTTGCTTTATCATATTGTTCCTTGTTCCAGTAGATATCACCGAGTTTTAGTAGTAGTACACCTTTTTCAACACCATTACGAGTGCTCTCTTTTCGTCCTTTTTCATACGAACTGATGGCTTTTAATGAGTCTTTTTGAAGTAGATAGATATTTCCTAAAGCATAATAAATGCGGTCTTTATAGTCCTTATTCTTATCAGAAATAGCCATTCTTCTTAGCTTTCCTGCCATTTTAGCTGATTGTTTATCTGCTAATACCTCTGTCATTGCGATGCGAGCATTGAACTCAGTTTCATAAGGAGGATTCAAACGCACAACGTGTTGATATGCTTTATAAGCCTCGTTGTTGTTTCCTAAGAGTTCTTGAAGCTGCCCCATGAGGAACCATTCACGCGCTTTTTGCTTCTTTCTCATCTCTTGTTGAATCACTTTGCGAAGATAAACCACCGCCTTTTGATAGTCTTTTGTGTGGATATAGTAATCTGCTAAAGTGTAGTTCCATTCCTTTTGCGCTCTCCAATGAATGGAGTCACGTTGCATATTACGGATAACATCTTCTGCATCGTATAGCCATCCTTGTTCAATATAACACTTAGCGAGCCACGCACGAGCCCTTCCGTAGATGGCAGGTTGCGTTTTATAGAGTCTACTCATATACGAAAAGGTTGCCGCAGCCTCATCAAACTCCCCCTTATGGAATTGAGAACGTCCCATAAGTAGCCATGCTTTCCAAATGAATGGGTTATATTCTTTGCGACTAAGCCATTCCACATCTTTCTCGGTTTTGCGTCTTTGTTTCGTCCATTCAGGTCTTTTATTGATGCTATGCAACTTAATTGCCTTCTTAGACTTTTCTATTGCTCGATCAAAACTACCACTTCCGAGACTTTTCGATTGTTTATTGGCAACTGTATAGAGTGGAATAAGCTCTGTAAAGTTATCCTTATTCGACTTTTCTTTCTCCAAAGCACCATCTATATATGCCAGTTTACCGTTATAATACACATTATATCGGGTGTTAAAATCTTGCCACCAGCGGCTAGTTGCTGTGTTTTTATACGATGAGCAAGCCATTGTTGTTAGTAGAACTATCAACATTATCAATGGAACTGATATGGCTTTCAATTGTTTCACGTCGTTCAATGCGCTGTTTAATATTAGTGAGTATGTTGCAGAATGGTTTTGAATGCTTTGCTTAAAGCATATATCACAATACTAATAAAGATGATAGAAGCACCCGAAGGCACGTTAAACCAATAGCTAATGCTAAGACCTAACAAGCAATCTAACCAGCCAAATGCAATACTTAGATAAATCATTCGCTTGAAATTGTAGGTAAATAAGTTCGCAGTCATTTGCGGAATGGTGAGCAAGCTCATTGCCAATACAATTCCAACCATGCGCAATGTAGAAACAATAGCCATGGCAATGAGAATCATAAGAATGTATTCAATCGTTTGAACAGGCAATCGTTGTGACTTAGCAAAGATGGGATCGAAAGCCACACAGATGATTGTTTGATAGAAAAACACAAACAAAATGGTGGTGATAAGGCATAAAGAGCCCAGCAAAATAAGGTCGGAAACACCAATAGTGAGAATACTTCCGAATAAGAACGAAGGCAAATCGGGCATAAAACCAGGCGTTAAGAAACTGCAAATAATACCGATACTCATTCCAAGAGTCCAAAACATAGCAATCGCAGAGTCTTCTCTTATGTTTCCTTTAGTAGACAACCATTGCACACCACAAGCACTCATAATAGAGAATACCATTGCAGATAGAATGGGATTGATGCCCAAGAACACCCCAATGCCAATGCCACCGAAAGATGCATGCGTAATTCCTCCACTTATAAAAACCAGTCTTCTGGTTACAATATAGGTGCCAATAATTCCACAAAGGATACTTGCAAGCAAGCTTCCGATGAGTGCATGTTGAAAGAAAGAATAGCTTAAAATATCCATTTAGTTGTTTTCTATCATCATTATCATTTCGTCTTTCAAATCATTAGGAATATTAATACCCCGTATAGTCAAACTTCTATTCCAGTCGGCAACCTCCTTTTGATTCATAGTATAAAGTATTTCACGAAACTGTTCAATTTCTTTTTCTGTGTAACTATTGCTTTCTCTGCCAATAAAAGCGTCCAGTTCTTCATCGTCAAAGTATTCCACTTCCTTCACTGCAGCCTCCAATATGCAGTCGTGAATGCAGTGTTCATCCTCTCCATTGCATGTAGAACACGACCCAGAACCTTCGAGAATTACATCGTCTTTACCCGCTTTTTTATGAGAGATAAGTCCTAAAAGGGCAGCAAAACAGCCCAAAACGAAAAGTGATAATATTAATATAAGCATATTATTATTTTACTTTTAGCAGATACCCCAAAGCTTCTAAGTCACTCCAAAAGTGTGGATAAGACTTCGAAACCACGTTGGCTGCATTGATAGTGATATTTGGAAACAAATAAGTTAAAGCCGAAAAGGCGAGTGCCATGCGGTGATCTTCAAACGTATTAATATCTGTTGAGGTCACAGCACATCGTTCTCCGTTCCACGATAGCTCGTCGGTTTTATCATTGCTAACAACAAATCCCAGTTTAAAAAGCTCTGATTGAAGTGCTGTTATCCTGTTTGTTTCCTTTATTTTTAATGTTGATAAGCCTTTAAAACGAAAGGGAATGCCCATTGCAACACATGCAACAACCATCGTTTGCGCTAAGTCTGGCGCATTGATAAAGTCGTAGTGCAACATCGAAACCTTCATCTTGTCTTTTGAAAGTACCACTGTTGGCATGTTGTTGTTTGCTGTTTCTTTTGTAAATACAGTCTTTATGCCTAACAAAGAGAAGAGATAACGCACCACAGAGTCGCCTTGTTTCGATGATTCGCTAAGACCTTTCATTGTGATTTGAGCCTCTTGGCAATCAGAAAGGGCAAGATGTAGATACCAATACGAAGCCGACGTCCAATCGTTTTCAATTATTCTTTGAGTCGCTTCATATCTCTTTGGTTCCACTTTAATCGTATCAACATCGGTCCAATGCACCTTTGCACCATATTTTGTCATGATGTCTATTGTTAAATCAATATATGATCGAGATGCAATTGTACCTTTTAATGTTAGTGTTAAACCCTTTGTAAAGAGCGGAGCAATCATCAATAGTGCCGAAACATATTGCGAACTGACATCGGCAGGCATTGTAATCGTTCCCCCCTCAAGTGGCTTTCCGTTTATTTTGAGTGGTGGATAGCCCTCTTTTCCCATATATTCTATATCGGCACCAAGCGTCTGAAGCGAGTCTACAAGCACCTTAATGGGGCGTTGTTTCATGCGCTCTGTACCAGTTAAAATGTGGGTAGAGTTGGGTTGAATGCTCCAATAAGCTGTTAAGAAGCGCATTGCTGTGCCCGATGCCATGATGTCTAACTGGTAAGTTTCCCCTTTTATTCCATTTAACATCACTGCAACATCGTCGCAATTGGTAGCTCCCTGAAAAGTAGACGTATTGTTCGAAAGAGCATCAATCACAATACTTCTGTTAGCAATGCTCTTCGAAGTGGGTATTTCTACATTGCCGTTTAAGCTTGTGGGTGGTTGTATTGATATATTATATATCGAATTGTGTTGATTGATGTGCTGTTGAATGTTGCTCATTTGGGGTAAATATCAGTTGCTGTTTGTTAGGCATTAAAGGTCTTTAAACCTACACAAAGGTACAAATTATACCTTAATATAATGCAAGTGAGATGATAAAACTTTATGAATTTACTTTTTCTTTAAAAACAGAATGATATATTTGCGTGATTAAAACAATTTGTATACCTTTGCAAAACAATTGCTCGGGATTTAGCGCAGTTGGTAGCGCACACGTCTGGGGGGCGCGAGGTCGCTGGTTCGAGTCCAGTAATCCCGACT
>JBQMYA010000040.1:0-9381 GCA_052173735.1 Prevotella sp.
TGCCTTTTTTATTAGAGAGAGTTTAATTGAGTAATCAGTTAAGCTCTCTTTTTTTGTATCTGTTCTGTAGTAGGACCTTTGGTATAAAGCAGTTTGAATAACTTTGCACGTTCTTCATTTTCGCTACGGATGAAACCTAAAAGAACAGGATAGGAAATTGCCACTACGACAACGAGGAATACGAAGAGAAAACTCAAAGCCATGACTACACCAATGACGAGAACGAAAGCCATTACATTGTTCATCTTCATGTTCTTTAACGAATAATCTAAGTTGATGATTCATTAAAGAACTCAAATTAAAGGCTGAAGGGTAACAAAACCCTCACTACTGCTTATGTAATCAGAAATAATTTCCGAAATTTGTGAATGTGTAAGTTTCATTTTTTGTTATTCTTTTTTGCTTATACAAAGATAAGAAAAATGTGGACTTACACACTTTTTTAGTACACTACCTTATTAACTAACACGGATAACCTAAAAAAAATACTGGACAGCAATAATAACAAATGGAACAATAGAAGGAATTAACAACAAAATAAAGGTTTTGAAAAGACAGATATATGGATTCAGAAATGAAGAATACTTCAAATTAAGACTATATGCACTGCATGATAGGCGTCTACGCATTAACGGAAGAACCATAAAAATCTATAACGAAGAACTGGATATGAACTATTACCTGTTAATTTCTCTTCAACAACTGCTTTTGTATGTATTGTTTCACCATACTTTAATAAAAAATCTGTAATTAATGAACAGTAAAGAGCATAAGATATATCTCCTACGATTATAAAGACAGCTAAAATATTCTTTATTTTCATTTTGAACGTTGTTTATATCTATCATAAACGTCACGTATAGCTCTCCGCATGTCGTCCCAGTGTATCCGTGATGTGACAATATTATAAGGTCTTCTTATTTATATTAGCTTTAGATACCATTGATTAGATTTTACAACTATTATATCCTTTTTATGCGAAAACTCCAATATGGCTATCCGAAAACGATAAAAATTAACACTCCACAAACTGCTTTTTCCAAAGTAAATAATTAAAGGATCTCTTCGATTAGTAAAAGTTATTTTTACATATAGCCCCAAAGTTGGTGTTGAACAAAAAAATATGTGCGATATTTCCTTCCATGAAATCTTCATATTTCCTTCCTTTTCTGTAATGAGCAAGCCCAACTCATTTATGACTATTTTTCTATTGCGAGTTTTTACTAACCCATAAATAAGAATAATGATTATAAATACTGAAATCAAAAGTATTATTTTCATATTGCTTTGATGATTATTAATAATATCACCTACTGATAATGCGAATGGTATTAGCATTATCAATAACAAAAAAAAGAAAGTAGGATATGTATATATTTTAAAATCTTTTGCCATTAGAAGTAGACCTTTTGTAAGTTGAATAACTATATGAAAACATTGAAGGTGTCATTTTTCCTGCTGCCACGCCAATTGCTGTTTGTACAGGGTAATTAGTGGCATTTTTTCCAAAAGGAGCAAGATGAGTATCAAATTGACGATTAACACTCACTCTTCGATTAATCATTCTATTAGCAAGCTGTTTTGCATATTTTCCAGAAGTTGTACCCAATGTTCTTTTGATTTCACTTTTTACTTCTTTACGAAAAGCTTGACGAACAACTTTCTTTTCTCATATCTGGCTACAAAAGTAGTAATTTGTTGATATCCTAACAAAGATTTCATCTCTTTGTTTTCCAAAGTAAATACCTTAATGTGTTGAAAACCATGTTCTATTTGCAGAATTCTGCTAAGAATATCATCTATTACCATCATTTTTTTAGAGTGTTAGTTTGTAGATGTAGTGCATTTACTAGATTATGAGGACTTTGCCTTTTATTAAGTAACGGATTTTTATCCCTCTTATTGCTCTTTTTCTCATCAAAATATCAGTAGAAATAATCGGAAAAGCAAAACAAATGACTAACTTTGTGAATAGCTACCACAAGGTGAATGCTATCATATTTTTGCGACTTATAACAGACAGGGAGCAATATATACTTGTAAAGACAGCCTTAAAAAGAACTAAAAATAAACCCATTATGAGGTACAAGAAAAGTTTCTTAATAATCATTGCATGGGCTATGAGCCTTACCCTCATTGCTCAACCCTATGAAAAGCCCACAATGGGCTGGAGCTCGTGGAACACTTATCGAGTTAATATCAGTGCCGATTTAATTAAGAAACAAGCTGATGCAATGCTACAGCACGGTTTGAAAGATGTGGGATACCAATATATCAACATCGATGATGGATATTTTGGAGGACGAGACAGCAAAGGGCAGTTACTTATTCACCCTTTACGTTTCCCAAATGGCTTGCAACCCGTTGTTAGTCACATTCATAAATTAGGCTTTAAGGCAGGAATTTATTCCGATGCAGGGCGTAATACCTGTGGTAATTATTGGGATAACGACCCAAAAGGGGCTGGTGTTGGATTGTATGAACACGATCAACAAGATGCCAATTTCTTTTTTAAAGATTTAAAGTTCGATTTTATTAAGATAGACTTCTGTGGTGGTGATGCCCCACAAAACACAGAACATCTTCAACTTGATGAGCAAGAGCGTTACACAGCCATTCGACATGCCATAGATTATACAGGCAGAAAGGATGTGCGCATCAATGTTTGCCGTTGGAATTTCCCTGGAACTTGGGTACATTCAGTAGGATCTTCGTGGCGTATTGATGCAGATATTTCTCCCGATTGGAATGCCATCAAACGTATTATTGCAAAGAATCGTTATCTTTCAGCCTATGCAACCGAAGGGCATTACAATGATATGGATATGTTAGAGATAGGTCGTGGACTCTCAGAAGCAGAAGAACGCACCCATTTCGGTATGTGGTGTATTCAAAGTTCGCCCCTACTCATAGGCTGCGATATGACTACCATACCTGCAAAATCATTGGCTTTGCTTAAAAATAAAGAGCTTATAGCCCTCAATCAAGATCCACTTGCGCAGCAAGCCTATGTGGTAAAGGTGGAAAAAGGAGTATATCTCTATGTGAAAGATATACTTACGCCGAATGGAACAACCCGTGCGGTGGCGATATATAATCCAACTGATAGCAATCAAGACTTTTTGCTAAATGTAGAAGATGTAGATTTAGATGGCAAAGTGAAAGTGCGTGATATCTTTGCACAACAAAATTTGCCCGCAATAACCACGAAAACAATGAAGGTTAGGGTGCCATTTCACGACACCTGCATCTTTGTTCTAAAAGGAAAGCACCGCAAACAACGCACCAACTACGAGGCGGAGACAGCTTGGTTACAACGATTTCAAAATATTGGCAAGAATAACACACTTGGATATGCCCAATATAGAGCCACTTCTTACTGCTCTGGAGGGGCAAAAGTGGAATGGCTTGGCAACCACAAAGACAACTATATGGAGTGGCGCAATGTCTTTTCGCAAAAAGAAGGAGACTATATTATAACATTAAGTTATGTTACAGATGAAGATCGAAGCGTGTTCTTTAGCATCAATGGTGGAAAGGAAAGAGAGATACAAACTGTAGGTAAGAATAAGAACGAGGTAAAAACGGTTAGTGTGTCCATTCGTTTAAAGAAAGGAAAGAACACCATACGTATAGGAAACGCCAAGGCTTGGTGCCCTGATATAGATAAAATCACCATAACAAAGTCGTAGGTAAGGCTATCATAAGCCTTGTTGTCATGTGGTTTTCTTTCTTCTTTTATGACCTCTTTAAATACCCCTTGCTTGTAATATTCTTCAAATATAGAAGCTATCTAAATATGGTATGTATTTAGATAGCTTTTGTTATATCTTTTAAAAGTTATGCAATTGCGTTGTAAAAGCATTGCTATTGCATTGCAAAAGTATTGTTATTGTGGTATAAAATCAATCAAAATAAAAAAGAATCTCAAATTTGTTATTTTGGATAGTAAAAGAAAAATCAGTTAATAACTCTCTTTCTTAAACGTTTTTCTTATTGTCAATCCACTCAGTGGATAATATAATATTTGTGTTAAACTATTGTAATTTAATGTCTTTTGTGTAGATTAAATTTCTACCTTTACACCTCATCTTTATACTTTTATGTAGTTATTGATATGTATGTAACATTGTTTATAATAGCAGAAATATTATACAACTCTTTTATTTAAAATAAAAGCTTGATATAATAAAAGAGTGTTTACAATGAAAATAAACAAATATATAATGAAAAATGAGAGCATATTGTGCTTTTAAAATATAAAACATATGAAAACAAGAAATACTTTATTTCTATTAGGTCTATTGCTAAGCTCTATAAATGCTTACGGACAAACCTCAACAATTAAAGGAACTGTGGTAGATTCGCTTACGAGCACAGGAGAACCTTATGTAACAATTAGGGTTTATAAAGAGCGTAAGAATGATAAACCCGTTGCAATGTGGGTTACAAATATAGACGGAACATTCGCTCATAGGGTGAATGGTCAAGGTAAATTCTTTATTTCTTTTAGCTCAATGGGTCGAAAAGAAATTATACGCAACGTGCAGTTGAGTGCCACAGGGGGAGAGATTGATTTGGGTAAGTTGCTTATTCAAGACAATGCAAAACAACTTAAAGGCATTGAAGTGGTGGCGCATAAACCGCTTGTGAAGATGGAAACCGACAAAATGGCGTATGATGTACAGGCTGATAACGATGCAAAAGGTAGCACCGTGCTCGATATGTTGCGCAAAGTTCCTATGGTTACAGTTGATGGACAAGATAATATTACGGTAAATGGTCAAAGTTCTTTCAAAGTGTATGTTGATGGAAAGCCAAGCGTAATGTTCTCTTCTAATCCTTCACAGATATTTAAATCTATGCCAGCATCGGTGATAAAGTCTATCGAAGTGATTACCAACCCAGGCGCAAAGTATGATGCCGAGGGTTCAGGAGGCGTGCTAAATATCGTTATGAATGCGTCTACAGGTCCTAAAATGAAGCAAAACGGCTATAATGGAAATGTTAGTTTAACAGCAGCTGCAATAGGTTTGCGCATTTCAAGCTTTATAAGTGGACAGCAAGGCAAGTTTAGTTATAGTGCAAACATAATGAACAACAGAGGTAGGGTGAAAGGTACAGAAGCCGAGATGGAACGTATTGCGAGCGATGGCTCACGCATGTCTTATAGACAAACGGGTTCAACAAGAATGCCTTTCACTATGGCTAACGTTAGTTTGGGATATGAAATAGACTCTGTTAGTAATGTGAGTGCTACGTTAGGAATAACTCAATTCGAGATAAATAACGATGGACATCCAACAACAAACTTCAAGGGTGGTAGTTATGGAGCAGGCTTTTCGTATAGTAATACTATGACAATGAAAAATGTCAACAATTCATATAATGGAAGTTTAGATTATCAACGTTTCTTAAATAGAAGTAGAACAAGCAGTGTTACATTGAGTTATCTTTTTACAACCAGTCCTGCTCGTAGCGAAAACCGCCGAAACTACGATCCATTTTCTGCATCGGTAACGATTCCACTCATCGATCTTTATTCTGAAGCAAAGACACGTGGTACCGAACATACAGTGCAAGTAGATTATACCACACCATTAAGCAAGACCCAACAGTTGAATGCAGGTGCTAAATATATCAGTAGACGAAACTCTTCCGACTCTCGTTTTTACGATATAGTGGGTAGTGTTGAACAGTATAATCCAACTAAAAGTGTTAATTATAAGAATCTTCAAAGCATCTTAGCAGAGTATGCTGAGTATAAGGTTACATTGAAAAATGCGAGCGCAAAGGCAGGGGTTAGATACGAACATACGTGGGAAAATGTAGATTTTATTCTTGGTGCAGGTTCTAATTTTAAAAAGAATTATGGCAATCTTGTGCCTTCAGCTAGTGTCACTTACAATCTTTCTCCAACAAAAAATGTAGGAGTTAACTATGGTATGCGCATCACCCGCCCTGGTATTACCTATCTAAATCCTTATGTCGATCGCTCTAATCCAACGATGATAAGCTATGGAAATAGCGATTTAGAGGTGGAAAAGACTCACAACATAAATTTGGTTTATAACACCTTCTCACGCAAGTTTATGGCGAATTTTACGCTTGGTACAATTTTTGCGAATAATAAAATAGAAGAATACTCATTTATGAAGAGTGGAATTTTAAATAAAACTTATGGTAATATCGTGCAAAGTAAGTCGTTTAATTTCAACACTTTCATGAACTATTCTCTATCTCGAGAGACTCGAATAATGCTCAATCTTACTCTAGAGTATGCCGACTTAAAATCTTCACAGCTAAACCAACACAACTCTGGTTGGATGGTAACAGCATTCTTAGGCTTGCAACAAACATTGCCATGGGATTTGAAATGGAATGTAAACCTAACAGGCTCTACCAACAAATACACCCTTCAGGGCTATCAAACAGGTCATAATATGTTGATTTCGACTCTTTCAAAAAATCTCTTAAAAGACAAATTGACTTTAAGTTTGCTCTATCTCGCACCTCTAACAGGCAAGTTAGAGATCAAACAATATAGCAAAGGACCCGATTTTGAGAATAAGATGAATATCAAAATTCCTCTTAGAAATCTTATGTTTACAGTGGCTTGGAACTTTGGAAACACCAAGAAAGCATCCCAAAAATATTCAAGTAAGATCTCGAACGATTTCCAAGAACGAAAAGATAATAGTTCGCAAGTTCCTGGATTAGGTGCAGGTTCGGGAGTAGGAATGTAGCAAAAGAACTAAAAGGAATTTAAAACAGTTCAAGAAAATAGAGCTCACTTGAATGATAATAGGAGAAAGAGACGGAAGTAAAATAACAAACTTCTGTCTCTTTTTGCGTTGTATTCTTTTTGTTCTCGTGCTATCGACTTCTTACAATGTCTCTTTTTATATCTCAAAGTATTTCCTTTAAAATCTTATAGCATATCTTCTCGCAACATTTTTTCTTTCTTCTTTCTGATAGAATATTTAAAAAAGTGGTAAAAATAAATCATAGATGTTAATAATAGTATTTGGTTTTTTATTATATTTGTACATCAAACTAGTAACAGAATGGTGGTTGATACTCGTTTAAATGAAAACACTTGTATTAGCACAATTACTAAAAGCAAGGACGAAAAGTATTTTTGGGGCAGAGTAGTAATAATCGTCTGCAGATAAAGAGAATAAAAACTAAATATTATAAACAATCTAACTGAATGAATTATGATTTACTTTTGGATTATATTAGGTGGAATAATTGTATTTAAATTGTCCCTATTTATTAACCACAAATGGGTAGAAAGGTCTTTACCTGCAGCGATTGGAGCAACAAAAAGAAATTTCCGAACAATGAATATTTATGAATATCCTGCAGCAAATGGTTTGCTTTTTCATCATAGCTGGTTTGGAAAATTGGTTTCATTGAAGGATTTTACGATAATAGAAATGATTACCTGTAAGAATTATGCGGTGCTGATAGATGAAAAACGTCGCAGAATTTGTCTTGTTTGGGCTTATTTTCATATTCCTAATGTGTATTCATTTGATGATGTTTTAAATATGGAAGTAGGGGTAGATGTGAAATCAAAGCATCGACAAGCTTCGTTTATATCTCCTGAAATAAAGGGATATAGAGTTATTTCGTCACGTAACTGGAAAGAATATGTGGCAAAAGAAGTGTATCTTAAAATGAAGGTTAAAACAGAAAAAGGTGAGATAAACTCTGTGTTTAAGTTCTTAAAATCTGAAGCTCGACATGATAGTCCATTGTATTATGATGCAGTGAAGGCTGCTAATGAGTTAGAAGCAAAACTAAGAAACTATATAGATAATACGCCAAAGCTACAAGATGGTATTGAAAATGGTGTAGATGAGATTGAAGCTAAGATAGAAAGCTTGCGCACCATACGTTTAAATACGCAACTTGCGGAAATGAAAATGCTGAATAGAGAATGATAAAAAAGACCTTATATTTCGGTAATCCAGCCTATTTGTCGCTTTGTAATGAGCAAATGGTGATAAGGTTGCCTGAGATAGAACACTCTACGCTATCTGAAGGAATGAAGAAAGAGGCGGTGAGAACGATTCCTATTGAAGAACTTGGCGTTGTGCTTCTTGACAATAAGCAGATAACTATAACGCAAGGGTTGATGTCGGCTCTGCTCAATAATGTTGTGGCAGTGATTACCTGCGATGCGAAACGTATGCCAATAGGTTTGCTTTTACCTCTTGTGGGTAACACTCTTCATCAAGAACGGTTCCGCAATCAGTTGGAAACGAGCATTCCTTTGCGCAAGCAATTATGGCAACAAACGGTGAAAGCAAAGATCGAAAATCAAGCATTTTGTTTGCAAAAGCACACTACACGCTCGTTTGCTCCGTTGCATGTGTTGGCTCGTAATGTGAAGAGTGGCGACTCGGATAATAATGAAGCGCAAGCAGCTGCCTATTATTGGAAGAATATTTTTATGTCGATTCCTAATTTTACACGAGATAAAGAGGGTACTCCGCCTAATAATCTGTTGAATTATGGCTATGCTATTCTGCGTGCAATAGTGGCTCGAGCTTTAGTGTGTAGCGGTTTATTGCCTGTCTTTGGAATTCATCATCACAACCGATACAATGCCTATTGCTTAGCAGACGACATCATGGAATCTTATCGTCCATTTGTAGACGATATCGTTTTAGAGACGATGAAAACGCAAGAAATTCCAGAAGACTTAACTACTGACCTGAAACAAAAAATGTTGATGCTGTCGAGTTGCGGTGTGGTGATCAACGGAAAGAATAGTCCGTTGATGGTAGCCGTATCGCAAACCGCCACCAGTCTTGCCAAATGTTTTGCTGGAGAAAGCAAGAAAATTGCTTATCCAGAGTTTGGATAAGGGGTGTTTGTTATTTTGTTGGTTGCATTTCTTTGTTTTTCTTATAGCATTTCTTGTGTTAAGTTGTTGGTAACTTTAAATACTATACACTCATTTTGTGCAGGTTGTGTGCGTATATTCACATGAAAAACCATTCATAAAAACTCATTCTTTGTCTTCCGATTGGTCTTATTTATTAAAAATAATGATAAACATCCTTGCTCTATGCACCTAAATTAGGCAAAAGAAAACCTGGAACAGCTTGTTTAGTTGTCCCAGATTGCATATAGATAGTTCTGTTATTATCGATTGAATTATATCCCTTCCTCAAATATATCCTACACTGATTATCAGTTTATTACATTCTTATGGTACAAAAATGTTTCCTCAATTAGAGTAGTATTGATTAGCAAACATCTTGGATGTTATCGCTATTCTTACCATTTAACTTCTTTAAGGCAATTTGTATAAATACCATAGAGTTTCATGTACAATTCATCCATAAGGATTAATATTGACAG
>JBQMYA010000041.1:0-8753 GCA_052173735.1 Prevotella sp.
AGAATTTCGCACACTTTATCTTGAAAAACACGTCCATTTGAATTATGTATTAATCCTTGATTGATGATGGCAAAGCACAAGAAATGTCCATTTGCTGCAGTGCAATAGCCTGCAAGTGAGGTAATACCAGTTAGAGTTCCTGTTTTAGCATGCACGTTACTTCGAGTGTATTGACCTTGCATTCTCTTTTTTAAAGTGCCATCTATGCCTGCAGAAGGAAGCGAAGGGTCGAGATGTCTGAATATGTTCTTATTGTTATAAGCATACTTTAAGAATTCAACTTCAAGTTCTGCACTTATATAATTGTATAAAGATAATCCCGAACCATCGGCAATTTTGTATTTATTGGGGTCTTTTCGCAACTTTGTTATCAGTTGTTTAATTACCGTTCTTGCATCTTTAGCCGACGAAGTGCGCTTTCCTACACTGCTTGCCAATTGATAAAACATCGCCTCAGCATAGAGATTGTTACTGTCTTTCATCATTCTCATCAGCACTTGGTCGATTGTATGAAATCTACTTTCAATCTGAACGGCTTCGTAAGGCTTTGTTCCTGAGGTCCAATCCATTGTTACTGTGATACCAGCTTCTTGCAAAAAGTGCATTAAACGATCCATAAATCGGTCTTTCCCACTTATTAATAAAGGTGTAAGAGTGGGGTTGTTGTCGTCCCAACACCAACCTTCTCCCCATTTATCGGCATCTTTCATCGATGTATCTGCAAAGACATAACCAGCAATAGTGTCTATTTCTAGTTCTTTAATGCTATTGACAAAAGCATGCATATCGTCGTTATTAAACATAGGGTCGAACCCTCCTACACAATAGATATTGCCCTTTAATACTCTATTCTCAATGTTGCCAGTTTTCCACAGCGATGTTTTAAACTGATAACCACCACCAAGTTTGTCTAAAGCAGCAATGGCTGTTATGAGTTTTATGGTTGAAGCAGGACGCAGAAGTTGTTTCTCATTGAATTGAAAGATGGCAGAGTCTGCCGTAATATCATATACCATCAATCCCACTTGCGATGTTTTAAACATCTTATTGTTAAGTAGTGCCTGCAGTTGTTTTTGTTTGTTGAGAGGCCAAGGCAGTGCAACACTATCCTCTAAGCTTGTAGAAATAGCGATAGAGTCAAGTTCAGATAACTCAAAATGCTGTTCTTTTACTTCGTTATCAATCTGAGCAAGGATGTGAAGAGGAAGTAAAAATAAAATAAAAATGACAGAGTAGAGACGGCAATTATTCTTCATTATTTTTATAGCTTGCATTCTTTCGTTTATAAAACTCATTGATAAATAATTCTGGTTCTTGTGGTTGTATTCCAATGTATTGTTTGTTTTCTGTTTCAATAATAAGCGAAGTAATGAGTCCAAAGCATATCTTATGAGTAGATATCTTGTTGATTTGTGCAAGAGAAATGGTTTTCTTGCGATAGAAACGACCGTGATTGATCTCTAAAAACTGTTGATGATTTATTGTTTTAAATGTGTAGTTACTATTAATAATATAGTTTATTATAAAGAGAGCAAATAGTGCAAATAACGTTCCTACAATGGCTTTTTGTTGCCAAAACATATAAAAAGCGAATCCACTTGTTAAAAATATGGCTATTTTGGCTTGCCAATTAAATTGTTGTTGAAATGTTCTGTTCATGCGGTATTCATTTTATTGTGTTGCCAACAATTATCTATTGGCAATAAAACAATGGGTGCAAAGTTACAAAAAAAATAGAAAGCATGCTATTTATGATATGTGATTAAAAAATAAAGAGGTTGAGAATGGTTTATTCTCAACTCCTTATTCAATACAAAATATTCTGTTATAACATTTCAAAAGCAACCAGCTATGATATTATTCCCATTTCTTTCGAGTAGAAATATTGACGTTTTGTATTGCAACGATGGTGCGTGTGCCTTGTAATGCATATACTTTTAGATGGATGTTATCATCCTTTAACCACTCGTTTTTTGTAACAAGAGCAGTATAACAATTACTTTTACAATGCAATCTCAATGTTTTTACACCGCAATCTCAATGCTTTTGGCATGTAATCTCAATGCTTTTACAATGCAATAGCAATGCTTTTGCAAAGCGGTTCTAAAGTCTTTGAAAACCATTAGTTTAGCATCATAGTCATAATAGGCTTGTCGTTGCTGAACAAGATGTTAGCCAATTCGCCTATTTTGATGGTTGTTGCGTTGCTGAAAGGCTCATCGGTTTTAATAGCCTTACCATCTTTTACGATATAATAGGCATTGTTCGAAGGGATGTCTCTGTCGCCTTTGATGTGCAACACTTTCTCTTCTTCAGGATAGATGCTTGCATATAGCTTCAAAGCCTTGTGTGCATTAATCACCCTAATCATTCCCTTTGCCTCTTTATCTTTAGCCGAATAGTCGCTACCATCAATGCGAACATCTTGTTTTGCGATGTCCCATTGTTCGTCGTTGTGTAGCAATATGGTGCTTTGTTGCTGTTGCCAAGAATTTAGTTCGGTGACACTTGTATTTAAAATGTCGAAAGGTAAAGCCACACAATCCATCTTTTCAACATATCCGCACTTAGCATACCAAGTGTATAACCATTCTTCTGCAGGAATAAGTACAGCAAATACTGCTCCTTTATGATAGCTGTTGAAATGCGCTTGGTGCATGATATTGTTGCCAATGTTGAGGTTCCGCATCGAAGGTAACGTACTAACACCGCTTATATACACCGTTTTGGCAGTTTGATGGTGCCATTTTAGCTGATAAGGAACAGCCTGCAAAGCACCTACCACCTTTTTATTTATTTGAATGGTGTAGTTGTTTTCGTGACTAAACACTCTGTTAAAATACATCTCAACAAACGCTTCTTTGTCGTTAAACACCTCTTTCCACAATTCTTTCGTTTCGTTTTTAACGTGCTCTTCCTCGTTTTTTGCCACGAAAGGATGGTGCTCCATCACCGTATTCTTTTCGAGAATGATGTCGGGTTTGTATGAAAGCTTAGCGTTTCTAAGTCCTTCTTCGCCCATATCTTCTTCACGATTGATGTAGAAATACTGTTCGGGTAGATGACGAACAAACTCATTATTAATCATAGTAAATGCTCCTTCGTACGACACGTCTGCCTTTTCAACACACACATCGAATGTTGTTTGATTGATCGGACAGCCGTATGTAAAGGCAATGAGATTGTTATCTACCCACAGCGTACCGCCAATTAAGCCCAATTCGTCCCAAAATTCAAACGCACGAGTCATCGAACGCAACTCGCTTGCAAGGAGTTCGGGGGTTGAACCATCGTTGATTGATGCTTCACGCCATTTCTCTTCCAATTTTAAACACTCAGGAATAAGGTCTTTTGTCAAAGGCTTATATTCGTAATGAGGATATAGTATCTTGAATTTATTGATGTGGTTGCGCTTTCCGTGTAGCTTCTTTCCCGATAAAAGAGCCAACTTTTCACGGGTATAAATATAGTCGGCATAATCTCTATTGGGCTTCATTTCAAATGTGTTAGGCATAAACTGTTCTATAACATCAACCATACAATTGCACACACCCATCATAAGAAAGGGGTGACCTAATGCGTTTGCATCTTCTTTTAAAGCTTTAATCACTTCAATAGAGCATGCCTCGCAAGGCTTAACACGTAGTTTTCCGTCTTCGTTTTGTGTGGGACGAGGAACAGGAATCATATATGCTAGGTGCTGATTGACATAAAAGCGGAATACTAAAAAGTTATGAACTATTGCCCATTGTGTGTTATATAGAAAACGCCAGCTAATGAGATTGGCGATAGAAAGGTCGCAATTTTGCAGTTCACCATGCAAAGTAAACGATTGAATGGTGTCTTTATCTGCAACAGTTACATCTTGAAATTTAATCATTTAATTATGTTTTATCGTTGAATGAACTACAAAAATAAGCATTCTTTATTGTTCTATTCGTTGAAAAGAGCATAAAAGAATATTTCAATTGTTGCTGAATGTTAAGATAAAGGCAAAATTGGTGAGCACCTTTTGAAAGTTAAGTGATATTTATAATAAAAGCTATTATTTTTGCGTTGATATGATATAATGAAATGGACACGTAGAACTCACTATATAAAGATTATGTTTTTTGTTATAGCAATCGTCATTGCTATAGGTTCATTGTGGGTTTCTCATGCCATAACTGAAGCACTTTCACACGAAGAACGCAATAAAATGGAAGTGTGGGCAGAAGCCATTCACTCTCTGAACACAGCCGACGAGAACACCGATTTGGCTCTTGTTTTAAAGGTTGTGAACGGCAATAACACCATACCTGTTGTGGTGATAGATGCCAAAGACAGCGTGCAAGCCATTCGAAATATTAACTTTACCGTCACCAAGTTGGCAGATGTTAATAGTCAAGCCCTTGTCCTTGCGCACCAATTGAAACGCAAGGGGCGTGCCATTAAGTTGCAGATGAGCGATAAACCCAATGATTTTATAGAAGTGTGTTATGACGATTCGCTCTTAATAAAGCGTCTAACCATTTATCCATACATACAACTTATAGTGGTAGTACTATTCATTACACTGGCACTTTTAGCCCTTTTATGGAGTAAAAAGGCAGAACAAAACCGTTTGTGGGTTGGTTTATCGAAAGAAACAGCCCACCAATTGGGTACACCTATATCGAGTTTGATGGCTTGGAACGAAATACTTAAAGAGCAATATCCCGACGATCCATTTATAAAAGACATGGGCGAAGATGTGAAACGCCTTCAACTCATTGCCGATAGGTTCTCGAAAATAGGCTCGCAACCAACCTTCGAACCATGCAATATAAATGATATTGTGTTGAAAGTGGCAGCTTATATTGGTAAACGAGCATCGAGTGGAATTGCAATCAAAACGAAGTTGGGTGCCGAACCCGCAGTGGCACGTATCAATATGTTGTTGATTGAATGGGTGATAGAGAATCTTTGTAAGAACGCTATCGATGCCATTGGCAGTAAAGGAGCCATCACTATTGAGGTGATGAATATGAAACACGGCGTTGTGGTAGATGTTTCTGACACGGGAAAGGGCATTCGCAAGGCAGATATTGCCAATGTTTTCCGACCAGGTTTCACCACAAAAAAACGTGGATGGGGACTTGGTTTATCGCTTGCCAAACGCATAATTGAACAATATCACAAAGGACATATCTTTGTAAAACAATCTGAACAGGGTGTAGGAACAACCTTCAGGATAGAGCTGTTGAGCTAAAACGTAAGGTGTTGATAGTGAGAAAGGTAGGCAATGTGTGTCTACTTGTATTGTAAAAGAGGTGCTTTTTGCTCGCAATATCAATGCTTTTATATCCTAAAAGACCTGCTTTTTCACCCTAAAAGCAATGCAATTAAATATCCATTTAAGTCTATCTTCAAACCAAATTCTTTTCCTCTCTTTTTTGAATATATATTCTTCTCTATTCAAAAGAAAATCGATTATTAACACAATTTAATCCTGAAGAGTAACAATTGTTACTGAATAGCTTGATAGATATTCGTACATTTGTAAGCAATAAGAATGAAACGGCATTGCAAATGTCGAAAAGAACAGTTAGAAACAGAATAAAACAAGATACAAATGGAAAATAAAATGAAAGCTAACTTGCCACAAATTGAGCAAGACAAACTCGACAAAATTCTTGAAATAGAAGAATTATACGAAACAGGAAAGCTTACTCTTGAACAAGCAAAAGATATGTTTAGAGAGCAAGTTGGAAAGATTAAACCTTTTCATATTGCCCTAATAGAACAAACAATGGTGGAAGAAGACGACCACGAATGTATTAGAGTGAACATGAAAAAGACCCTCGAATTGCTCGATGAGTTTATGGATTACTCTCGTCCTGAATTGCCTTCAGACCACCCAATAGCACAATATTATCGTGAAAACGATGAGATGCGCAAGCTGTTGTTGGCTGTTGAAGACCTTGTTCAATATCCAATGATTAAAAACCAATGGTTAGAACTATACGAAAAGATTAGTCAATATCCCACACATTTTAAGCGCAAGCAAAACCAGTTGTATCCTGTTTTAGAGCAAAAGGGCTTTACACGTCCTACAACGGTGATGTGGACTTTCGACGATTTTGTGAGAGATATCATTCGAGAGTCGGAACATTTGCTCGAAGAAGGTAAGGAAGAAGCATTCATTGCTAAGCAAGAAGAATTGCTAAACTATGGCCGTGACTTGATGCATAAAGAGGAAGTGATTTTATATCCCACATCAATGGCTTTGATAAATGAGGCTGAATTTGAGGATATGAAATCGGGTGATCAAGAGATTGGCTTTGCTTTCTTCACCGTAGAGCACACTCCTAAGCAAGAAACCAACACTACTTCGAACCAGCAAGTAGACGGATTTGCACAAGACTTGCAGGCTTTGTTGAACAAATATGGATATAGTGTGGGTGGCGAAGAGAAGCTAAATGTAACCACAGGAAAGTTGACTCTTGAACAAATCAACTTGATATACAAGCATCTTCCTATCGATATTTCGTATGTAGACGAAAACGAATTGGTTTGTTTTTATAGCGATACCGATCACAGAATATTCCCTCGTAGCAAGAATGTGATAGGCCGTGAGGTGATGAATTGTCACCCAAAGAAAAGCGCACACATTGTTCGTGAGGTGATAGACAAGCTTAGAAGCGGTGAACAAAGTAAGGCAGAGTTTTGGATTAACAAGCCAGGTTTGTTCTTATACATCGTTTATGTGGCTGTAAGAGATGAGCAAGGACGTTTTAGAGGCGTGTTAGAAATGATGCAAGATTGCACTCATATTCGTGAAATGGAAGGTAGTCAAACCCTTTTAACATGGGCAAATGAGGCTCCAAAAGAAGAAGTGAAGGAAGAAGAACACGACTCTGAGGAGCAAACTGTTGCTGATGATACTGAAGTTACAATTGATGGAGATACCAAACTCAAAACGCTTTTAAAACAATATCCTTTCTTAAAGAAAAGATTAATAGAAATATCATCTCAATTCCGCATGCTCAATAGTCCTTTAGGAAAGATTATTGCGGCTCGTGCAGACGTGAAAATGATGAGCGAAAAGAGCGGTATTTCGCAAGAAAGACTAATACAAGGAATTAAAGAAATAATTAAAAGCGAATTAGAAAAGTAAGTATTTCTTTCGTGAAATAATGATGGGCGAGGGCTACACCTTATTATATATAAAGCAAATAGCCACTCACTCATTTGCCTAAAGCTAAAAAAGAAGTGATTGATAACATTATATCAATCACTTCTTTTATGTTGTATAGGAATGTAAAGTAGAGGCTTTTGCCCGACTTAGGTATTCTACTTATTAGTAGTGTTGTTGGCGATAAGGACAATCTTTAATAACTTGTCGAATGCGTTTTACTTGATCTACGCTTAAAGAAGCCGAGCGAGAGGGTGTGTCCATGATGTTAAACGAGTCGTAAACAAAGCTTTTAGGTTGCAAAGTGTTGGTGAGTGTGCTCTTCAAAATAATAGAAACGCATTTCAAATGCTTTACTTCTTAAGAAGATATTATGCGAGTTCGGGATAACATCATCTTAAAGAACACACGGGGCATGAGTTCCATAAAACGGTTATAGGAGACAGAAGCAGGGAATTCATGCCTGAGACACCCACGAATATAGTTCTGATAATACTCCTTGAAATTACGATATGTACCGAAATGATAGCATACAAGGATCGTCATGATTTCACTTTCAGAAAGCCTTCCCTTACGATTTCTGCAACGTTTACCATTGTTGTTATAGGATGGTAAACACAGGTTTTTACTCAGTTCAACATTCAAATTCTTATCAAACTCATCAATAATACAGAAAATTTCTATAACTTTGTCTTTGGTAATCATCGCTTGGCTGTTTTGTAAGTTATTGACAATCAAATATAAAGTTACAAAAAACTAATAAGATTACCAACTTTAAAAGGACTTTATTAACCCGAACTCACGTAAGATATTAGTGCTTCTTGCAAATAATCTTGTCCTGAAGTGTAGTTTAAAAGGTTGTCACCAAGAAATTGGCGGACATCATTATAACTGTTAATAGTTAGAGTATTGGTAGGTTCAGTCTATGTTTGAGTAACGATTCCATTGGGAATAACCTTTATAATGGCTCCAACAAGAATCGCATTATTCTTGTCTATCACACAGCTCCTGACACTCTTTGAATATTTGTCTGTGTATAAATCTTCTGTGTGGAGAAGTGCATTGGCACAATGCTAATTATGGTAGAAGCGATAAAAAACTGTGCAACCTGGTGATGAAGGGATGAAGAAAATGGTGTAGCATACATCTTCATAAAATTAAATAATTTGTTTCGTTTATAGGGTATTGTTGTTAAATTCTTTGAAATAGCGAAAAGATGAGACACGAATGTCTGCTTTTTTGTCGTATATTGTAGTTTGTTTTATTTGTATTTATTTTGCATATACACGTAAAAATAATAATTCTCAATCTATTTCCCTGTTTTATTTTAAATTTGATTGTTTTTTTGTGTCTCGCAAAAGCATTCCTTTTGTGGCATAATTGCATTCCTTTTGAGATGTAATAAGATTGCTTTTATGATGTAATTGCATAGTTTTTTCTCGTGAAGGCTGCTTTGTTGGTGTTTAGGAGATTGCAGAAGGGAGTAGAATAGGGAGGAGTTGGTTTGTAATTTATATTTTTTGTAAATCTAGTGTCGTAGACATTCTTTTCCTTCTCCCTCTTTATATAATATAAATATGTGTAATTGTTTTTATGA
>JBQMYA010000042.1:0-8091 GCA_052173735.1 Prevotella sp.
TCATAAAAACAATTACACATATTTATATTATATAAAGAGGGAGAAGGAAAAGAATATCAATACATTTAAAACAAATAATTATTTTACCCTAGTCTTTATTTTTACATTTTGCCATTTCTTTGACAATCTTCTAGATATTTCTCTATTATTGGAGATTTCATCTTATAAAAAAATATTTCATGAATCTTAGGGTCGTCATCTTCTAATTCTCCCCACTCTTCATTCCAAGATACACTAACCCATTCTTCAGTAAACTTAGGATTCTCTTTCATTTTATCTGCAAATTCGAGAAGATTGTAATACAAACTTTTCACTAGAGATTCGATATTGCAAAAAGCATCAACTACAAAAGCATTCAAAAAACTATCATACACTAAAAATATACCAGCATCAGAAGGTTTTACTTCTATTCCCTCATAAAAAGAATCAAAGAACCAAAGAGGTTCAAAATACAAAACAGTATAAAAGTCTTCGCAATCTAATTTTATTACACTAATCTTGTCATAATGCCCCTCAACAATTCCTTCAAGCCATTCTCTCATCGGTACAAAAGCATCACAAGCATAAGAAAGTTCTCGAAGTTTTACAACTTCCTTATTTTTAATTATCTGAAATGGCATCCATCCATACGTTGGAAAGCTGAATTTCATTTCTATCTTATCGTATTCCACTGGATATTTTCCTGCATATTTTGCTAAAATTTCACTCCTTTTTAAAAACCAATTATTGGGTTTTCTTTTTTTTCTCATATAAGTAAGAATGATATATTTGTTTTGAATTTCATTGTAAGTGAAAATATTTATAAGATATTTCCATCAAGTTAATATAACAAAGATATATCATTTTCATTAAAACTACCCTACCCTTTCTCTATAAAATAATATTAAATGCCCATATTCTACATACTCTCACTCACACTCTCAAGAATAAAACACATCGAACCTACTTTTCGCTCTCATTTTTAGGCTCAAGAAAAACATTTTCTTTAAATTTGCCCCACTTCATAATAGAAGAATTATTACTGCATCTAAGAACATCACGAGCAATCAACTCAAATGGAAGTGAATAACAAATAGTTGTGAATTATATTGTAAATATAGCGATAAACATTGCTTTTAGAATGTAAAAGCAATGTAATTATACAACAAAAGCATTGCTATTGACATGCAATAACAATGCTTTTACAACAATATTGTTTTATTCTTTCTAAACAGATGGGGTACGTTTGAAAAAGAAGAGAACAAACCCTCTACCCTGTACGGGTATCAACTATACTTTAATATTAAAAATTCTTTCTACATTTTCATTTGTTTGTCGTGCTATTTCGTTGACAGAAACGCCATAGCTTTCGGCAAGTTTTTGAGCCACTTCCACCACAAATGCGCTTTCATTGCGCTTTCCTCGATGTGGAACAGGAGCCATATAAGGACTATCCGTCTCCAAAACTATTCGGCTAAGAGGCACTGCCTTAGGTAAAACTTCGGGCAAATGACTCTTCTTAAAGGTTAGAACTCCACCTATTCCTAAGCTAAAATTAGAGAATTGCAAAAAACTTTCAGCCTCTAATTCATTACCAGTGAAACAGTGAAACACACCTCCAGGAAGTTCTTTTGCATAGGGTTTCATTAGTTTTACCATTTCGTTTTGAGCCTTTCGGCAATGAATCATCAACGGAAGACCTGTCTCTATTGACCATTTTAGTTGCTCTTCGAAAGCCTCTAGCTGCTCTTTTTCAAACTCACGAGACCAATAAAAGTCTAACCCAACCTCGCCTATTGCAATAAAATTAGCCTCACTATTCAAATAAGATTTCATGTCCTTCAACACCTCTTTATAGTTAGCATTAACGCCTTCGGGATGCAATCCAAGCATAGGAAAAAGCACATTGGGATATTGTTCGCAAAGAGTTAAGATGCTTTTAATCGACGATTGGTCGATAGCAGGTAAAAATACACGCCCTACCCCCGCCTCTTTTGCACGTTGAACAACCTGCAGAAAGTCGTCAGAAAAGTCTTCTACATCTAAATGAGCGTGTGTATCTACTAATGAAATCATTCTTTTTATGTTATATTCTCGTGCCAGTCCACCATTGAAAACAATCTTAACAGCTCGTTTTCAGAGTGCAATAGCAACACATTTCTTTTATTGATAGGAATTAAAAGTGACAAGATACAGAATAAAACTTAATAGTTTCTCTTCATCATACGAGCCACATAATCTGTTAATTCTTTCTTTATTTCGTCGCTTAAAGGTACTGCTGCAAGATATTTTTTACTTTCTTCGAAATAGAAATTAATCTTTTCTTGCGCTAAAACATCAATACCAATGGCATTATACAATACTGTTACTGCCTTAATCTTCTTTTGTTCATCTTCAACATTGGTGTTGGCTATCCACATTTCAAGCTCCTTTCGCTGTGTTTCATTTGCCTTGCTTAAAGCGTTAATCAACATAAAGGTCTTTTTGTTCGATGCAATATCACCTCCAATAGCCTTACCAAACACCTTTGAATCGCCATAAACATCAAGATAATCGTCTTGCAACTGGAATGCCAAACCTATCAACTCACCAAAACGATAGAGGTTGTTTGCATCGTCAGAAGGCGCACCTGCCAAGATTGCTCCAATCTTCATAGAGCAAGCAAGCAACACACTTGTTTTTAAACGAATCATCTCTATATATTCGCTTTCGGTGACATCATTACGCAACTCAAAATCCATATCATACTGTTGCCCCTCTCCAATCTCTAAAGCTGTGATGGTAAACAAAGCTAATACCTCTTTTAGTTTATCAACATTACACTCTGAAAGCAACTTATAAGCAAACACTAGCATCGAATCTCCAGATAGAATTGCAGTGTTAGCATTCCACTTTTTGTGCACTGTTGGTTGCCCTCTGCGCAAGAGAGCGTTATCCATTAAATCGTCATGAAGCAACGTATAGTTGTGATAAGTTTCCAAAGCAGACGCCACTGGCAATATAGTTTGTGGGTCGTTCTTATACAACTGGTAGGTGAGCAACATCAACATAGGACGAATTCTCTTTCCTCCCATCGATAACGAGTATTTAATTGGCTCGTAAAGCGATGTTGGTTTTCGGTCGAAAACAATACTATCAATATATTGATTAAGTGTTTGTAAAAGTTCGTTTGATGTAAACATGTTGATAATAAATTAGATTTGAAAAACTACAGGAATTGAAATTTTGGTCTGACATGGTTTTCCTTTCGCCATACCAGGTCGCCATTTAGGCATTGTTCGCATCACTCTCATAGCTTCATTATCGAGCAATGGGTGTACATTCTTTTCTATTTTGAGTTCTGTTACACTTCCATCTGTATTGATAAGAAACGACACTAACACCTTTCCTTCTATCTTTTCTTGCTGCGCTTGCTTTGGATATTGAAGGTTCTTGGTTAACCATTTCATAAAAGCAATAACACCTCCAGGAAACTCAGGCAGCTCTTCTAACAACTGCTTGTTAATCTCTTCGTTATCATTAACAGGCTTTTCAACAATTGCTTTGTCGATCTTTGCATCAGGAATTTCAGCCTTTCCATCTCCAACTAACAAGGTATTGTTTTCTAAAGGCGGTTTGGTGGTGTGCTCTACATGCCCGTTTACTAACTTAATATTATCGGTTATCAACTTTTTAGTAGTGGGTTTAGGAGGTGCAGGCACTGTTGGTGGAACAGGAGCAGGTATTAAATCACTTTCTTTAGGTAGCTTTTTTAATACTTCTTCGTCTACATCATAATCGTCATTGCTTGTTGGCGAATATTCGAGAATGGTATAAATACAAGAGAATATAAGAACTAATGCGAGTAAAAAATGTGTTACCCGTTCATTACCTCTTGCTCTTTTGTCATTATTTGGCATTTTATTAACCATTCTATTCTTCGCTTATAAAATAGAGAAAAACGATTCCACAAGATGCGGACTCCATGCAAAGGTAGTGCTATTTTTTTTATTAACTAGCTACAAAAACATAAAAAAGAGTAGTAAGTAAACTAAAATCAGTATCTTTGCATTTGGTTTTCAACCAATAACACACATCGAATAGAACCCTATGAGTAAATACATCATAACGTTTTTCCTTATATTTCAAGTATTAAATGCTAGTGCACAAGAAAGCAAAACGGCATATAACTTCTTGCGCTTGCCCGTTTCTGCTCATGCTGCAGCGTTGGGCGGAGAAAACATTTCACTAATAGAAGACGATGAAGCCTTGATATTTCACAACCCTGCCCTATTATCTTCGGTTAGTAATAAAACTATCAATGTAAACTATATGAATTACATGAATGGCATTAATTCGTTGTCGGCAGCTTTCAATAAAACTATAAAAGAAAAGGCATCTGTGGCTTTTTCGGCTCAATATCTTAACTATGGAACGTTACAACAGACCGATCCTTCGGGCAATATAACAGGTTCTTTCACTGCAAAAGATATTTCTGTTGCAGGTTATTTCTCATATATTTTAGCAAAAAACGTGGTTGGTGGAATCGCTGTTAAGTTCATTACCACCAATATTGGCAATTATAATTCGATTGCAATGGGTGTTGATTTGGGTTTAAACTATTATGAACCTAATTATGATTGGTCGGTTTCTATCGCCTTAAAGAATTTAGGCGGACAGCTAAAAGCTTTCGATGATGAATACGAAACGATGCCTCTAGATATACAATTAGGAGTAACTAAGCACTTCACGAATACTCCTTTCAGAGCATCTCTAACACTTTTCGACCTCAATCATGGAAATTATAAATTCATCCAACATGTTAATGCTGGTTTAGATGTTATTCTAAGCGACAATATTTGGGTTGGAGCTGGCTATAACTTCAAACGAGCTAATCAAATGAAACTATTCACTAACGACACAAGTTCAGCACATGGAGCTGGTTTATCGCTAGGTGCTGGTTTAATTCTAGAGCGTTTTAAGCTGAATCTTGCTTATGGAAAATATCACGTTTCGGGCTCTTCTTTATTGATAAACGTAGGATATAGCCTATAAAAAGATTGCAAAGAAAACGATTACGAACAAAAATATAAAACACAATAATATGAAAAAAATAACTATTGCCATTGACGGTTTGTCGTCATGTGGTAAGAGTACAATGGCTAAAGACCTTGCAAAAGAGGTGGGATATGTTTATGTTGACACTGGAGCGATGTATCGTTCAGTTACTTTATATGCTCTCCGTAACAACCTTTTCAATAGCGATGGCACTATCAAAATTGAGGAGTTAAGAGCAGATATGCCTCATATCAACATTTCATTCATTATCAATGAAGAAACAGGACGTCCCGAAACCTATCTCAATAACGAGAATGTTGAGAAAGAGATACGTTCTTTAGAGGTTTCAAACCATGTAAGTCCTATTGCTACCATCGACTTTGTTAGAACTGCACTTGTAGCTCAACAACAGCAAATGGGGAAAGAAAAAGGTGTTGTTATGGACGGAAGAGACATTGGAACTGTGGTTTTTCCTGATGCAGAACTCAAAATTTATGTAACCGCTTCGGCTGCTGTTAGAGCACAACGTCGATATGATGAGTTGCAACAAAAGGGCATGCCAGCTAATTATGACGACATTTTAAAGAACGTAGAGGAAAGAGATTATATCGACAGTCATCGTGAAGTAAGTCCTTTAAGAAAGGCTGATGACGCAATAGAGCTAGACAATAGCAATCTAACTATTGATGAACAAAAGCAATGGTTGATGTCGCTTTTCAACGAAAAGACCAAAGCTTAAGATCTCCATTGTACCTTGTTATATATAAAGCAACAAACTATTATATATCATTAGGCGGTTTATTATAAACCAAAGAATAGTGTCTTGTAACCCCATTTGTGAATTATAAGACACTATTTTTTATGTACTTTAAAAGAGAAAGAACGGCATTAGATAAAAAGAATTAAAAAAATGCAACAAAAAAATATATCAATAGCTTGTTTTTTGTACCTTTTTTAGTACTTTTGCACGCATTATTTAAAGTAATGCAATGAAACAATTAAAAGACCGAATACTTAGCGATGGACGTTGTTTCCCTGGCGGTATTCTTAAAGTAGACGGCTTTATTAACCATCAAATGGACCCAAATTTGATGAAATCCATTGCCGTGGAATTTTCAAAACGTTTTGATTTAAAGGGAGTAAACAAAATTTTAACTGTAGAAGCATCGGGCATTGCGCCTGCAATTATGATGGGTTTCTTACTTGATTTACCTGTTGTATTTGCCAAAAAGAAAAAACCTTCTACCATGTCAAACATGCTTTCAGCATCTGTTTTTTCTTTTACTAAACAGCGTTCATACGACATTTGCATTAGTAAAGAATATCTTCAGAAAGGTGATAACGTTGTTTTCATAGATGATTTTTTAGCCTATGGAAATGCAGCCAAAGGCATTATTGAACTTTGCGAGCAAGCTGGTGCTACCATAAAGGGCATGGGCTTTATTATAGAAAAATCGTTCCAAGACGGCGGAGACTATCTTCGTAACCTAGGAATAGACGTGCAAAGTCTTGCAATAGTAGAATCTTTAGATAACTGTGAAATAAAACTTAAATAATGAAAAACGAACAAACAACCCGAGAACTCATTTACGGTCTAAATGATAGACCGCCAGTTCGTGAGGCTCTTTTTGCTGCCTTACAACATCTTCTTGCCATTTTCGTGGCAATAGTTACGCCTCCTTTAATCATTGCAAGTGCCCTCAAACTTGATGTTTCCACAACCGGATTTCTCGTTTCGATGGCACTTTTTGTTTCAGGTATTTCAACATTCATTCAATGTAGACGCATTGGTGGAATTGGAACTGGACTTCTTTGTATTCAAGGAACGAGCTTTTCATTTATAGGCCCCATCATTTCTGCGGGCTTAGTAGGTGGACTTCCTGCCATATTTGGAGCCTGCATGGCTGCCTCTGTAGTGGAAATGGCAATCAGTCGCCTATTGAAATACACTAGAAAAATCATTACCCCACTTGTTTCTGGTATCGTTGTTACACTCATTGGTATGAGTTTAATAAAAGTAGGTATCAACGCTTGTGGTGGAGGTGTGCAAGCAATGCAAGACGGAACTTTTGGTTCTTTCGACAACTTAGGTCTTGCTGCCCTCGTACTTGTATCGATAATTATCTTCAACCGAAGTAATAACCGCTATTTAAGAATGAGTTCTATCGTTATAGGTCTTATCCTTGGCTATGTTGCAGCATATTTCATGGGGAAGGTTCACTTTGATGCAGTTAGCTCTTATGGTGGCTTTAACCTACCTATTCCTTTTAAATATGGTATTAGTTTCCCTATTTCTTCAATCATTGCACTAGGTATTATCTATATGATTACTGCTATTGAAGCTTACGGAGACATCACTGCAAACTCGCTAATATCAGGCGAACCAGTAGAAGGAGAAGTGTTTATGAAACGTGCTTCGGGCGGTATTCTTGCAGATGGATTTAACTCTATGCTTGCAGGTGTATTCAACTCGTTCCCTAATTCGATTTTCGCTCAAAACAACGGAATGATTCAATTAACTGGAGTTGCTAGCCGTTATGTTGGTTATTACATTGCAGCTTTCCTTGTTATCTTAGGTTTATTCCCCGCAGTAGGTCTTATCTTCTCGATAATGCCAGACCCTGTGCTTGGTGGTGCTACTCTTCTTATGTTCGGAACAGTGGCTTCTGCAGGTATCAGAATTATCGCTTCGCAAAAGATTGACAGAAAGGCTACACTCGTTTTAGCACTTAGTTTCTCTCTAGGATTAAGCGTTGAGATGGTTCCTGAGATTCTAAATCAATTTCCAGACACTATTAAAAACATCTTTGCTTCTGGTATTACAACTGGTGGTTTAACTGCTATCATTGCAAATGCCGTTATCAGAATAAAGGAAGATACTAAAAACAAAGAGGCTTAATCATTGTCTCTTGCATTTTAAATAAATTCGCACTAAAAAGTATATGGTTACAAAAGAGAATGTAACAATTTTACTTTTTAGTGCGTTTCTTTATATACTCCAATAAGATAGTCTTATACTAAAGAAAGTGTATAAGCTCATATTTTTTTTAGTACACTACCATTTTATCTCTTTCT
>JBQMYA010000043.1:0-7205 GCA_052173735.1 Prevotella sp.
GTATATAACAACAAAGGAATGAACAATAAGTTCTATGCAATTCCAACAATTGCAGCAAAATGGACATTCTAAGATAAAATTTCAAGCTTAGTTCTTCATTCTTTGAAGAATTAAAAAACAATTACTATTTTTGTAAATTCATGAGTAGGAGGGAAGAAATGCTTGTAGTTGAAAAATTATAAGTCATTCGTTCCACTTCTATTCATGAATTTTTCGTTTAAACAAACATTGCAATAGCACCGTAATAGAATGGCAACCGAACAAGAAAGAATAATAGAACTTCGTAAAGAATTGCATCAACACAACTATAATTATTATGTGTTGAACACCCCACAAATTGATGATTTTACCTTCGATGCATTGTTGCACGAACTGCAAAGTTTAGAGAATGCACATCCAGAGATGTATGATGCCAACTCACCAACGCAGCGGGTAGGAAGCGATTTGCAAGAGTCTTTCGAGCAAGTGGCGCATGTTTATCCTATGCTATCACTCTCAAACACCTATAATAAACAAGAAGTTGCTGATTTTTATAACACCGTTTCAAAGTTATTAAATGGTGAAGAGTTTGAAATTTGTTGCGAGTTGAAATACGATGGCTTATCTATTTCGTTGCGATATGAAGACGGAAAGCTTGTAAGAGCAGTTACTCGAGGTGACGGAACACGTGGAGATGATGTCACAGCGAATGTAAAAACCATTAAAACCATACCCCTTGTATTGCAAGGAAACGATTATCCAGCAGTGTTTGAGATGCGTGGAGAGGTGCTAATGCCATGGAAGGTGTTCGACAAACTCAATGAAGAGCGTCGCCAACAAGAAGATTCTTTGTTTGCAAATCCACGTAATGCTGCCTCGGGAACACTTAAAAGTTTGAACCCTGCATTGGTTGCAAAGCGTTCATTAGATGCCTACTTGTATTATTTATTGGGTGAAGATATAGGCATAGATGGTCACTTTGAGCGTTTAGAAGCAGCCAAACGATGGGGCTTTAAGATAGGAGAAGGAATGAAAAAAGTGTCTTCTTTAGAAGAGATATATGCCTTTATCGATTATTGGGATGTTGAAAGAAAGAACCTACCAGTGGCAACTGATGGTATAGTTCTTAAGGTTAATTCACTCAAACAACAGCAAAGTATGGGCTTTACGGCAAAGAATCCACGATGGGCTATTGCGTATAAGTTTAAAGCAGAGCGTGAGTTAACGAAGCTAGAAAGCGTTTCTTATCAGGTTGGACGTACGGGAACGATTACTCCTGTGGCTAATATGGAACCTGTTTTGCTTGCTGGAACGATGGTGAAGCGTGCCACATTGAATAACGAAGACTTTATTAAAAGCTTTGATTTGCATATTGGCGACTATGTGTATGTAGAGAAAGGTGGAGAGATTATACCTAAAATTGTGGGTGTAGAACTAAGTAAACGCACCACAGGAATGCAACAAATAGAATTCATTAAGACATGTCCTGAGTGCGGAACTCAGCTCGTTCGATATGAAGGACAGGCTGCTTATTACTGCCCAAATGATATGGGTTGCCCTCCACAAATAAAGGGAAAGATAGAACATTTCATTGCTCGTAAGGCCATGAATATTGATAGTTTAGGTCCTGAAACAATCGATTCGTATTATAACAAAGGATTGATTAAAGATGTTGCCGACTTGTATTGTCTTGCAATTGATGATATTAATGAAGGGGGAGCGCATCAAAAATCAGCAAAAAAGGTGATAGATGCTATTGAAAAGTCGAAGCAAGTGCCCTTTGATAGAGTGTTATTTGCCTTAGGAATACGTTTTGTTGGTGAAACCTCTGCACGTTTATTGGCTCGAAAATTCAACGACATCAATTCCTTGCGCAACGCAACTGCAGCTCAACTACTTGAAGTTGAGGGAGTGGGAGATATCATTGCGACAAGTGTTGTGACCTTCTTTTCCGACGAAAAGAATATTGCTTTGATAGAAAGATTAGAGAGTTACGGACTTCAAATGGCTATGCCTGTGATGGAAGAAACTCCTAAAGGCAATGTGTTAGAAGGCAAAACTATAGTTATTAGTGGGGTCTTTACACACCATTCTCGTGATGAATATAAGGCAATGATAGAGCAATTAGGAGGTAAAAATACAGGAAGTATTAGTGCAAAGACCAGTTTTTTGCTTGCAGGAGACAACATGGGACCATCTAAATTGCAGAAAGCAGAGTCGCTTGGAGTGAAGATTTTAAGCGAAGATGAATTTTTAGAAATGATTAAGTAGAGTTCTTTTCATTCTCAATAAGGTAGAATGATTTTTATAAAAAGATAAGAGCTATTGGTTAATGAAATTGCCAATAGCTCTTATCTTATGGTTGTCTATTTTTCATTTGCTAGTTCTGGAGCCTGCAAGGCTGCTCCTATTGCGGTGCAAAACTCGCTGTGTTTAGGAATATGGAAACGCACATTATAGAGCTTTTCCATTGAGGTGTAAACCTCTTTGCATTGAGGTAGCAATGTAAGATTACCGATTAAAACGTAATCTTTAATGCCACTGCCAAGACTAGAGAGTATTGTACTACTGCCAATTGCCTGAATTACCATCCAAGTAATACCCAAAGCAATGTCTTCTCTGCTTGCATTGCTCTTTGTTTTACCGAACAATGAGGCTGTTGCACTTTTGGGTAAGCCAGGTAAAGCGTGTGGACTAATATCGCCAATCAATACGTTTACGTTTGCAATATCACCCTCTGCAGCCAACAAACTAATTTGTTTAATATCGTCAGTTTTAAGCATAACCCTTGCAAGGCCTTGCAAAGTTCCACCTCCAATGCCTATACCTCCAATGTGTCTGATACCTTCTTTGTCGCATTGAACAAGCGAAGTGCCAGTTCCCATACTCACAACAATCATACTATCGAGGTTGGTTTGATATTTAGCTCCTAAGCCATCGGCAATAAATTCTTCTGCCTTTGTTGTAGGAAGACCATATATTGGGTTGTCAATATATGCCGAACCAACTCCTGTGAGCATAACCCTTGCCACATCAGTAAGTTTTATTTTATTGTCGTGAAGATACTTTCCAAAGGCTCCATATAATGAAGTTACAGGGTCGGTGGCTTTTATTCGTATCGGAGAAATTACCTTTCCGTCTTTGTTGATACCAACAATTTTGGTGGTACTAATACCAACATCTATTCCAATTATAATACTCATGTGTGTTGATGCTATGATTATTATTTCGACTTATTTTTCGTTTAATGATTGAAAATCAGCTAGATTAGAGCTAATATGCTTGCAAAATTAATAAAAAATATGTGCCTTTATAACTTTGTGTCGATAAAAATGCATTTAGATGTATTTTGATATGTCATTTGAATGAATTTCTTCTCATTTCTAAACTCAATGTAAATGGCTTGTAAAAGCATTGTTTTTCTGTTACAATGTCAATGCTTTTTGGAAGCAAACTCAATGCTTTGAAAAGTGTGATAGTGCAGAGCTTGAATACAAAGGGATTTAAAGAAAGAGGTGAAGAATGGAAATGATCTGTGTTTTCTACTTGTTTTTTTACTCTAAACGAAAGGAAAGAAATTTTAAAAGCGTAGTCGCAACGCCACAATTCAAAAAATATCATTAACTTTGCACTGAATAGAATTATTATAAATGTTCTTCTTTTACAATGGTGTTAGAACTGTTTTTTAAAGAGAAATTTGCTCTCGAAAAATGCAAAAGAAATGACAGTGCAATGCAAAGCATCAATTGATGGAGTGAAAAGGCTCTAAAAAGATGGCGAAGAACAATAGAATTATAAGAGATAACGTTATCGATGAAAAGAAAAATAACGAACATTTTAATGCTCATTACATTGGTGCTTTGCCCTATCAATCTGCTAGGTCAAGCAAAATGGAATGCAACTTTTCAAACATATATCGATCAATATAAAGATATTGCCATAGAAGAAATGTTGCGATATAATATTCCTGCAAGTATAACTCTTGCACAAGGACTTTTTGAAAGTGCAGCAGGTCAGAGCCGATTAGCTCGCTATAGTAATAATCATTTTGGTATAAAATGTCACGATTGGACAGGAAGAAGTGTGAGACATGACGACGATGAGTTGCAAGAATGTTTTAGAGTGTATGACAATGTGTATGAAAGTTATGAAGACCATAGTAAGTTTTTGGTAAATAAACCACGCTATCGCAACTTGTTTTCATTGCCAAGAACCGATTATAGAGGGTGGGCTCTAGGCTTAAAAGCTGCTGGTTATGCCACCAACCCACAATATGCCTATAAACTTATCGAGATCATTGAATTATATAAGCTTTATCAATACGACACAGCTAATAGTTATGACAAGTTTATGGTGAAGCGTTCTACTGTGGATAAGCCTGCAGTTAAGGGCGAAACTCTTCATCCGATATATGCTTATAACAAGAATTATTATTTGAAAGCACGTGCAGGCGACACCTTTAAAAGCATAGATGCAGAGGTGCATATCTCTGATCGTAAGTTGGCAAGGTATAATGAACGAGAAAAAAACGACCCTCTGCAAGAGGGCGAAGTGATATACCTTAAAAAGAAAAAGAGCAAAGCAGAGAAGCGATTTAAAGACCGACTACACGTTGTTAAGCCTGGAGAAAGTATGTATTCAATAGCTCAACAATATGGAATAAAGGTCGAAAGTCTTTATACTAAGAATCATCTCTTACCTGATTACGATATCAAAGTAGACGATAGATTACGTGTTTATTAATATCATCACATAAAAGAAGAAAACAAATGGTGAATGTAGTTGTAAAAGAAAAAAATCTAATTAGTGCCGCAAATGAAGGCATGGATGCCTTTATCGAAGTGTTTGTAGATGCAATAAAAAATACCATCGGAGGTGAGTTAACTGCTACGAACATGGCAGAATTGAATGCTTCGCAAATAACCCTTTTAGCTTATCACACCCTAAGAGAAGAAGTTATGGATGGAGGATTTATACAACTGATTCATAATGGATATGGAGGCTTTATCTTCTTAAATCCCTTCTCGGCAATGATGCGTCGTTGGGGATTAGGCGATTTATGCTCACTTATCAATAAATGCCATAAGAGTTATAAAAAACATCGTGAGGTTTTAGAAGCAGAATGTAGTGATGAAGAGTTTATGGCACTATTTGAAAAATATCCAGAATTTGACGATTTTGATGATAAATTTATAGAATGCGAAGAATATTGGACAGCAAAAATGGCAGAATATGTAGACGAACATATTGCCGACTTCGCTGTTGTTGAATCTTAGAAAAACATTGCAGCACAGCAAATAAATGCTGAAAAATAAAACAAAACTGCATTATGGCAAACGAAAAGAAAAACTCAGATAAAAAGAGTTCAATACAAATAAAAAACAGAAAAGCATCTTTCGATTATTTCTTTATCGATACCTTCACTGCAGGAATAGTGCTTACAGGTACAGAGATAAAGTCTATTCGACAGGGAAAGGCCTCTTTGGTTGATACATTCTGTTATATTCATGATGGAGAAATATGGGTGAAAGGAATGAATATCACCCCTTATTTTTATGGCTCTTTTACCAATCATGAAGCTAAAAGAGATAGAAAACTTTTATTAAAGAAAAGAGAAATACGCCAACTAGAAGAGGAAACGAAATCTGTGGGTGTAACAATTGTTCCTATATTGTTGTTTATTGACCAGAATGGACGTGCAAAAGTGAACATTGCTTTGGCACGAGGAAAGAAAGAATACGATAAACGTCAAACCCTAAAAGAAAAAGAAGACCGTCGTGAAATGGATAGAGCTATAAAACGATACTAATATAGTTGTATCTTTTAAATCATCAAAACACGAAACAGGACAATTGAATATAAGTTTGAAAAGTGCATGCTTTTTCTGAAAAAAGCACTAACTTTGTAGTGAAATTCATCGCTGGTTATACCAGTAATATTAATAAAGAGAAAAATGAAGTCTATAAAAAGAAGATGGACTCTCTTGCCGGGAAAGGATATAACCGAGCTTGACAAGAAGGTGATGTATTGGGAAAATAAAGGTAAAGAAGTTCCTACTCGTGACTTAATTAAAACTCCCGAACAGATTGAAGGTATCAAACGAGCAGGTGTTATCAATACAGGTGTGTTGAACGAAGTTGCCAAACACATCAAAGCAGGTATGAATACACTAGAAATAGATAAGATATGCTACGATTATTGCACTGCTCATGGCGCAACTCCAGCATGTTTAAACTATGAAGGATACCCCAAAAGCGTTTGTACAAGTATTAATGAAGTGGTGTGTCATGGTATTCCAAAAGAAGAAGATGTGTTGGAAGAAGGAGATATTATCAATGTCGATTTCACAACAATTCTAGATGGTTATTATGCAGATGCATCGCGCATGTTTATAATAGGTAAAACAACTCCAGAAAAAGAACAGTTGGTTAGAGTGGCAAAAGAATGTCTGGAAATAGGCGCAGAAGCTGCAAAACCATATTGTTTTGTTGGAGATATTGGTCATGCAATAGAGCAACATGCTAATAAATATAATTATGGTGTGGTGCGAGATCTATGCGGTCATGGTGTAGGATTGAAGTTCCATGAGAAGCCAGACATTACACATTATGGTAAAAAAGGTACAGGAATGCTTCTAGTTCCTGGTATGGTATTTACTATTGAGCCTATGATTAACATGGGAACATGGCAGGTATTCTTAGATTCGGAAGACCCATTTGGTTGGGAAATTATCTCTGGTGACGAGTTACCATCAGCTCAATGGGAACATACTTTCGTTATGACTGAACATGGAGTGGAAATCCTTACCTATTAATATAATAATACTATAATGAAAGAAAAAGATATTTATATATTAGGTATAGAAAGTAGTTGTGATGACACTTCGGCAGCTGTTTTGCGCAATGATGTGCTTTTAAGTAATGTAACATCTTCGCAAGACGTACATAAAGCCTATGGTGGTGTAGTGCCAGAGCTTGCCTCTCGTGCGCATCAACAAAATATTGTGCCTGTAGTTGATCATGCTTTAAAGAAAGCAGGAATAACAAAAGAACAATTAAGCGCAATCGCTTTTACTCGTGGTCCTGGTTTAATGGGTTCGTTATTGGTAGGGGTTAGCTTTGCAAAAGGCTTATCGCAAGCTCTAGGAATACCTTTGATTGATGTGAATCATCTACAAGGACACGTTATGGCTCATTTCATAAAAGAACCCGATAACGTTAATCCTG
>JBQMYA010000044.1:0-6827 GCA_052173735.1 Prevotella sp.
GTGCTTATTAGGAAGGGGTGGAAATTCTCAAATTGTGAAGGTAAACGCTTATAATAAAATGGAGGTGGTAGGGCAAACCATAGACGATGCGGCAGGAGAAGCCATTGACAAATGCTCGAAAGTGATGGGCTTAGGTTATCCTGGAGGTCCAATAATCGACCGTTTAGCACGCCAAGGTAATCCTCATGCATATAAGTTTGCAGAGCCCAATATACCAGGATTTGATTATAGTTTTTCTGGTCTTAAAACCTCATTCCTATATAATATGCGTAAATGGATTGCAGAAAATCCTAACTTTATCGAAGAAAATAAAGAAGATATTGCAGCAAGTTTAGAGTTCACAATTGTGGATATTTTAATGAAAAAGCTAAAGGCTGCAGTGAAAGAAACAGGCATTAAGCATGTTGCTGTTGCTGGTGGTGTATCTGCAAACAATGGATTACGCAACGCCTTCAAAGAACATGCAGAGAAATATGGATGGACTATCTATATTCCTAAGTTCGGTTATACAACCGATAACGCAGCAATGATTGGAATAACAGGTTATTATAAGTATTTAGATGGTGCGTTCTGCACAATTGATAAACCCGCATTTAGTAAAGTAACATTCGAATAATGGAATTAGAAAGCAAAATTTTAAGTAAGCAGATACAAGAGTATCTTTATAATTATGATGATACACATCGTTCTTTAGGAACTGCCGAAAGTTGTACAGGAGGTAGAGTTGCAGAGACAATTATGTCGGTTCCAGGTTCTTCTAATTATTATAAAGGAAGCATAATAGCTTACGCAAATGAAGTAAAAGAAAATATATTAGGAGTTGATAAACAATTAATTGAAGAGAAAACTGCCGTTAGTGAGGAAGTGGCAATTGCTATGGTAAAAGGTGCTTGTAAAGCTCTTAATGTAACTCATGCTATTGTAACAACAGGAATTGCAGGTCCTGCTGGTGCTTTGCCCAATGCTCCTGTAGGAACTATATGGATTGCTTATGGAACAACCGACAAGATTCGCACATTCAAGATCGAAGAAGATAATGGTCGAGATTTGAATATTGCAGCAGCAACTCAAAAGGCATTACAACTATTCCTCGACTTTCTTAAAGAGGAAATAGTGGTTGATGAAGAATAATTTAGAGTCAATAATTAAGCGAAATACTTCTTTAAAAGAAAAAAAAACTTAATTGGAGACTTTAAAGGGTATATTCTTTTGTATATTCGATAAATATTTGTAATTTTGCAAACTGTTTGGAATAAGTATCAAAAAACGAATACAAAATTTAAAGATAGCAATGTCTAAGATTTGTCAAATCACGGGAAAGAAAGCCCAAATAGGCTGCAACGTATCTCACTCAAAGCACCGTACAAAGCGTAGTTTTGACGTGAATCTCTTCAAGAAGAAATTCTATTATGTTGAAGAGGCATGTTGGATTAGCCTTAAGATCAGCGCAGCTGGTCTTCGTCTCATAAATAAAGTTGGTCTCGATGCAGCCTTAAGACAAGCCGTTTCAAAAGGTTATTGTGACTGGAAAGACATTAAAGTTATAGGAGAATAATCAATTATGGCAAAGAAAGCAAAAGGTAATAGAGTACAAGTGATACTCGAATGCACTGAGATTAAAAGTAGTGGATTGCCTGGAACAAGCCGTTATGTTACGACAAAGAATCGCAAGAACACTCCAGAGCGTCTCGAAATGAAGAAGTATAATCCTATTTTGAGAAGAATGACTCTTCACAAAGAAATTAAATAAGAAGTTATTCTAACTCAATTAAATATTTAGAATTATGGCAAAGAAAGCGGTCGCATCTCTCCATGAAGGTTCAACGGACGGACGCGCATATTCAAAAGTAATCAAAATGGTGAAGAGTCCTAAGACAGGTGCTTATGTTTTTGATGAAAAAATGGTAGCAAACGAGGCTGTTAAAGACTTCTTCAAAAACTAAATGATAAACTCTTTTAATAAAAAGTAGGCTAAATTATAGTGATATATAGTTTAGTCTACTTTTTATTGTTTGTACTTCTACCTTTATTTATGTCTTTGTATTCTTTGAAGAGTTGAGGTGTGATTCTTTTAAAGTCTTTGTCTTTGCGTCTGATGCCGTAGGATTAAATCCTTTCAGGTTATATTTTTCTTTTATATTGATATTCCTTGTGTGTTAAAGCTGATGATTATAGGTTCTTTTTTGGAGGGGGTATTTTAGCGGAGATTTGGCGGGCAGGGAAGACTTAATAATAAGATGTAAGAGTGTCGCCTGTGAAATTATTTCAATGATGTTATCTTTTAATGATAAAGTTTCTCTTTCCCTATTGTTTTTTTAGACGGATTTGCTTTTATATGTCGAAAAAAAATAGTAACTTAGCACCAATAAAATAAAAGCAAATCGCCTTAAATCGAAAATAAAGGGCATTATAGGCGATTTCCCCCAAAGAAATAACTTCTAATTATACATATTAGCAATGGATGAAAATCAAACGATAGATCAAGATAGAATTATCAAGATTAATATCGAAGAAGAAATGAAATCTTCTTACATCGACTATTCGATGTCTGTGATTGTTGCTCGTGCTCTACCTGACGTGCGAGATGGTTTTAAACCCGTTCATCGTCGTATCTTATATGGTATGCGTGATATCGGTAATACCAGTAGCAATCCTTATAAAAAGTGTGCCCGTGTAGTTGGAGAGGTACTTGGTAAGTATCACCCACACGGCGATTCGTCAGTGTATGGTGCCTTAGTTCGTCTCGCACAAGACTGGAATATGCGTTACACTCTAGTGGATGGACAAGGTAATTTTGGTAGTGTCGATGGTGACTCTGCAGCTGCTATGCGTTACACAGAGTGCCGTTTAGAGAAGATAGGTGAGTATGTGATGGACGATTTGGATAAAGACACTGTAGATATGGTGCCTAATTTCGATGAAACATTACTTGAACCAACTGTAATGCCAACAAAGATTCCCAATTTATTAGTAAATGGTGGAAACGGTATTGCAGTAGGTATGGCAACCAATATGCCAACCCATAACTTGTCAGAAGTGATTGATGGTTGCTGTGCTTACATCGATAATGAAGAGATCAACACTGAAGAATTAATGCAATATATACAAGCTCCTGACTTCCCAACAGGTGGTTACATCTACGGTTTGCAAGGAGTTAAGGACGCATATGAAACAGGTCGAGGTCGAGTTGTTATGCGTGCGAAAGCAGAAATCGAAAGTGATGAAAACCAAGATAAAATCATTATCACTGAAATTCCTTATGGAGTTAACAAGCAACAGCTTATTGAATATATCGCAGACCTAGTGAAAGAAGGAAAACTTGAAGGTATTTCAAATGCTAATGATGAGTCTGGTCGTCAGGGAATGCGTATCGTTATCGATGTAAAACGTGATGCAAACGCTAATGTTCTTTTGAATAAACTATTCAAAATGACAGCTCTTCAAAGTTCATTCTCTGTGAATAACATTGCCTTAGTGAAAGGTCGTCCACGCTTATTGACATTGAAAGACTGCATCAAGTATTTCGTTGAACATCGTCACGATGTAACAATTCGTCGTACAAAGTTCGAACTTAAGAAAGCAGAAGAACGTGCACACATTCTAGAAGGAATGATTATCGCAAGTGATAACATTGACGAAGTGGTGCAAATCATAAAGGCAAGTCGCACACCAGCACTCGCTAGAACAAATCTTGAACAACGTTTTAACCTTGATGAGCTACAATCTCAAGCAATTGTTGATATGCGCTTGTCTCAAATCACTGGTTTGAAAGTTGAAGAATTACACGCTCAATTTGATGAGCTTCAACAAAGAATTGCTTATTTAACAAGTATTCTTACAGACGAAAACCTTTGTAAGAAGGTGATGAAAGATGAGCTAAACGAGTTGAAAGAGAAGTTTGGTGACGAGAGAAGAACAAAGATTATTCCTGCAGAACATGAGTTCAATGCAGAGGATTTCTACCCTAATGATCCTGTAGTGATAACAGTTAGTCACCTAGGTTATATCAAACGTACTCCACTTTCTGAGTTCCGTGAGCAAGCAAGAGGTGGAGTTGGCTCTAAGGGAGTGCGTCATCGTGAACAAGATTTCACAGAGTTTATTTATCCAGCAACCATGCATCAGACCATGTTATTCTTCACTAAAAAGGGTCGCTGCTATTGGTTAAAGTGCTATAATATCCCTGAAGGCACCAAAGATTCAAAGGGTAGAGCTATTCAAAACCTATTAAATATTGATCCAGATGATGGTTTGAATGCAATACTTCGATTGAGAGGACTTGATGATGAAGAGTTTGTTAACTCACATAACGTGGTATTTGCGACTAAGAATGGTACCATAAAGAAGACCAGTCTTGAAGCTTATTCACGTCCAAGAGCAAATGGTGTCATCGCTATTAATATTGCAGAAGGAGACGAAGTGGTTGATGTTCGCTTAACAAATGGTAAGAATGAAATCATTATGGCAAACAAAAACGGTCGTGCAGTGCGCTTTAATGAAGAGACAGTACGTGCTATGGGTAGAACAGCAACAGGTGTTCGAGGTATGAAACTCGATGGCGATGACGATCAAGTCGTAGGTATGATTGTTGTAAATGATGCTGAAACAGAAAACGTAATGGTTGTAAGTGAAACTGGATACGGTAAGCGTTCGTCTGTAGAAGACTATCGAGTAACCAACAGAGGTGGTAAAGGTGTGAAGACATTAAATATCACAGAGAAGACTGGACGTGTGGTTGCAATCAAGAATGTCAATGATGATAACGACCTTATGATTATCAATAAGAGTGGTATAACCATTCGTTTGGCAGTTTCTGAGGTACGAGTTATGGGCAGAGCGACACAAGGTGTTCGCCTAATAAACCTATCAAAGAAGAACGATGTTATTGCAAGTGTTTGTAAAGTGATGAGCTCAGAGCTTGAAGCAGCAGCTGGAGAAGAGAGCCGTTCAGAGTTTGATAAGGCACAAGAAGAACTCAATAACACCACTACTTCAGATGAAACTTCATCAGAAACAACTCTTGATAATACCCAAGATGCTTCTGAATAAAATGAAGATAGAGATGACATACAAAACAATTAAAAATAGAATCACTATGAAAAAATTAATGTTTATGGCTTTAATGGCGGCTTCTGCCACTACAGTCTTTGCACAAGAAGATGCATTAAAAAGCATCTTGAAATCAAACTCGTATGATGTCGCCGTACAATTGGTAAAATCTAGCGAAGCAACTTTCAATGCCGAGCAAAAGGCAAAGGCTTATAATAAGCTTGTAGAACTATCAATGACAAAGATTGATAAGGAACAACAAATTATAGCAGCCAATGCAACTGCAGAGCAATTAAAACAGGATAACATTCAACCTTATGATACATTAGGTTATTATGTTGCTCTTTATAACGCTCTAGATAATGCTCTTATCGCAGATAAATATGATCAAATGCCAAATGAAAAGGGAAAGGTTAAACCTAAATTCCACAAGACAAACCAAGATCGTTTATATCCATTGCGTCCTTATATCATCAGTGCTGGACAAGAAGCAATGAAGAAGAATGATGCAAAAGAAGCATACAAAAACTTTAAGATGTATGTAGAAACAGCAGAAGCTCCATTGTTTGTTGAAGTAGATAGAACTAAAAATCCAGATCAATATTTAGGAGAAATTGCACGTGTTGCTGCTGTTTATGCTTTCCAAGAAAAGGATTTATCATCAGCTAATAAGTATGTTGACATCGCAATGAAGGATCCTGAAGCTAAAAAAGATGCCCTTGGACTTAAGCTTTATTTAATGCAACAAGACTTAAAGACCAAAGAAGACTCTCTAGCTTACGTGGAAAAACTAAAGACTTTATATGCAGATGACTCAAACAATGAGCAAATCTTTGCTAATCTTGCAGCAATGTATGGTAGCTTAGGTATGAAAAATGAACAAGCAAAGATGATCGAAGCACGTTTAGCAACAAATTCTGGAGACTTTATGGCACTAGCTATGAGAGGTCAAGAAAGCATGAATGCAGGTAATGATGACGCAGCTATCAATGACTTTAAGAAAGCTCTTGATACAAAGAAAGACGATTCTCTTGTTCTAACATATCTTGGTTTCACCTTAAACCGCAAGGCAGCTAACATCAATGGCAATAATGCAGAGCAAAAGAAATTATACGAAGAGTCAGTTAAGTTTCTTGAAGTTGCTCGTGATGTAGATCCTTCTTGTGAACGTGCAAACTGGAAATATCCTTTGTATCAGGCATATTATTCATTGTATGGTGCAAACGATTCTCGTACAAAAGAACTAGAAGCATTGGTTAAATAATCAATCGCTTTAGATAAAATACAATTATAATAAATGGTAGAAGCAACTCAATCCGCTTCTACCATTTTTGTTTTTAGATGTGAACGAAAGACTTATTGTATTCTTGTGTCAATAGATATCTCCTGCACTTAGAATGGATATTGATTATAACACCATTCATTATGGCAATCAGAGTAGTATTCATTGAAAATATTTCATTTTATTTTTTATTATTAATACCCATCCTTTTAATATATGCTTACTTGTATTTCGATTGCAAATAATATGCTCCTTATAGTCTGTTTTTCTTTTATACTATAATAGACATCTTGGAATCGAAGTGCAAGAGTGCAGTACAATAATCAAATTCTCTTGTAGAAGTAAACAGAAAAAAGTTTATATGAGATATCAAAAGAATCATCTTCCTCCTCATACAAAAATCCTTTTCCACCTTGTTTCATTAGAACGATAGGGGGATATAAAGCAAAAGGCGGACTTCACAGCCAGCCTAATACATATTATACAAAAACATTAT
>JBQMYA010000045.1:0-6596 GCA_052173735.1 Prevotella sp.
TCTTTTGTAATGATTAGTTTTCCGTCTTTATCTTGTGCTAACCAAACCCAACCAGAACCGAAAAGAGTTGCTCCTGCTTGTGCAAATTGCTTCTTAAATTCATCGAAACTACCAAAAGTAGTATTGATTTCATCTGCAAGCTTGCCTGTTGGTACATTGTTTTTTACAGGTGATTTGAATTGACCAAAATACAATGCGTGGTTCAAAGATTGTCCTGCATTGTTAAAGATAGGACCATCTGGAGCTGTCATAACGATTTCATCAACACTCTTTCCTTCATATTCTGTACCTTGAACTAAGGTTGCTAAGGTGTTAACATACGCTTGAAGGTGTTTTCCGTAATGATAGTTTATTGTTTGTTCACTTATCACTGGCTCTAAAGCATTAGGTGAATAAGGTAACTGTGGCATTGCTATTGTCATCATAAATACTATTTTTGTTAATAACATATTATACTTTTTATTTTACGTTGTCATTTCTTTTAGACGATGCAAAGTTAGATATAACTATAAAACTATAAAACAGATAAAATCTATATGTAAATAGATAAAATCTATATATGTGGTTTAATCCCTTTGTTTATCAATATTTTACGAATATAATAGGAAAGCAATTGCATGTAAAAAAAAGATATATAACACGTTGTTTAGATATAAATTAATGTGTATCTTTGCACAAACGATCAAACAAAAAGATAATGACCTTACAACAACTTGAATATATTATTGCCGTTTATCGACACAAACATTTTGCAAAAGCTGCCGAATATTGCAATGTAACTCAACCAACTCTTAGTTCAATGATTCAGAAGTTAGAAGATGAATTGGGCGTAAAAATATTCGATAGAAAGAAACAACCGATCACAACTACAGAGATTGGAAAGCTTGTTATCGATAATGCTTGGAACGTGTTGCGCCGTGCTAAGAGGCTAAAAGAGGCGGTTGAAGAAGAGAAACACTCACTAACTGGAACCTTTAAGATAGGCATTATCCCCACAGTCGCACCTTATCTCATTCCTCGTTTCTTTCCTCAATTGATGAGTAAGTATCCTAATATGGACGTAAGAATCAGCGAAATGAAAACCGAAGAGATTAAAACAGCCTTGAAAAGAGGTGATCTTGATGCTGGAATTCTTGCTCTTTTAGATGATATGGAAGATTTTGAATGTGAACATTTATTTTATGAACAGTTCTTTACTTACATTGCAGAAAACGACGAATTGCAACATCATTCTTCGATAAAGACCAGCGATTTGGCAGATGAATATTTGTGGTTGTTAGACGAAGGGCATTGCTTTAGAGACCAATTAGTGAAGTTTTGTCATCTAAAGTCAGCCACTGCAAGTAAAAAAGCATACAGCTTGGGTAGCATAGAGACCTTTATGAGAATGGTAGAGAGCGGAAAAGGCGTTACATTTATTCCCGAATTGGCTCTTTATCAGCTAAGCGAATCGCAGAAAAAGCTCGTTCGTCCATTCGCAATACCAGTTCCCACTCGTGATGTTGTGATGATTACTTCTACCAATTTTATACGCAATTCAATTAAGGAACTGGTGGTAAATGAAGTGAAAAAGTCTGTTCCAGAAGATATGTTGGCACTCAAAAAAACAATACAAAAAGTGGTATAGGTCGCCATCCTCTTTACACTTAATTTTCAATTCTTTTTTATTCTCATTCTAATACGATAACTTTTAGCCTGTAATAGCAATGCTTTTGATGTGTAAAAGCATTGCTATTATGGTTTAAAAACATAGCTTTTATAACTTTGTTTCTGAACTATTGATATTCATCTATTTGTATAATATATAGCAGAAAGCCGGCAGATACATCAAAAAAATAAATATTCTTTTAATAATAGTGCTACAAATGGGGTAAAAGAGCATTCTTAAAACTTTGTTTTTATACTGTTTTTTTCTTACCTTTGCAATAGAGCAACGGCAATGAAAGATGTGTTTTTGAATCAAAAATAGAAACCATAGGTTCTAACTTTCAAGAACTTTCGTTGGGTAGTGCTTTTTTAATATAAAAAAATAAGAAGTAGACAGCATGAATATTGATGGTGTAAAAGGACTTTTAGAGAAAGATAAAGGCTTGTCGTTAACATTGGGAATGGAGTTTTTCTCAACCGATGATCCTAACACTTGCAAAGCCACTATGCGAGTAGATGAACGCAATCGTCAACCATTTGGATTCTTAAGCGGTGGCGCAACCCTTGCTCTTGCTGAAAATTTGGCAGGAGTTGGGTCGTTAGCATTGTGTCCCAACGATATAAGTGTGGGTATTAATGTTAGTGGAAACCACGTAAAGGCAGTGGTAGAGGGCGATACTGTGACTGCAACAGCACACCTCATTAATAAAGGTCGTTTGCTACATGTGTGGCGAGTAGATATTTGTAATAGTGCAAACGAAATTATATCAGTGGTGAATGTTACCAATTATGTTATTGTTCGAGACAATAAATGATAGGTTACACTTGGTTTAAAACACCCGATAGCAATTGCTTTCATTGTGTAGAACAGCACAAAGGAAGTATTAAAGAACTGTATTCTTTCGAGCAATTGGCAGGTGAAGAAGGTTTTGTTATTGCCCCTTTTTCGCCCACACACAATTGTCCTATTGTTGTTTTACACCCCGATGAATGCTCAACTCATAGTATTCCTATTTCAGAATACAGCGAGTTACACCTCAATCAACTCAATAATCTACATCAGCGCAAGACCTATTCAGAGGTCTTCTGCAAGTTCCACGCTGCATTGTTAAATCAACAATTCAGTAAGTTGGTGCTTTCTCGCACCGAAGAACACGCTCTTCACATCACCGAAGAGCAGGCAAAGCAACTCTTTTTACATGCTTGCGCAAAATATCCCCATTTGTTTGTAGCCCTAATCAATACGCCTACAACAGGCATTTGGTTGATGGCTACACCCGAAACACTGATAGAACAAACCGAAGAAGGGTGGAAAACAATGGCTCTTGCGGGCACTCAAAAAATAGAAAAAAAATGCTTTTGTTCTATCAATACAGGCGAGTTACCTCAGAATTTGGAAGTTGTTTGGCAAGAAAAAGAGCAACAAGAGCAACAGATTGTTACCGATTATATCGTAGATTGTTTGAAAAAGGTAGATGCCAAGATAAGTGTTTCAAATCCACACACGGTATTTTCTGCCGAATTAGCACATCTTCGAACCGATATTCCCTTTCAGCTTGCTAACAAAAAGCACTTAGGAAAGCTTTTAAATAGTTTGCATCCCACGCCTGCAGTGTGTGGATTACCGCAACAAGAGGCAAAAGAATTTATTTTAAAAAACGAGGGATATCACCGCAAATATTATAGTGGTTTTGTGGGAATGATGAACGTAAATAATTTCAAAACACATCTTTTTGTAACTTTGCGTTGTTTAAATATAGCCCAAGAGCGCATCACGTTTTATGCAGGCGGTGGCTTATTGGCAGCTAGTAAGGAAGAAAACGAGTGGCAAGAAACAGAAAACAAGCTTCGAACAATGAAAGATTTGTTTGTTGAACAATAAGAGGTGATCATTAAAAGCAGATATTATTTAATATAAACAGTATGTACTCAAATAAATGTAACGTAAATATTCTTACAGATTTAATGATTCAACACGGCATCAATACAGTGGTGATGTGTCCTGGATCACGCAATATCCCATTATTAAATAATTTCAATGAAAGTGCAAACTTTCAATGCTTCTCTGTAACCGACGAGCGTTCTGCAGGCTTTTATGCTTTGGGTTTGGCTCAAATGGCAAAGCGCAAAGTAGCAGTTTGTGTAACATCTGGCTCGGCATTGCTTAACCTTTTGCCCGCAGTGGCAGAGGCTTTTTATCAAAAAGTGCCTTTTGTTGTGATATCAGCAGATAGACCTGAAGCGTGGATCGACCAGTTAGATGGTCAAACATTGCATCAAACCAATGCTCTAAAACCTTATGTTTCGGCTTCAGTTTCATTGCCCGAGCCTTTAAATAGCGAGCAAGAATGGCAGTGTAACCGCCTTGTTAACGAGGCTTTGAACCATTTTAATGCGCCAGAAGCATGTCCTGTGCATATCAATGTGCCCATTTCTGAACCTTTATTCCAATTCAATCAAGCAGAACTTGCACCTCAACGCAAAGTAACAAGCTATTTTTCTGTTGCCCCAAACCAAAGCGGAATGGAGCAGGTTGCAACGTTGTTGTTGCAAGCTAAGCGACCTATTGTGGTGTTAGGGCAAGGCAATTACACCTTATTAAATAAAGAACATCTCGACTTTCTCAATAGTGTTGCGGTGCTTTTAACCGAGCCTTTGAGTGGAATAGATGCGTTATCGAATTTTGATGACATTCTTTCTACTCATATCAATGATGATTGTTTGTTACCCGACTTGGTGTTATACGCAGGCGAGTCGGTTGTTTCTAAACGATTAAAGCATTTCCTTCGCAAACAAAAAGAGGGTAATCAGGTGCGTTTTTCTACTCAAAAGAATATCGAAGACACTTTTTCTCATCTTTCATTGCTTATCGAATGCAGTGCAATAGAGGGCTTAAAGGCTCTTTATTCTACCTATTCTGCTTTGCAAACAGATGGCTATTTGATGGTGACTGATGAGCAGTTAGAGGAAAAGAAGGCATATATCAGTCTTTGGAACGACCTCTCTTGCAAGGTGAAGGCGGTGCGCAACGATTTTAAACCCATTTATTCTTCTATGCAGGCGGTGGCTCTTTTCGAGCAAGAAATAGCACAACAGCAAGTAGATTGCGCTGTGCATTACGCCAATAGTAGCGCAGTTCGCTTGGCAAACATATACGCTTCGCATCGCATTTATTGCAATCGTGGTGTCAATGGAATAGAGGGTTGTTTGTCAACGGCAGTGGGTATGTCGCTCAATAACTCTGTAAACGTCTTCTGTGTGATAGGCGATTTGGCTTTCTTTTACGATCAAAATGCACTATGGAACAATCACCTTAAAGGAAATATGCACATTCTTCTATTGAATAATAGCGGTGGAGGAATTTTCAATATGTTGCCAAATATCAGCGAAACTGCAAGCTATGAAACCTTTGTTAAGGCGCATCACAACACTAATGCACAAGGTATTTGCCAACAAAATAATGTTGATTATATGGCAGTTCACAACGAAGAGGAATTGAAGAGTTTGTTACCTCAATTTGTAAGTCATTGTGGCGACAGACCTATCTTGCTCGAAGTGTTCACCAATCAACAACAAGATACAGAAGCACTAAAGACTTATTATCAAATAATAGCACAACTTTCAACTAAAAAATAAAGTACAATGAATAGACAATGGATACCCATTAAAGGGTTTGATTTTAAAGAAATATTATTCGAAAGCTTCGAAGGAATAGCTAAAATAACTATCAATCGCCCACGATATCGCAATGCTTTCACTCCTTTAACCACATGGGAAATGAGTCAGGCATTTGCTTATTGCCGTGAAGCAAGTGATATTTCGGTTGTTATTTTAACTGGAGCTGGCGACAAAGCGTTTTGTTCTGGAGGTGATATGAACGTGAAAGGAAGAGGCGGATACATTGGTAATGATGGTGTTCCACGCCTTAATGTGCTCGATGTTCAAAAGCAAATACGCTCTCTTCCCAAGCCTGTTATCGCCATGGTAAACGGCTTTGCCATTGGAGGAGGACATGTTTTGCATCTCGTTTGCGACTTAACTATCGCCTCAGAAAATGCTCGTTTTGGTCAAACTGGTCCACGAGTGGGCTCTTTTGACGCTGGCTTTGGGGCCTCATATCTTGCTAGAATAGTGGGACAAAAGAAGGCAAGAGAGATATGGTTTATGTGTTTGCAATACGATGCCTATGAAGCTGAACGCATGGGAATGGTGAATAAGGTTGTAAGTAGCGACAGATTAGAAGACGAGTGCGTTGAGTGGGCACAGCGAATGATGGAACATAGTCCTCTAGCTTTGCGTATGATAAAGGCAGGTCTCAATGCAGAATTAGACGGACAAGCAGGTATTCAAGAGTTAGCAGGAGACGCAACAATGCTCTATTACTTCTTAGATGAAGCGCAAGAGGGTGGCAAAGCATTCTTAGAAAAGCGCAAACCCGATTTTAAGAAATATCCAAAATTACCATAAATAAATAGATGTTGAGAAAGAGAAGCGTTGCAATTGTCGTTTAAACACTTCTCTTTCTTCTCTTTTTTCTTGTTGAATATGACCTATTCTTATAGTCTTTCTCCATACGAACTCATATTTAAAGAACCCGCAGGAACATCTCGTGGCATTTATAAAACACGCAAAGTGTGGTTCATTAAACTGTTTGATGGAAGCAATCCGCAGGTGTTTGGAATTGGAGAATGTGCCCCTTTACCCAATTTAAGCTGTGATTTATCGGATAATTACGAACGTATTTTAAAAGCAGAATGTGATTATTTCTGTCGTGAAGGACATCTTGATACAGAGCGATTGCGCCATTATCCATCTATACTTTTCGGTCTTGAAACGGCTATTCTCAGCTTAAAAGCAACCAAAGAGAATGTGTTATTCGATACATCTTTCACCCCTTCAGAATGTGGAATACCCATTAATGGATTGGTGTGGATGGGCTCTTTCGATGA
>JBQMYA010000046.1:0-6538 GCA_052173735.1 Prevotella sp.
TTACAAGGTTGTGAGGATTTGAAGAACCCTTTGATTTTGCAAGGATATCCTTTACACCTACGCTATCAAGAACAGCACGCATCGCACCACCTGCAACTAGTCCTGTACCGGCAGCAGCTGGACGTAAGAATACCTTAGCACCACTATAACGTGCCTCTACTTCGTGAGGAATAGTTCCTTTTAATACAGGAACCTTTACTAAGTTCTTCTTTGCAGCTTCTACTCCTTTAGCAATAGCAGCTGTTACTTCACCAGCTTTACCTAGTCCGTAACCAATAACTCCATTTCCGTCACCTACTACAACAATTGCTGCAAATGTAAATGTTCTACCACCTTTTGTAACTTTTGTTACACGGTTGATTGCAACCAAGCGGTCTTTTAACTCTACGTCGCTATTTATTTTTACTTTATTCATTGCCATAATCGTTTAGAAATTAAGACCGCCATTACGTGCAGCATCAGCTAGTTCTTTAATACGGCCATGGTATAAGTAACCATTACGATCAAATACAACTGAAGTGATACCTGCAGCTTGAGCATTCTTTGCTACTAATTCACCAACTTTTTGTGCTTGCTCTTTCTTTGGCATAGCTTCCATACCAAGAGAAGAGGCAGATGCCAATGTCTTTCCTGTTAAGTCATTCACAACTTGAGCATAGATTTGCTTGTTAGAACGAAATACGCTTAGACGTGGACGCTCTGCTGTTCCGTTTACATTCTTACGAATACGGAATTTTATTTTAATTCGTCTTTCAACTTTCTTTGTTGTCATAAATCCTATAATTTTAATTATTTAGCCGCAGCTGTTTTACCAGATTTTCTGCGAATAACTTCACCTTGGAATAAAACACCCTTACCTTTATAAGGTTCTGGTTTACGGAAAGAACGAATTTTAGCACAAACAAGTCCTAGTAATTGTTTATCACAAGATTCTAAGATGATCAATGGGTTTTGATTTCTCTCAGATTTTGTTTCTACCTTAATTTCACTAGGTAACTGAATAAATATAGGGTGAGTATAACCTAAAGAAAATTCGATCAAATTTCCTTGGTTTGACACACGATATCCAACACCAACAAGTTCCAACACTTTCTTGTATCCTTCGCTTACACCAACAACCATATTGTTTACTAGTGAACGATATAGACCGTGGAAAGCTTGTTTTTGCTTATAGTTTACTGCGCTTTCTTCGTTGATATCCAAGACAACTTGAGCATCTTCTACCTTTACATTGATAGAAGAATCAACTTTCTGAGAAAGTTCTCCTTTAGGACCTTTTACAGTAACAACTCCGTTATTAAGAGTTACTGTAACTCCAGCAGGAATGTTAATTGGCAATTTTCCTATTCTTGACATATTCACCTCCAATTAATATACATAACAAAGAACTTCACCACCGATCTTAAGATCTGCAGCTTCTTTGTTTGTCATCACACCTTTAGATGTAGATATAATTGCTATACCTAATCCATTTATTACTCTCGGCATGTTCTTATAACCGGTATACTTACGAAGTCCCGGAGTTGAAACACGTTTCAAGCTAGTAATTGCACTCGCTTTGGTTGTAGGGTCGTACTTTAATGCAACCTTTATTAAACCTTGTGGTCCATCTTCTACGAACTTATAGTTCAAGATGTAACCTTTTTCAAAAAGAATCTTTGTGATTTCTTTTTTCAAATTAGACGCAGGAACTTCAACAACACGATGATGTGCCATGATTGCGTTTCTGAGTCTTGTCAGATAATCTGCTATTGGATCTGTCATATAAATAATTTTTAATTAATCGGGACCTTCCCGACAATATTAAATACTAATTTCGCTTATTACCAACTTGCTTTCTTTACTCCAGGAATTAGACCTGCTGAAGCCATTTCACGGAATTGGATACGTGATATTCCGAATTGACGGATATAGCCCTTAGGACGTCCTGTGATTTTACAACGATTGTGTAAACGAATTGGATTTGCATTCTTTGGTAATGATTGCAACTTACGTGCTGCTTCATAAGCTTCAGCAATATCAGTTGCAGTTGCAATTACTTTTTTTAGAGCAGCTCTCTTTTCAGCATAACGTGCAACTAATTTTGCGCGCTTAACTTCACGAGCTTTCATTGATTCTTTTGCCATATCACTTAATCGTTTTTAGCGTTTTTAAATGGAAGGCCAAAAGCTTTCAATAGTGCAAAGCCTTCTTCGTCAGTTGTTGCAGAAGTAACAAATGTTATATTCATACCTTGAATACGATCAATAGAATCAATATTAATTTCAGGGAAAATAATTTGTTCTGTGATACCCAAAGTATAATTACCTTTACCATCAAATCTTGTTTCGATACCTTTAAAGTCACGGATACGTGGAAGAGCAACACGTACAAGCTTCTCTAGGAACTCATACATACGCTCACGACGTAAAGTTACCATAACACCGATAGGCATCTTCTTACGTAATTTGAAGTTTGCAATGTCTTTCTTTGAGAAAGTTGCAACAGCCTTTTGACCTGTAATAGCTGTCATTTCATTAATTGCAACATCAACAATTTTCTTATCTTGAGTAGCATCACCCAAACCTTGATTGATTACTATCTTTTTCAAGACAGGGATCTGCATTGCTGAAGAATAATTAAATTGCTTTTGCAATGCGGGAGCAATGCTTTCTTTATAGATTTTCTTTAATTGTGCTGTATCCATTATTTGATAACCTCCCCTGATTTTTTAGAAACACGTACTTTTGTTCCATCTTCGTTTTTCTTGATACCTACACGAGTAGCTTTACCTGTTTTAGGATCAATCAAACTTAAATTTGAAATATGGATTGGCGCTTCTTGTTTTACAATTCCTCCTTGAGGATTTTTTGCAGAAGGCTTAGTGCTTTTAGAGACGATACGTCTACCTTCAACAAGTGCACGATTTTCATCTACAAAGACTTTTAGCACTTTGCCAGTCTTGCCCTTATCTTCACCAGATAGGACAATAACTGTATCGTTTTTCTTAATATGTAATTTACTCATTACTGTATTATTTTATTTTGTTAAAGAACTTCAGGTGCTAAAGAAACAACTTTCATATTCACAGCACGTAACTCACGAGCTACAGGACCGAAAATACGACTACCACGAAGTTCACCAGCATTATTAAGTAATACACAAGCATTATCGTCGAAACGAATATAAGAACCATCAGCACGACGGATTTCTTTCTTTGTTCTAACGATTAAAGCCTTTGATACCGCACCCTTTTTAACATCACTTGATGGGATAACGTTTTTGACAGCTACGACAATAACGTCTCCAACACTAGCATAACGGCGACGAGTTCCGCCTAAGACACGAATACAAAGTGCCTCGCGAGCTCCGCTATTATCACATACTGTAAGTCTTGATTCTGCCTGTATCATAATTACTTAGCTTTTTCTGTTATTTGAACTAGTCTCCATCTCTTTGTTTTACTCAAAGGACGGGTTTCCATAATGAGGACTGTATCACCTACATTTGCCTCATTCTTTTCATCATGCACATGGTATTTCTTTGTTTTTTGAACAAACTTACCATATATAGGGTGCTTTTCTTTGAACTTAGAAGCGATTACAATGGTCTTTTCCATTTTATCACTTACTACTACACCCTGTCTTACTTTTCTTAAATTTCTTGTTTCCATCTGAACTATTCGTTATTTATTAAGTTCTCTTTGATGAAGTTCTGTTTTCATACGTGCAATATCACGACGAGTAGCCTTAATCTGTGATGGATTAGCAAGTGGAGAAACAGCATGATTTAGTTTCAATTGATGCAATTGAGCTTCTGTTGATTCTATTTTCTCTACCAACACATTGTTGTCGAGTTCTCTTACTTCTTTAATCTTCATAGTTTAAGCGTTTTTATCGAAATCACGTCTAACAATAAACTTTGTCTTTACAGGTAACTTTTGAGCTGCTAAGCGAAGTGCTTCCTTAGCAATATCAAAACTAACACCTTCTACTTCAAAGAGGATACGTCCTGGAGTTACAGGTGCTACCCATCCTGCGGGATCACCTTTACCTTTACCCATACGTACGTCTGCAGGCTTACGTGTTATCGGTTTATCTGGGAATATTCTAATCCAGACTTGTCCCTCACGCTGCATATAACGATTCACTGCTACACGAGCGGCCTCTATTTGTCGGCTATCAATCCATTTAGCTTCAAGTGTCTTGATTCCAAATGAGCCAAAAGCCAACTGTGTTCCTCGATGTGCGTTTCCTTTATTTCCACGTCCATCTTGAGGTCTTCTATATTTTACTCTTTTAGGCTGTAACATGTTTAAAATTACTTTTAACGATTATTGTTTCTCTTACGATTACCGCCACGACGATCTGAACGACCATTCGCACGAGAACCATTTTGTTTGTCTTGAGTAAAGTTTGGAGTCAAATCACGTTCTCCATAAACTTCTCCACGACAAATCCATACTTTAATTCCTAGAAGTCCAACTTTTGTTAGAGCTTCTGCTTGGCAATAATCTATATCAGCACGGAAAGTATGTAAAGGAGTACGACCTTCCTTGTACATTTCTTTTCTTGCCATTTCTGCTCCATTCAAACGTCCAGAGATCTGAACTTTAATACCTTCTGCACCAGCACGCATAGTACTTTGGATTGCCATCTTAATTGCACGACGATAAGAAATCTTACCTTCTACTTGTCTTGCGATATTGTTAGCTACAATATTTGCATCAAGTTCTGGCTTCTTTACTTCGAAGATATTAATTTGAATATCTTTTTTGTAGAGTTTCTTTAACTCTTCCTTCAATTTATCAACATCCTGTCCGCCTTTACCTATAACGATACCTGGGCGAGCTGTACAAATTGTGATGGTAACAAGTTTCAATGTTCTTTCGATAACAATCTTTGAAACGCTAGCTTTAGCCAAACGTTCGTTTAGATAGTTACGAATTTTTTGATCTTCAACTAGGTTTTCACCAAAGTTCTTACCACCAAACCAATTCGAATCCCAACCACGAATAATACCTAGTCGGTTACTTATCGGATTTACTTTCTGTCCCATTCTACCTAATTATATTTCGTTATTAGTTTTGGTATCAACAAACAAAGTAACATGATTACTACGTTTACGTATACGATAACCACGTCCTTGTGGAGCAGGTCTCATACGCTTCATTGTTACGCCTTCGTCTACAAACACTTTTGAGATATATAATTCTCCGTCTTCAGCCTTACGGTCATTTTTCACCTCCCAGTTTGCAATAGCTGAGCGCAGTAGTTTCTCAACATCTGCAGCGGCTTGTTTCTTAGAGAATCTCAAAACTCCCAAAGCTCTATTAACCTCCATTCCACGAATCATATCTACGACATAGCGCATTTTACGTGGAGAAGAAGGAACGCCTTTGAGCTTTGCAAAGTACAAACTTTTTAGGGCTTCTTTTCTTTTCTCAGCCGCTATATGTTTTCTTTTTCCCATTATTATTCCTAAATTTAAAATGGTTTTAAACCTGATTACTTGCGATTACCAGAATGACCACCAAAGCGACGAGTTGGAGAAAATTCTCCTAGCTTATGGCCTACCATGTTTTCGGTAATGTAAACAGGGATAAATTTGTTTCCGTTATGAACTGCAACTGTATGTCCCACGAAGTCTGGAGAGATCACAGATGCTCTAGCCCAAGTTTTTACTACATTTTTCTTACCACTCTCGTTCATTGCAAGAATTTTCTTCTCGAGTGATACGTTAATGTAAGGACCTTTTTTTAATGAACGACTCATAAATTTACTAGTTTACGTAATTACTTTTTAGCTCTTTCAATAATATACTTATTTGAAAGTTTCTTAGGTGCACGAGTCTTAAGACCCTTAGCATATAATCCCTTGCGTGAACGTGGGTGACCTCCACTTTGGCGACCTTCACCACCACCCATTGGGTGATCAACAGGGTTCATAACTACACCACGGTTGTGTGGACGTCTTCCCAACCAACGTGAACGACCAGCCTTTCCTGATTGTTCCAAAGCGTGATCAGAATTACCTACACTACCAATAGTAGCCTTGCACACAGAAAGAATCTTACGAGTTTCACCTGAAGGAAGTTTGATAACACAATAGCTACCTTCACGAGAAGTTAACTGAGCAAAATTACCAGCCGAACGAACGAGTAAAGCACCTTGACCTGGACGCAATTCGATATTATGAATTACAGTACCAACAGGAATATTTGCTAAAGGAAGTGTATTTCCGATTTCAGGAGCAGCATCAGCACCTGACATCAAAGTTGTTCCCACTTGCAAACCATTAGGAGCAATAATGTAACGTTTTTCACCATCAGCGTAGTACAACAAAGCGATACGAGCCGAACGGTTTGGATCGTACTCGATTGTTTTCACTACAGCTGGAACACCATCTTTCTCACGTTTGAAGTCGATTAAACGGAACTTTCTCTTATGACCACCTCCGATATAACGAACCGTCATCTTACCAGTGTTATTTCTACCACCAGTTGCACGTTTACCGTAAACGAGAGACTTCTCTGGCACGGATGCAGTAATATCCTCGAA
>JBQMYA010000047.1:0-6102 GCA_052173735.1 Prevotella sp.
CAGTCGTATACTGATCTACCCTCTGTATAGGAGTGAGAAAAGACAACTCTGTTTTCTTTTTCAAAAGGGAAAGAATAAAGGCATATTTTGTAAAGATATTCTCCTATTCCTTTATCAACACATCATCAGGAATTAGGGGGGCAATCAGTTTGTTCAATTGCTTCATTCTTCGAGATTGGCTGATAATAATTTCATGAAGAGATCGGGTATGCGTTATAATTATTCCGCCAACGGATTTTATATAAAACAAATATATGGAACTTCTGTAATTGATAAGCAGGCATTTAAATGTATTTTCAATGAATGTTTTACCATTGTTTACCCCGGAAAAGCAAAAAAACGCTGTAACTTGTTCATTTACAACGTTTCGTGATATTTTGAAAGTGGTGCCACCAGGAATCTATTTTCTTTATTTTATTTAATCGTGAAAATTAAAAGAAATAAGAAATACATTGAAATATAATGTCTTACAAATTTCTTTTAAAAAGTCAATATTAAGCCAATTTTGAAAATGTGGTGACAATGTGGTGACAAATCTCAAAAAGTTTCGCTAATTTTGTGGTGAAAACATAAAGAAAAAAGTTATGGGCAACTACTTTTTGAGAAAAGGCACAAGTAAAGAGGCTACATTGTTCGCTCGAATAAGAAAACGCGTTCCTAAAATCGACAAGAATGTCAATACCCGAATTGTGATTGACCGCAATGTGTGGGAGAGGGCAAATAAGGATGCTGCAAGCTTGGAGAAGTTCTACCGTACTAAAGACGGGCAGATTATTTATCGTAAGATGTGCGTCATCGACCAGGCATTGGAAGAACTGCTCAGTCAAGGCAAGTTTAATGACGAGCACATAGACCGTGCAGTTGAATCCATTGTGTTTGCCGAAATTAGGGAGCAGCAACGCAAAGAGGAAGAGGAACTGCGATTGAAGAAACAAGAAGCTGAGGAATCGCGGAAGAAAGACGTGCGAACCTTCCTCACCGACTTTATTGCCGGAATCAAAGAGGGTTCCATAAAGCATAATGGCAATACATATAGTGCTAATACCTGCAAAGTGTGGGATTCGTTCAAACTGATATTAGAGCGATTCTACAAGAAGCACCCGTTCACATGGGAGACCATCGACCAACGATTGGTTGATAAGTTCCTTTTTATGTTGGAGAAAGAGGAATATATGCCCAAAAGCATCAACAAGTATCTTGTTTGTTTCCGTGCAATGGTTGGCTATGCCCATAAAGCCCGCTTGCACGACAATGTGGTTGCCGAAAAATGTTTCTCAAAGATTCGTGTGCGTGAGAGTGACAAGGCAAAGGAAATTTATCTGAACAACGATGAATTGCAAGCCTTGTATGAAATGCCATTGGACGGTTTGGAAGCCCAAGTGCGCGATTTGTTCCTTGTTGGTTGCTATACTTGTCAGCGTTACAGCGACTACTCTGCATTGAGTGCAAATAATTTCACCACAACATCAAGAGGAACAAAGGTTGTTCGCCTCATACAAAAGAAAACCAATACCCCTGTTGTTGTTCCTATCATGAACGACAACCTATTGCGTATTGCTGAACGCTACAATTTCAAGATACCCTCTATTACAGATGTTATCCTCAACCGTTATATAAAGGATATACTCAAACGCCTTTCAGAAACTGTTCCATCATAACTGAATACCGAGGTAACCAAGCTTACCATGCGTGAACGCAATATGGAGGAGCGTGGCGATGTTGAATTTATGCGCAACGAAGATGGCGAGGTTATCAAATATCGCTACGACCTTGTAACATCGCACATCGCCCGCAGAAGCGGTATCACCAACCTCTATCTTACAGGCTTGTTCGATATTGTGCAGATGATGTCAATCAGCGGACACAAAGACCAACGCACATTCCTTGAATATATCAAGCTCTCGTCCGACGAAATTGCCGACAAGATTATGGCCAAGCTCCGCCAAAGCGAAGAGGCGGGTAATGAGGGGTTGTTCTAAAAACAATATTTAATAAAATTAAGAAGATAATATTTATGGGGAAAATTAATACATTAGACCAAGATAGAACTTTTTGTTTCTTTTTGATAACACGTACGTCAATTGGGACTTATTTCTTTGAGTGGGACGAGCCTAACCACAAACTACAAATGCAAATGTTGAACACTATATGTGGTTGGTCATTTGTGCGAGGTTGGAATGATCGTGAGTACAAACACCCGACAGGAAAGGTGGTAAAAATGGATATGCATATTAAAAATGAGGCTAAATCATTACGAGATGAAATTTGTACTGGCGACAAAGATTGTCACAAAAGCCTTATAAGTTCTTTTTATAAAACATTGTTGTCTGTAGAAGATGATGAATTGTTCTTTATATATCGCGTAGTTTATACTTTCCCATCTCAAAGGCTATTGTATAAAATATTAAACGAACTTTTTTATATAAATAAAGGGAAAAGTAAAGAGGATGCAGATGAGTGGTTTGACAAATATGCTGCAACTTTTTTCAATGAATATGATGTGAGATACTATGGCCATGCAAAAGTAGGAGAACTTGAAAGAAGCAAAAGAGGCTGTCGCTTTTGTGGGGAATCTATACCGGCTGTTAAGTTTGATAAAATAGCTCATGCTGTTCCTGAAAGTATTGGTGGCCATAAGAATTTAATCTGCTATGAAGAGTGTGATAAATGTAATGAGGCTTTTGGTGAAGGTATAGAAAGGAACCTTTGCGAATGGTTTGATTTTAGACGTAGCACACATCAAGTAAAGAAAAAATCCGGCGGAATCCCTAAGGCCTACGGTCGCAATTATGTTATTGAGGACAAGAAAGTCAGTCTTTTTCTTGACAAAGATATAACTGAAGAAATAAAACTTGTAGGCTCTGGAACTATTACACTTCAGGGAATTTATCGTGCACTTTGTAAGATTGCGATAGACTTGATAGATAATGAATTTCTCGATCAACTAAAGACAACTATCAAATGGATTCGGTTTGGACGGCCGAAATCTTCTCATTATCCTCAAATAGCTCAAATGCACGGTTTGTATGAAGTAAAAGAACCAATGGTATACATCTGTAGTCGTAAAGACAGGCGTGATACAGACACTACCCCTTTGCATTTATGTGTTTTTCGCATTTTTGATTTGGCATTCTTGTATGTGCTTCCTCATGTTAATGATAGAATGGTTTTTCATGAAAATTATACGAGGTGTATTCCTACAGAAGCATTTAAGGTGTTAGGCCTCACTGGAAATTGGGAATGGGACTCATATGATACTACAGAAGAACGCAATCCTCACGTGTGGCTTGATTTGTCTAATTCAAAAAGAGAAGCATCGGATAAAAAGGAGAAAGCTCCTATTGAGAAGCTACGAGTTGAGCGAAAACCTACAAATTCGATTGAATTTATAGACCCTAAAATAACTGCAACGGATATTTTAAAAAGAGATTTGGAATCTATTTGTTTTACTCAGGCAGATAATTTGCAAAGCGTTTATGGAAATGTGTCTGCTATGGCCATTGTTGACTTATCTCAAAGAACACCATTATTTGTTAGGTTGAGTATAACATATGAAGATATTAGTCAAGGTGAGAAATTGGCAACAGTCGTATATGCAGCTCAAATTTCTCCAATAGTTTTGCATCAACAGATGAATTTATACAAAGACGGCTCTTTAAGTTTGAATCAAGATTTATTTGTGTGTATTTTAGAAATAATGTTGGATAACTTATATATTGAGATTTTAGCTAAACATGCAAATTTCCCTTATACAAGGGAACTTCTATATGTGAATAATGTGAGAGAATTGTTGAATGACATGCAACTAATTTTCATGAAAGAAGGACAAATGTTTGGCAAAGTACAAGGTAGGAAGATTTGGCATACGGGGTATTAAGATGCTAAACATATCCAAATAACAAAAAACATTCGCTTATTACGCTTAAAATGAAATAAATTCACTACTTTTGCTATAAATAGATGCAATTATGGAAGATATAAACCGTATAAAAGTAGTTTTGGTCGAGAAAAAACGCACCAACAAATGGTTGGCCGAACAACTTGGAGTTAATCCATCAACCGTTTCAAAATGGTGTACCAACTCTTCTCAACCAGACCTTAATAGCCTGCTCAAAATTTCAGATTTACTTGGGGTTGATATAAAAGAGTTAATCGTTAGAGAGTATAAACAATATTTGATGTCACAAGACAAATAATAGCGTTTTAGGACTTATTTGTTTTAAGATTTTATAGATATGCGCACACGAGAAGAACAAATAGCATTGCTAGAACATCTCCTTGATATCGCTCGCAAACGTAAAGAAGCGGGTGAAACAGAATGGTTAGAGTTTAAGACAAATATTAGCGAGTCACATAGTAGCATCACTTACGAAGGTGTTGGTAAATACATATCAGGAATATCCAATGTCGCTTGTTTAAAAGATAAAGCGTATGGATATTTGGTATTGGGTGTTCAAGACGGCACTTGGGATGTTGTTGGTACAAACCTCCGTATGGCAGAAGCGAAGATTAGCAACCAGGATTATGAACTATGGTTGAGAAAGAATCTCTCTCCAATGATTTCTTTTGAAATAGAGGATTTTGATTATAATGGCAATCACATTGTAATGTTTATCATCCCTGCGACCAATTCTGAGCCTGTTAACTTTAAAGGCGAAGCCTTTCTTCGTATAGGAAGCAATTTAACTAAGCTAAAAGATTTTCCTGACTATATACGAAAAATATACCATTCTCAAAACGATTGGAGTGGTGAGATTATAGAAGAAGCTACTTTTGAAGACCTTGATCAAGAAGCGATAGCCAAAGCTCGTGAATGGTATGCAAACAAGCATGAGCATCTGCGTGAGGAAATGAAAACTTGGGACGATGTAACATTCTTGAATAAAGCAAGAATAACCAAAAAGGGGAAAATAACCAATACGGCCATTCTGTTGCTAGGAAAACCTGAAAGTGAACACTTAATATCACCAGCCATAGCTCGCATTCGTTGGATATTAAAGGATTCTAATGGAAACGAACGTGATTATAGTATTGAGACATGTCCTTTTGTACTGGCTGTAAGTCGTATCTTTTCCAAGATTCGCAATTTAAAATATAGATACATGAATCCCGCTTTATTGGAATTAGTGCCTGATGAACTTGAAACATACGATCCATTTACGATTCGTGAGGCATTAAATAATGCTATAGCGCATCAGGACTATTCATATCATGGGATGATTAATGTAATAGAACATGAGGACCGGTTAATATTTTCTAATGTAGGCGGCTTTATTCCAGACAACATACATAATGTATTGCAGAATGATGCTCCAGAAGAACGATATAGAAACCCATTCCTTGTAGGTGCAATGGTAGAACTGAAAATGGTTGATACAATTGGAAGTGGTATTCGCAGAATGTTTAACCTTCAGAGGCAGCGCTTTTTCCCAATGCCTGACTATGATTTCACTGATAATAAAGTTAAGTTGACGATTGTTAGTAAAGTACTTGATATGGATTATGCTGCACTGTTGGCAAAGGATCACTCACTAAACTTGATGGAAATGGAACTTTTGAGTCGAATTCAAATGCATCGAAACTTGACGGATTACGAAATAGCTTACCTCCGCAAAAGGAAATTAGTAGAAGGACGTAAAAATGCATTGTATGTTGCAAAAACGGTCGCTAGCAATATAGGGAAAAAAGCAGATTATACTAAAAACAAAGGATTGGATGATAAGTATTACAAAGATCTCCTATCTAAGTTTATTAAACAGCATAAGAAAATAAGTCGCAAAGATGTAGATGAATTATTGCTTACCAAACTTCCAGAGGCCTTAACCGAGAAACAAAAGATAACCAAAATCGGCCATCTCCTTTCTGCATTAAAGAAAGCTGGAGAAATCCACCTTGGAGAAAAGAAAATGTGGGAGTATATCGGTGGCGAATAGAGTTCTCGCACGAAGATTAAATTGCGAGAAAATTGCGAGAAGTTTGCGAGAAATCAGGATGTAAATGTCTTAATTTTAATCAAATACAGTTCTCGCACCTTCAAGTAATATATAATGAAGTGATTTAAACTAATTGATCAAATGATAAACAGCGTACTAATAGCTAAAA
>JBQMYA010000048.1:0-6057 GCA_052173735.1 Prevotella sp.
CATTTAATTACAACGAGTTAGCAGAGTTTGGTTCACAAACCTCTCTCTCCGCAAACAAGGGTGTAAATCAGCAAGTTACGCGATTTACACCCTTTATTACACCCAAATATTCTATTACAAAGAAAATGCTACACCTTAATGAGGTTGAATTGAGTGTAAGCAGATTTATTATTTTATGTTTGATGAATTGTTGCCACGCTTTGGCAAGCGTTTCACCATTTTGTCGAAATCGCTTTCAAGTTGTGCCATTTCTCTTTGGCGATAGATATTGAACTCTCGTTCGGCTTTTTCTATGGCTTCTTGATGCGACACACTGCCTTTACCCTCCAATAATTTGCGTTGTAGGGCAATGATTTGGTTGTCAAGAGCGGCTATCCAGTCTGTCATTCGCATGGGACGTTCTTCAAGGGCTTGAAACTCGGCAAAGTCTAAAAATTGCGACACAAGCAGGTTGAGCCGTTGCAGTTCGTTTTCAGTGAGATAGTTCTTGGCTACTTTTACATCGTCTTTGGTGATATAGTCCCCCTTGAAATTGGTCATGCCCACAAAGGGTTTATCACAGTCCACACGGTCATAGATAATCTCGGCAGCGGTATGCTCGTGTATGGCATAATGCAACTTGTTTTGCACTGTCGCAAAGAAAGTGCGTGTGAGATCGGTGCGTGGATCATAATCCACAGATGTGGCGTAGATATCCGTTACCTGCTGGTAAAAATTGCGTTCCGAAGCCCGAATGTCCCGAATGCGTTGCAGCAACTCTCTGAAATAGCGATTACCGCCTTGCTTCAATCGGTCATCATCCATCGCAAAGCCCTTTTGGATATACTCATGTAGTCGCTCTGTTGCCCAACGGCGGAAGTGTGTCGCTACTTGCGATTGTACTCGATACCCAATAGCTATAATCATATCAAGATTATAGTGGTCAATGTTGCGTTGCACATTGCGATTACCTTCCTGCCGAACTAACAAGTATTTCTTGTGAGTTGCCTCGTCTGCCAATTCCTTGTCGGCATAGATATTCTTGATATGCAGGGCTATATTCTGTTGCGTAGTATCGTAAATCTCGGCCAACTGGCCCTGCGTGAGCCACACATCCTCGTCAGCAAAGCGCACGTTCACCTTTACTAAACCGTTATCATCTTGGTAGATGATGAGGTGCCCTTCATTATTCCTTCCTGTCATTTTTATGAATAAATTATTTTGATTTAAGTATCCATATCACTAAATAAGCTAGGATACACATAGTCATTCTCCTTCTTTTTAGATTTACGATGGTGTATCACCTCTTGAGGAACTCCATTTATAGACATATTATTAACCTCAATAACTTCATATTCTGAGGTTACCACCTCTCCGTCTCCATTTATTTTCTGTTTTTCTATCAATAGACAATTTATTATACTTCCATTGGAAAATGATATTTTCCGGGAATATACATCATTTTGAAACTCTTGATCGGACATTCTAAATGAAATATCTTTTTTCTTATATATTCCTCTCCACTTTCTCTTGCTTCGCTTAAGGATTGGAGCAACTATCTCAATCATAGCCTCTGTGTGTTCTACGGGATCTACATCTGAAGAATCAATTTGGTAAGATGAAAAATGTTCCTTCGATACTGTCCCTTCCCAAATATTTCTTTCCCTCAGAGGATGGTCTTTCTGCTCAAAGCTAATTTTTTCAAGATCTTTATAATTAATAAGTTTTTGGTAGTAGTTAGAACGCTTTACACGAATTGCCGTATCAGCGTGTTGCGTTTGAAAGTTTCTGCTTCTCCCCTTTAATTCTGCTATTTCTGCTTCTAAAATGAGTTTTTCTTTTTCATTACGTAAAACCTCTAACTCTTTAACTTCAGGAGACTTCAAATACTCTTCAATCTGATGTTTGATAAGTTCTCCTATCGCTTCTGATGGAGCTGAACTCAAGATATTTCCTACAATTGTGACAATTAAAGGAATTGCGACTAAAGACAAACCATTTGTTTTCAACCAAGTTTTTATTCCACCTTCCACTAAAGGAAAAGTTTCAATACTGATTGTAACTCCGAATTGCTTTGCAATATATTCAATTAGTCCCAATAATTCCTGCTGACAGGTATAAAAGACTTTTGCATCCATTGAATGGTTGTCATTGGCAAGCCAATAATGAATCTCAAGAATATTTGCATCTAATTGCTTAATATCTTCCATAACTAATACTTAGCTTATGTATAATATTCTATTAATTAACAATATTTTATGACTTAAGACTGTTCCTTCTTTTAATTAGCGAAAGGTAAACATACATCTTAGCGAGTCGAAATGCTCATTCCCACCCTAAGTGCTACTCGGATGCTTTTTGCTATACAACGATATTCAGATATATATATATAGAACGAACCGTTCTTTTTCCATTTTACAGTTACTCTTTTATAACGAAAATTATATCGGAGAGGCTCTCATAACCTTTTTTATTAAAAGCAAAATCTATCTTCTTTAATGATTCAGAGTTGAACGTATCTAGATAGCCGTTTATTTGTGGTTCAATCAATGAGAATGCTCGTTTCATTTTCCACGATTGATTCATATTGGTAGAGTCAATAAGGATTATAAATAAACGATTTTCTGCACCAAACAAGCGAGAACTTTGGTTCTCATATAGCCATTTCATAAGGTTTTCTGGTTTATTTTGCGCTTCTTTGACCACTTGCTTTCTTGTAGAAATAAGATTTGTAACAACCGCAGAATGTCCATGATTTTCTAGTTCCTCTTTAAGAAAATAGTATTGTTCCGAATCGGAGAGATTTCTGTCTGGCATAATATTGAACGACTTAGCTTGATGTTTAAGCCATGTAATCTCTTTATTCCCTAATTTCTCCTTTAATTTACTCTGCAAATAAGCTTCAGGAAAGTAAGTTACTTTCAAATCTATTGGATTATTGTCGATAAAAAAGTCAACACTCTTGATTTCTCCAACTGCGGATAGGACACGTTCATGTTTCTTGAAAATAGATTCTATAAGATATGATGTCCAATTATTATACCAACTCGTCTGCACAAATTTCCAAGCATTAGCAGCAATGGCATCTGCTTTACTTTTGAGTATATCAAAATCACTAATGGTTTTGATGTATCTTCTAACGAGATACTGATCAAGTGAGTTCTCTTGGTCACCTCCCCATTCGTAACTTGTAATTTTGCGCAGATCACTTTTCAATTTTTCTTCGTCAACGCCCATTGTGTGATACCACTCATTGTTTCTGTTAAATAGATAGGTATCAAGCATAGCCATGCTATTAGGGGTATTCTCCATAATAGAGTACAATTCGGCGAATTGTTCACCTATTTTGGTAGATTTGAGTACAATATTGTTATTCTTCACAAATTGCTTTATCTGTTTACTTCTGCATACGGCTCTTACTTTCAAGTAAAGCAATGCATTCTCATTATGATTAAACGCGTATAGATTTTGGGTACGAAACTCTTGGTCCCATCTTTCAAAATTTGTCATAATAATTCTATTTTATGAAATAAATAAATCCATATCTGTTAATAATGATGTTTTATACGACTTATTTTGCATTTTTTCGTATTGAATTTATTTAACACCCCATCGCCCATCGGCTTTAAGTAAATAATTGTTATTTAAAAGTTTAAAGACATCAACGTTTCCGATGATGATCATATTGCGTAAAACCCATTCCATTATAGCCATCATTATACCATTGGTATCATTAATTCCATTTTGAATGGTATTAGTTATTAAGTCTTTTATAATACTCGTGAATTGTTCATCATCACAGACATGAAGGCAAACAGGATCTGGGTTCTTCCGGAATGTAACAAGCACATCTCCTTTTATAGACTTTATTCGATTGAGTTGTCGAGGAGGATAAGTTTTTTGTTCAAGCCACTCATAATCAACAACGTTAAAGTTATTAAATACGCATGCATTACTTATAGCTTTCCATTCTAATCCCGAGAGAGAGTGGAAAGTTAGTGAGAAATACTTATTATCTTTTAAGATTCTTCTAATTTCCGAGATTGCCGAATTAATATCTTTCTCGAAAGAACTGATGTTTTTTTCTCGTTGATTACTATCTGATATTACAATTTCTTGTGAATAGTCAGGAGATAATTTTAGCCACGAATTCCAAATAATGCTTTGTTCAAAGTATGGTACACTGTCACCGTAAGGAGGATCTGTGAAAACATAGTCTACAGAATTATTAGCTAACCGTATTCTTTTTGCGTCATAATTGGTTATCCTAAAATCGGATACCACTGGGTCTGTTCCCAAATTACCTAAAATCGCATCTAAATAATTTTCCTTACCCTTTATAGCTTTTTTTAAGCGATTCTCAAAATAATGCAAAACATTATTTTCAATATAAGTCTCACCTATATAAAAACCAGTCATCCAAGCACCTTGGGATAGCATACCTCTACTTTTTATAGGAGGTACGAGTTTAGAACAATTTGCTAAATTTGCAGTAAACGCAATTAATAACAAGTCTTTTTCTGCTCCCGAAGAATATTTTTCTATTAAAGACAATAATTTTGCATGACAAGCAAGGGTTCTTTTTGTGAAGAGATCCTCGACTTTCATATTTGGATATGCTGAGATTCGGGAGTTTTCGATTATGTTTACTACAGGATACCAATCATAAATTTTAGAATTATTTTCGTATGAACAAAATTTTTCTGCTAATTTGGTCGGAATGTCTATAGTCGAGGTTTTTCTATCGTTTTTATAAGTGAATCGAATCGGCAAACCATCTTTTGATCTTAAGACAGAAATAGGAAGATAGGTGATATCGTCAATTGATATTTCATACCACAGCTTTACATAAGGAGTTAAGTCTTGTTTGATTTTTTCCCAAGCTTTCTTTACGTTTGAGATGTTTATATCTTTAGAAAATAAATTCCTGGCAATAAAATTAGCAATTGGATTTAAATCATTTACTATCACATTACGATTTTTCAAATAGGCCTCACAGCAGAAAACACCATAGCCAGAAAAAGGGTCAATAATCGTATCTCCAGTCTGTGTGTATTTATCAATTAAAGGACTTAAACCTGCTGCAGGCTTTTTCCCCCAATATTTATGCATAAAATACTGAGAAGATTTTTTTTTGCTTTTTGTATTTGTCGTCATATACTGTATTTACTTCACCAAATATTTAACTGACACGCCGAGCAAGTCTGCCACTTTAAAAATAGTGGCGAGGTTGGGTTGCTTGCGGTTGCAAACGTATGCGTTGGTGATGCTAAAACTCATACCTAACTCTTTGGCGAGCCACGTTTGGGTAATACCTCGCTTCTTCAAATGCTCCTTAATGAGGTTGCTATGCTCTTTTTTCTGTCCCATCGGATGATAGTTTATCTTGATATTGTTTACAAAGTTATGAACTTATAATGAATAAAACGAAGAAAAATGGAACTTTATCTCCACTGAAAATAATTTTTCTTTCAAGAGGACGCTAAAAGTAATCTCTTAACTAATCAATGATGATTGAGAAACAATGTGTATGTGCCCGAAATAGCCTACTTTTAGAATGTATATTGAACATTTTTGATGGTCGTTGATTTCCTCACATTTCCTTATACTTCCCGCCATATCCTTGCCTCTTGGAATAACATCAAAAGCCCTCTATTTTTGCATCGTCAGACCTGACTGAATGCCCTATGCGCAAGGGCTAGTTATTCATTTCAAAACAATTGAATTATGACGATAAACGAATTACTGGACAAGCCTGTTTGGCAGATGACTGGTGAAGAATTACTTTTCCTTGCACAACATGGTAATATGTCCACGAGCAGGGAATCAACAAAGGCTTCTTCCTCCAAAGAAGAAAAGCGATATGTGTATGGGTTGGCTGGTATTGCACGCCTTTTGGGGTGCAGTCTGCCTACAGCTAACCGCATCAAGCAGAGTGGTAAAATCAATCGCGCCATTACACAAGTAGGGCGCAAGATTATTGTTGATGCTGACCTTGCTCTCGAACTGGCAGGACGAAAGACAGGAGGACGATGATGAATACAACTGATTATGAAAACATTTGGCAAAAGTCGCTCA
>JBQMYA010000049.1:0-5887 GCA_052173735.1 Prevotella sp.
TGCTGCAAAGATAACGAAAAAATAGCTAATATTCGTGTTTTCCTTTCTTTTTTGCCACACTTCGATAATATGGAGTGGTAAAGTCTACTAAAGTAAGAAGATATTTATCACGTATTATACAATAGTTTTTTTGATTTCATTTTCCTGTCATTTTTAACATTTAGTGTAAATGTGTTAGAAATCAATCGTTTATGTGTCTACGTTGGATGATAGAAGTGACAGGAAAGTTTGTGTTAGAGAAATCGTTTGTCAATTACTAACTATTCCTTTTCACGTCATCAAAGTTTCCACACTATGTTTCGTTTACACAGCTTATATTGTTGGGTAGTATCGTGGTAGTATGGAGATATTTCTGTAAATGTAATAAATATATGAAGTAAAAGTAAGAAATATATAAAGGCTCTGTCTTTAAAGCTTTGTTTCGTTTTTCTTACAGTTGTTTTTGGCTTTTCATAGCTTTTTTGTATCTTTGAAGCGGATTTGGCTAAGCCAGTCCATTACATTGTTGGTAAATAAAGCATTCGCTATTATTCGCGTTCAGCCAAAAGCCTCGGAAACTTCTTGGAAATAATGTAACTTGAATAATATGTGACGAGCGTATCGTATGGGTATGCCTTAGTTGTCTAATTGATAGCAATGCACACGCAATAGGCGTGGTGCATTCTTGTTAGTTGTCTGAGGTTTCCATCCGAGGCTGCCTCATAGCTGAACGCAATAAGGTATATACACCTTAGTTGTGTTGCGGATTATATGCTACAATGGGATGACTAACTTGTAGAAAATCAAATATACAGTAATAGTGAATTTATTAGACTTATATTATGAATACAGATAATATATTAATACTTGAATTGAACCAGACAGAAGATAAATTCAGCTATCTTGCAAGCATTGAGACAGCTATAACACAGGCTGAGTTGGATATCGTATCATTAAATGAAACAATTGATAGCGTTAATGCATTAAAGCCTAAATGTGATAAGACAGATTATATTCTTAGTGCATGTTCTGGAGCTTTGTGTGGTGTCTTAGATGTGTTTTTTGTTGGTAAACCAGGCGAATCCCCTTTGGGCAATATTACAGATAAATGGTTTGAGAACCGTACATGTGATTTCGCAAAGATTTGTGGATGGAAAGGGCCTAAGATTGGGAGTAATCCCTTGAAATCAGCTATTGGGTATTTGGAAAGGCACTATGGCGTTCCTTATGATCAAAGAGGTTTAGGAGATGCAGGACAAAACGTTTTTGACTTGAATCCGAGGAATCATCACTTTAAATCGCTTGCACATAATCCAAGCCTTTTAGGACTTTTTTTTTCAATACTTGATCAGTTTACTAATTCTTCTCATTTTATTACAGACGGGAAAATGATACAGCTTAAAGAAGCTGATGGAAAATTTAAACTTCAAGGTAATGATATATCTTCAAGGTTATGGTGTGGATTTACTAATTGGTTTTGTCATTTAATGTCAGATGTTTGTGGCAGTTCGGGGAGTAAGTCTCGAGGAATGGGTATTCCTTCTCCACTATGGACATGGACTAATGATATAATAGCAATTAAATCTAAATTGAAAATTCCCATAAGCCAATTTGATAAGGACTTGAATGAACTTGCACAGAATATCTACAAAAAAGGTTATGACTTTAGATTTCAAACAGCCCAGATTATCCCAGTTTTTATTAATGAACTTATTGTTAGGTTCTTTTATTCGATTCGACGACTTGTTAAATATTATAAATCGACTAAAAAAGAGGAACGTACATTCGGAGGAATATGGTCAGCTTGTGAGCCTTTCTCCAATCCAACAGTAAAGAGAATGTTGACAATAGCACATGGTACATTTTGTCTTATTGATATTGCTGATGCAACTATTCGGGGATATGTTAGCGGAGGAAGTGGTTTTAATGTGTTAGAGTTCTTTCTTAGATTAAATATTGTTGGTGTTGGAAGATTTACTATTTGTCTTTATGGTGAAGCAAAACAGGCAATAAATATTCATCGCGCTGAAAAGGATGCAAGGTTTGCCAAAAAGGAAAAGACCATAGTTGAAAACTATATAGAGGGTTTGAAAATCTTAAAAGTAAAATATAATGATTACGAATACTTAACTTTTGTAGACGATCTTAAGCTAGATGATTTTTCTTCAGCTTTTACTAAATCAGCATCTTTAGCAACCTTACGAGGCGTTCCAAGTAAAGAAAAGCTTGAAACAAAAACAGATATAGATATTTACTTTACAAAACATTAATATGTGGTTTAATAAAAAAAAGAAAACGAAATTAGAACTTGTTAGTGAAGTCATAGGTGCTCTAGTAGAAAAAGTTAATGGTAAAATTAATGAACTTGGTCAATATGATTATGAACTATATAATACGCTGATTAACATCCAAAATAAGTTTGATCAGATTAGAAATATTCCTAATGAAAAAAAACTGGAATATGATAAGATAAAGAATATCAGTTTGTCATGGAAACAGCAAGTTGATAAGATTGAGAATGATTATGAAGCTGCAAAAAAAACAGATATTAGTAGAGGTGCTGTTGGCGGTCTTTTGGGTGCGGGTGTTGCAACATTAGGACCAACTGCTGCTATGGGAATTGCCACATCATTTGGAGTAGCTTCAACAGGAACGGCGATTTCAAGCCTGAGTGGAATTGCAGCAACTAATGCAGCATTAGCTTGGTTAGGAGGTGGAGCTTTATCTGTAGGTGGTGGCGGAATGGCTGCTGGAAATACTTTTCTTGGTCTAGCTGGTCCTGTAGGGTGGACAATAGCAGGCATTGCAATTGTTGGAAGTGCCTTTTTATTTTGGAAAGCTAAATCTGAGAAAGAAAAGCTTGAAAACATTTTTCTTTTGATTAGTAAGCGTGACCAGTACTCTTACAAGCAGGCAATTGTTGAACTAAATGAACGTATCGAACGAATTAAGGATGAAACAAGTAAGTTAAGAGAAGCTATTAAGGAGGTAATAGCTTTTGGAACAGATTATGATTCTATGACAGAAAAACAACAATATACATTAGGCGTATATGTGAATCTTATGAATGCTTCACTTCAATTACTTATAAATCCAATTCTCGGCTTACAGCCTAAATATACAATAGAGAATCTTGAACATTTTTTGGCATACCATATTCACTATGGAACACATGAACATTTCAAGAAAAATAAAAATCTTATTGTATATATGGCAAATCTTTTATATAAGATTACGACAGATGAATCAGATAGAAAACTCTTAGCAAAATCGTTTAGAAGAAATAAGGAGTTTAGAAAAACTATTCAACTTAAAAAAAGCGATTTGAATCTGGACTTGTTTAATATTGTAGATGAAGTGTTGTCAGTTTGTTGATAATTGTATTTTTATAGACCATAGAATACACAGGCAAATGTTTTTCAAAAGGCAGAGTGTGTGCTGTCTTTATTTTAAAGTTGTCTTCAAGGTGATAAAATAAGGAAATTATACTCTTTTCTATGTATCTTTTTTAGGTAAATAAGGGTAGTATAGTCTTTGGGGATATAAGCCTTTTATTGAGGTGTTTTATTTGTTTTGGGCTGTAAAACGCTTCTCTAATGAAAGTCGTGAGTTGTTTACCTCAGCATCATTTTGTGTGGTGTTAAGGCTTAGCACCACTGGTGCTTACCATGAACACAATATGTGCTCGGCACTAATACAGCGATAATAAAGAATAGGAGAGGGCTTATAGTTCCTGTAAAGGCTGTCGAATAGTGGTTGGTAAGCATGCTATAGTTGCAAAATGATGTTAAAACTAATATGTAGTCGCTTGCGATGTAAATATCTTTTTATAACTTTGCAACTAAGAATAATGGTTTAGAAAGATTCGAGTAATAAAAGATTGTAAAGACGATTAGTAAGTAAAGGTATTTTAGGGGGTGCGACACTGACATCAGTTAACGCTGGGAGAGGGTGATGCGCCCCCATTTACAAAGAAACAGGATGAACAAAGTAAAGATGATATTCCGCCTCCTTTTAGGAGCATTTATGACTTATGCAGGTGTTTCTCACCTAACATTTAACCGATTGGAGTTTGTGGCACAGGTGCCTATGTGGCTTCGGTTCTCAGAAGGGTTTACAGATTTCGTGGTACTTTCTTCGGGCGTAGTAGAGATTGCTTTAGGATTGAGTATGCTATTCTTGTGTAAGCATAAGGCGGTGGTAGGAGTGTTGCTCGCCCTCTTCTTTGTACTCATCTTCCCTGGAAACCTCAATCAGTATTTCTATCATATTGATTCATTCGGGTTGAATACTGATACTGCACGTCTTATCCGACTATTCTTCCAGCCAGTACTGATAGCATGGGCATTGTGGTCTACTGGTGGTTGGCAGGTTTGCAAGGAGTGGATGTCGAGATTAAGAAAATAAGTCGTAAGGATTAGGAATAAACTTTGAGAGGGTAGAAACCTCCTCGGTTGATACTTTTCAAGGCTATGGTAGACGAGACACAAGCGTTTGAAATATTGCTTTTATGGCGTAAAAAATATTATTGTAGAATTTAATAAAGAGTAAAGAATTATGGCAACAGTTTATGATTTTAATCTGAAAGACAAGAAGGGTAATGAGGTAAGCCTCGAGACATACAAGGGTAAGGTGCTCCTTATCGTCAATACAGCAACAGGTTGTGGCTTCACTCCACAGTATGAGGAGTTGGAGGAAATGTACCGCAGCCTGAAGGAGAAGGGTCTTGAGATTCTCGATGTTCCATGTGATCAGTTCGGTCATCAGGCTCCAGGTACAGACGAGGAGATTCACGAGTTCTGTACAGCAAAGTTTGGTACTGACTTCCCACAGTTCAAGAAGAGCGATGTGAATGGTGCTAACGAGCTTCCTCTCTACACTTGGTTGAAGAGAGAGAAGGGCTATGCTGGCGGTGCTTATGAGGAGAAGTTGGCTGCTATCATGGAGGACCTTTACAACAAGGCAAACACAGAGCCACGCAAGCAGAACGACATCCAGTGGAACTTCACTAAGTTCCTCGTTAACCGCAATGGTGAGGTTGTTGCACGCTTCGAGCCAACAGTTGACCTCAAGGAGGTTCAGAAGGCTGTTGAGGCTGCGCTTTAATCAGGAAGCTGATAGGTTAGTTTTAATAGTCCCCTGCGGGACAATCGTTTAGGAGTTGAAGGTTTTAGTGGGGTTAAGCCATTACTGTTTCTTTTCAGAGAGCAGCAATGCAAAGATATGAAAGGTATCGGCTTAATTCCTACTAAATTCCTTCGCTCCTTTTTTATTAGAGCAATATGGAGTAAGAATGGCTGTAGATATAGAGGAATTCCGCAAAGAAGTCTATGAGGTTGTGGCATCAATTCCGAGCGGTCGTGTGCTAAGTTATGGGCAGATAGCATGGCTTGTGGGTTGTCCTCGCCATGCTCGTTTGGTTGGAAAAGTACTACATGGCGTATCTGAAGCAGAACATTTGCCATGTCATCGGGTTGTTAATGGTAACGGTCGTACGGCTCCCTGCTGGGAAGAACAGCGCGGTTTGTTGGAATCAGAAGGGATAACTTTCCGTGCAAATGGCTGTGTAGATATGAGAAAATGGCAATGGAAACTGGAGGAGTAAGGTTTCTGTTGTCATTTTTTCTATGCTTGGTTTCTTTCAATATCGCAGATGTTATGTTATTCTGTAAGGGCAAGTGGCTTACGTGTCGGCCGTCGGGAACCGTTTTAAGGTAAGTTCTTATGCTTTGTGTGGAAGTTCTCTCCGTGTGTATAGGACAGTCCCTGTGTTCGTCGGATGACTGTAAACAGTGCATTTCAAGTACTTTCCTTTGGGAAAGGGAAAGAGGAAGAGGCAGTTTGATTACCTTAATTCTTTTTGATTTATGTCCGTCATTCCTTTGTAGACTGAAATAAAAGCATTAAT
>JBQMYA010000050.1:0-5679 GCA_052173735.1 Prevotella sp.
ATAAACTCTAATATGATTTTTAACTATCTTTTCAAAAGTTCTTATATGCCGATATAGCCTGTCTTTACAGGCGTTTTCGGCATTTTGTGTATCGGGAGATACTCACATAATTTCTTAAATCTGCTTGTGTTTTTGCCTTGAAAGGTAGTAAACGAAGTAGTAAAATATCTATTTCCCTTTAAGCCGTCAGCCTGAAAAATTCCGCCTGTGCACTATCAAATGTAGCATGTGCGTAATAGTTCAGGGTCATGGTAATGTTGGCATGTCCCATTAGATACTGTAAGGCTTTCGAATTCATTCCCGCATTTGCCATATTGGTGCAGAATGTGTGTCGCAGTGTATGGGGCGTTGTTACTGTCGGCAGAGGTTCCTTATGGCTCGAATTATACTTTTCTACAAGTTTACGAAACATAATATCATAGTTAATGCAATTTTGAGGTGTTTCGTTCCTTGTGAGAAAGAGGAAGCCTGTATAACCGTCAACCTTAAAAGTGCTTTTTCTTCGGCTTTGAATCACTCTCTGCAAGGCTTTAAGCACTCGGTCGCTCATGGGGATTTTGCGAATGCCGTTTTCCGTTTTCGGTGTTTCAACGCGATAGGACTTTTTACCGGAATACTGAAGCTGATGATCCACATTGATTGTCCGGTTCTCATGTAGACCTACCCATTGCCTGCGACGCTTTGATACCCTAAATGGCACTTACGCTCGGACTGTGGCTATAGGGGCGTATCATTATATATTTTGTGCTGTCATGGCTCGCAAGGTGCTACGCTTGCTTTACGGAAAAATGTTTCTCGCTCGGCTTCCGGGTAGGAAAGTGTCATGGCGCATTTTCCGCATAGTTAAAGCACAAAAGGAAAGTATCCGGTTTGCCCTATGATACGCCGCCGTTATCTTGCGGGTATATTTGTCAAAGAACAGGTTCAAGAATTTCTTGCCTTATCTGCGGAAAGGGGAACGCAGACAGCTGCATTCTTAAATCTTGAAAATCAGGACAGCCTGCATGAGCTTTGAGCGAAGGCGATCTCGTATATCCTCATCTATGCCGTAATAGGTGTTTCCCCGTTCATCACGGAGCTTTCTCATAGAAAGGTGTGCGATATAGCCTGCGTAATGCTGGCAGACAATATTCATTGCCTGCGGCTCTCCTTTGGTTGCGGCTATGATTACCGGATAAGGCAACAAGCCGCGTTCATCATCGGTTGTTTTACCAGTCTGGGTAGTCATAAGCGTGTTCCTCCAAATAGCGTTTTAACAGCTCAAATGAGCTGGTTCTCCGATACTGCACTGTGCTTCTCGGAATCTGATAGAGTGCTGCAATTTCCGCATCGCTCATATCAAAGAAGTAGTAGAGTAGAACGGCTCTGCGTTTTTCTTCCGGCAAGCTGTGGATTGCATCAGCGATCAGCTTTGCACTCAATTCCTTCCTACCTGCGAAAAAGGTTTGTTCTTCTTTATCTTCTGCAAAGAAATCTTCACAGGTATAAAGCTGATTTTCCTCTTTCGGTGTCAGGTCGGAAAAGTTAATTTCGTGTGCCTGCCGCTTCCGAAGTTCCTTATGGGCATTGATACTTTCGTTCTTCAATGTCCGCTTGCAGAAGCCGTTAAATGCGCAGCGTATCTGCCATTCGGTTCTTTCAGGTTCATTCATGGTATTCACCTCCTTTCGCAGCCGCGAAAGCGGGTAGAATTTCCCCTTTCGTAAACCCTCAACAACGCAGAGCCCAAAACTGCCAAAGAAAAGCGAATATTTTTAGAAAAAAGTTTTTGCAGGCACAAAAAATCCCGACTGCGCAGGGCAGCCGGGATCGGACATGAAAAGATATGGATATGATTTAAGCAGTCATCCGTAAAGGCACGGAAACCCGGAAATAGAATATATCCCTTTTAACAAGATTTTAAGATAACGAAGAATGAACACGGCGATACCTCCTTTGATACCGCCGTGTTTTCATATGCTATGATTGATTTTAAGCCTCCGCGCCTTTATTCAGGCAAGATAATAACGGCGGTCATATATAACTTGTGCATTGTCCTTTTGCATAAGTAGGCTTCTCCTTAAAATAAAATGAGTCGGTAATTTACAGTCTTATAACTGTGAATCACCGGCTCTGTGTCTTTGCATCTGGCTCTTTGATGACTGATACATTAAATTGTTTGACATTGATTAGTATTTCCTGTTTGCATTTCGGGCAGAACAGGGGAAAGTTTTTTAACTCCGTATCTCCTCGGATTTTTACTCGCGTCTTATTGCCACAAATCGGGCAATAAATCCATCTGTTATTCAATTTCACCACCTCGCAAATTATCATTAAGAGAGCATCACTCGATTTTCAAATCAAGTTTTCCGGTAAAATTATCACATTCAATGGCGAAATAATTTCCACCATCAGGCAGTGTAATAGTTTGCTCATAGGTGCCACTTGTTTCAAGCAAAATTTCCGGATCGTTACTACCTGAAATCCAAAGAATTTTTGCGCTCCCATTTGTAACCTCTAAAGTACAGGTCATGGTAATTTCTTTACCAGCATTACGTTTGATGGAAGTCCCTCCAAATAAGTATTCAGTATTAGTAAAATTTTCATAACTCGCTTTATAGTTACCAGTATAATCATCCGCCCCTGTATTTTTTTCTCCTTGGAGAGAACTTTTTTTAGTTAATTCTACATGCCCAACTGACTGTATTACATTATTATAATGCTCAAGAATATCATTTTTCGAACAGCTTGAAATAAATATAGCTCCTACCATAACAATCACTATTAACAGTAAAATTTTTTTCATACAGTGATTACCATCCTTTCTTTAGCACAGTTTTCTTTTCTCTTTTGCTTGTTTTTTTAGGCTCACTATCCTTCATACACAATATGAGTATGGCTGAAATACAAACAATAAATACTATACTCAAAAGGCAATGCAAAGTATTCCAATGTACTGCTGAATCATAGTTTCGATATCCTACCAAGCCCAGTGTTGCTGTAATCGGATAAATATTTGCTAATCTCATATTTCCCGCTGCAAACATACCCCCATATCCATATACCCCCATATCCATAAACAAATGCAACTATTGTACTTGCTAAAAATCCTTTTGACGTTTTGCTGGTAAGTACAATAATCGGCAATACTGCAAGATATAAAAGGAGATTTACTAAAGAAATCTGTATCACTGACTGTATCGCTAATGCAAAAGTAAAGCCGGGAAATCCTGATAAAAGTTCTGCAATTATCGTGAATAAGCTACAAATGAGTCCTAAAAATATAGATAACACACCGCAAATGAACAATTTGCCTGTAAGAAGTTTTTTAAAAGAAACTGGAACTGTCAAAATGTTTTTCAGAGTATCATTTATATGCTCTCTCGATATAATGTATCCTGCAATTAGACTAATGCACATTGGAAAAATCAGAGACATATTATTTTTTATAACCTGTTCTGTCAGATATGCGAAATCCCATACCGATCCGTCATTAGCCATTGAAGTAAATAATGTAAGTAAAACAGAGAGCAACATAAGTGCAATACCCGCCCAAAGAATATGGTATCGTTTTAACTTATAAAATTCTATTTTAATAATGCGAAGCATACTTATTCCCCCCTTCTCTTATATATTAAATCAATTAGAAAAACGGACACTGTCGCCATAACTCCAAGAATCAATACTACCATTGAAGTTGGAGGAATCAAACCATTCATCTGTTCAAGATTTAACCTGATTCCATGAGATACCATATCTCCAGCAGTCCAAAAAGTGGTTAAAGGAGTTGGTAAAAGCCATAAAATCTGTTTTGGAATAACATCAAACAAAGCTGTTGCACTTAAATTCAGCACGCTGTAAAACACGCAAAGTAAGATTGAAAATATATATGTTCTACTGAAATATACAACAATTACAATCAAAGGCAATGTTCCGGCAGTAATAAATATTCCTGTTTCTACAGCCAAAATAAGTTTATATGCGACCCCATATATTTCCAAAGATGCCATGCCACATATAATGGTCGCCACAGTAGACGCAACACAAAATATAATCCCAAACAAAAATAACAACGTGATTTTGGCAAAAATCATTTTTGTACTTGTAATAGGAATCGTGTGTAAATTTTTAAATGTATCATTGTCCCTCTCCATAAAGAATAGTATTGCAGCAATAACACCAATGATACAAGGCAAAAGAAATTGAATCCCATATCCGAGCACCATATTGTAAAGTCCATCAAACGCATCTGCCTTATTCACATATCTTTCCATAATAGCAGGAGTTGTCATTAAAAACGTAAGTGGAATAGGAAACATAAATGATGCAAGAATAATCAATGTAATGAACTTCTTTCGCTTTAGTTTCCAAAATTCACATTTTACCAACTTAAGCAATTCCTTCACCTCCTGTTACTCATTTAAAATAATCTTCAAGGCTTTCTTCACAAGTATGTGCCTCGCTTACTTCAATTCCATTTTTTACATAAGCAGAAATTATTTTTCCAATTGGAAGCTCAAGATTGTACAGACGAAGATTATGGTCATCTTGTATGTCAAAATGTGTTTCTTTGAACTCATACTCCAAAATTTTTGCCGCTTGTGCAGAATCAGAAATGCAAAACTGAACATGCCTATTGCTTTTCTTTTCTAATTCTGCAAGGCTTTCTTCTTCAATCAGGATACCATGGTCTATAATCCCTATATCATCTGCAAGTAACGCAATTTCCGATAAAATATGACTTGAAATCAGAATCGTTTTACCACGCTTATCACATAAGTCACGTATAAATGTCCGTACCTCCGAAATTCCGATAGGATCAAGACCGTTAATCGGTTCATCAAGAATTAAGAGTTCAGGATCATGCATAACTGCAAGTGCAATAGCAAGACGCTGTTTCATACCGAGAGAATATTGAGAAAAAAGTTTCTTGTCACCGTATGGCAAGCCTACTAAATCAAGAGCATCCTTAATTGCATGGCGATTAGGAACACCACGAAGTGTTGCAAAAATACGAAGATTTTCCGTTCCGGTCAAATTCGGATAAAATCCGGGAGATTCAATCAATGTTCCAATACGTGGAAGAATCTTCTTTTCGTTGTTGTTTAGCTGTTTTCCAAAAATTTGAATTTCTCCTACTGAGGGTTTTGTCAAGCCGACCAACATCTTCATAGTTGTGGTCTTTCCCGCACCATTTCTCCCAAGCAAACCGTAGATTCTTCCTTTTTTAACATGAAGATCAAGATTGGCAACACTCTTTTGCGTTCCATATATTTTTGTTAAATTTTTTGTTTTAATAATTAACTCGCTCATACGATAACCTCCTATTTATTTTTTCAGTTTTATTTTAACATCTCTATCTTGCGTAAACCTTACACTAACCTTGCATTAACCTTGTAATTTAAAAAACAGCCTGTTGCATGCAGGCTGTTTCCTGAGGAGGGTAAATACGCAATTATTTTATTTTTATAAAAGTCATAAGAAAAGCTGTTCCATGTTTGGAATGACTTTCTACGCTAATTTGTCCATTCATCTTTTCAGTAAGTTGCTTTACAATCGCTAAACCAAGACCGCTTCCCTTTTCTGCTCTACCTTTATCGCACTTATAAAGTCGTTCAAAAATATGTTTCAGATCTTTTTTTTCAATTCCTATTCCATTATCCTCTAATCGAACGCAAACCTCTTTTTCTTTAACTTCTA
>JBQMYA010000051.1:0-4934 GCA_052173735.1 Prevotella sp.
GGTTCTTCAAATCCTCACAACCTTGTAAAAGCTACAATTGAAGCATTAAGCAATGTTCGTGATGCCTACACTATTGCAGGTGTTCGTGGAATTAGTATGGAAAAAGTATTTAACGGATAAGGAGTAAATATATGGCAACAATTAAAATCAAACAAATAAAGAGTGGAATTGGTTATCCAAAAGACCAAAAAGCTACACTTGTTGCATTAGGACTTCGTAAGATCTCACAAGTTGTTGAGATCGAAGATACTCTTTCTATGCGCGGAATGCTTCGTAAAGTACATCATCTTGTAAGTGTAGTTGAATAATAAATTTAAATTAGATTAATTATGAAATTAAATACATTGAAACCTGCTGCAGGGTCAACTCATTCACGTCGTCGTCTTGGTCGTGGACCAGGATCTGGCTTGGGTGGTACTTCTACACGTGGACACAAAGGTGCAAAGGCTCGTTCTGGTTACAAAAGAAAGATCGGTTTCGAAGGTGGTCAGATGCCATTGCAACGTCGTATTCCTAAAGGTGGATTTAAGAACATTAATCACAAAGAATATTTTGCAGTAAACCTTTCTGTTCTTCAAGAACTAGCAGAAAACAAGAATCTAACTAAAGTAGGAATCGCTGAACTAGTTGACGCAGGTCTTACAAATGGTAAGAAGCTTGTTAAGATCCTAGGTAACGGAGAATTAAAAGCAAAACTAGAAGTAGAAGCTCATGCTTTTTCTAAAACTGCAGAAGAAGCTATCAAAGCAGTAGGTGGTAACACAACTATAATCTAAGAAATGAAAAAGTTTATTGAGACACTAAAGAACTGTTGGAAGGTAGAAGATCTTAGACAAAGGATTCTTATCACCCTTCTATTTACTGCGATTTATCGCTTTGGCTCGTTTGTTGTTCTTCCCGGAATAAATCCAAGCCAATTGGAGAAACTTCAATCACAGACAGCCGGTGGCTTGATGTCACTGTTGGACATGTTCTCTGGTGGAGCATTTTCTAATGCATCTATTTTTGCATTGGGTATAATGCCTTACATCTCAGCTTCTATTGTAATGCAACTCTTAGCCATAGCTGTACCTTATTTCCAAAAGATGCAGCGTGAAGGCGAAAGCGGACGCAAAAAGATAAATTGGTATACACGTTTGCTTACAATCGGAATTCTTTTGTTCCAAGCACCGTCGTACCTTATCAACCTCAAATACCAGGCAAGCCAAGCATTGGCTTCTGGTATTTCTTGGGAGGTTTTCATGATTCCAGCAACAATTATTCTTGCAGCTGGAAGTATGTTTATCTTGTGGCTAGGAGAAAGAATTACCGATAAAGGTATAGGAAACGGAGTTTCAATTATCATTATGATTGGTATTATAGCTCGTCTTCCCCAAGCTTTCGCACAAGAAGTTGGTTCACGTTTCCAAGCAATCACAGGTGGTGGTCTTGTTATGTTTATTGTGGAGTTACTTATCCTTTACGGAGTTGTATGTGCTGCAATTCTACTAACACAAGGGACACGTAAAGTACCAGTACAATATGCTAAACGTGTTGTTGGAAATAAACAATATGGTGGTGCTAGACAATACATCCCCTTGAAGTTATTTGCAGCAAATGTAATGCCTATTATTTTTGCGCAAGCTCTAATGTTTATACCTTTAATGTTGGTTAGATTCCAATCAGAGAACTCTTCAAGCATCGTACATTCGTTGATGGATAACCACAGCTTATTGTACAACTGTATTTATGTATTCTTGATTATTGCCTTTACGTATTTTTATACAGCAATAACATTGAATCCAACACAGATGGCAGAAGATATGAAACGTAACAATGGTTTCATCCCAGGAATCAAGCCAGGTAAAGATACTGCAGACTACATTGAGGAGATAATGTCTCGAATAACCTTGCCAGGTTCGCTCTTTATAGCTTTCATTGCTGTTATGCCTGCATTGGCATCATTAGTAAATGTGCAGAATGCATTCTCACAATTCTTTGGAGGTACTTCTCTTTTAATTCTTGTAGGTGTTGTAATGGATACTCTACAACAAATAGAAAGTCACCTTATGATGCGTCATTATGATGGCCTATTAAATTCAGGTCATACTCGTAACGCAGGACTTGCAGCATATTAGAAGACTCTCTATAATGGAGATATTTCTAAAAACCGAAGATGAGATATTGCTAGTGAAGCGTGCTAGTCAGCTAGTAAGCAAAACACTTGCTGAATTAGCGACGATAATTCGCCCTGGGATTAGCACGCTTCAATTAGATACTTTAGCAGAGACATACATCCGAGACCATGGAGGTATTCCAATACTAAAGGATTTTCCAAATCCATTTGGAAAACCTTTTCCCGCGACAATATGCACTTCTCGTAATGCAATTGTAGCTCACGGAATACCTAGTAAAAATGAAATAATACAGAATGGTGATATCATTTCTGTTGATTGTGCACTTTTACTTGATGGATATTGTGGTGATAGTTGCTATACATTCCAAGTTGGAGATGTTCATCCTAGAATGCAGTATTTAGTTGATAATACTAAAGAGGCTTTGAGAAGAGCAATTAGCTCAGCAGTAGAAGGAGGACATCTTCAGGATATTGGAAATGCAATTCAAAATTTTTCAGAGAGAAAAGGATTAGGAATTGTTCGAGAGTTAACAGGACATGGACTAGGAAAGGAATTGCATGAAGGTCCACAAATTACTAATTATGGTAATAGAGGAGAAGGATCTTTATTAAAAAGTGGTCTAACACTTGCTATAGAACCGATGCTTACTTTGGGAGATGCAAAGATAGGATTGCTACCAGATAAATGGGGAGTGATAACTCTAGATGGACAACCATCGGCACATTTTGAGCATACAATTGCAATTCACGAAGGGCAAACAGAGGTTTTATCCTCATTTGACGAAATAGAAAAGATAGAAAGAGAAAATCATTAAATATGGCAAAACAATCTGCGATAGAACAAGACGGAACAATTGTTGAAGCATTATCTAATGCAATGTTTCGTGTAGAATTAGAAAATGGATGTCCTATTACAGCTCACATCTCAGGTAAAATGCGTATGCACTACATTAAAATTTTACCAGGAGACAAAGTTAAAGTAGAGATGAGTCCTTATGATTTGACAAAGGGACGTATCGTTTTCCGATATAAATAAAATAGAAATATGAAGACAAGAGCATCGTTAAAAAAACGCTCAGCAGACTGCAAAATCGTACGTCGTAAGGGTCGTTTATTCGTAATTAACAAGAAAAATCCTAAGTTTAAAACACGTCAGGGTTAAATTTAGTTGGAAGTTTTAATAAAAAATCGTATCTTTGCGAGCGATTAGATTTAAAATTAAAAAATCAACTAATAAAAAGTTAAGGTTTAATCAGTTTTAATTATTAAAATTACAAATGGCAATAAGAATTGTTGGAGTAGATTTGCCCCAAAATAAGCGTGGCGAAATCGCATTGACTTATGTTTATGGCATTGGTCGAAGTAGTTCAGCAAAGATATTGGATAAAGCCGGCGTGAGCCGCGACTTGAAGGTTAGTGAATGGACTGACGATCAAGCAGCTAAAATCCGTGAAATTATCGGCGCTGAATTCAAAGTAGAAGGTGATCTCCGTTCAGAGATCCAAATGAACATCAAGCGTTTGATGGATATCGGTTGTTATCGTGGTATTCGTCACCGTAATGGTCTTCCTGTTCGTGGTCAAAGTACGAAGAATAATGCTCGTACTCGTAAGGGTAAGAAGAAGACTGTTGCTAATAAGAAGAAAGCTACTAAGTAAAAATAGTTGAAAAGTTAATATAGTAGCTCTATATTTTTGAGCAACCCTATTAATACTTTCCACTTTTAAACTAAAAGTAATTATGGCAAAGAAAGCAGCAACATCTAAGAAAAGAAATGTGAGAGTTGACGCAGTTGGTCAACTGCACGTTCATAGTTCATTCAATAATATTATCGTATCTTTAGCTAACGGAGAAGGACAAGTTATCTCTTGGTCTTCTGCAGGTAAGATGGGCTTCCGTGGTTCTAAGAAGAATACACCATATGCAGCTCAAATGGCTGGTGAAGATTGTGCTAAAGTAGCTTTTGACCTTGGTTTAAGAAAGGTTAAAGCTTACGTTAAAGGTCCAGGTAACGGACGTGAGTCTGCAATCCGTGCAGTGCATGGTTCTGGAATTGAAGTTACAGAAATTATCGACGTTACACCATTACCACACAATGGTTGCCGTCCTCCAAAGAGAAGAAAAGTATAAGCCTTATCCTGAGGTTTATATAAAAAGAAATTATTTAAAAGCACATTATAATTAATTATGGCTAGATATATAGGTCCGAAATCTAAGATTGCACGCCGTTTTGGTGAACCCATTTTCGGTGCTGACAAAGTTTTGTCCAAGAGAAACTTCCCTCCTGGACAGCATGGCAATAACCGTCGTAAGAAAATGTCTGAGTACGGTGTCATGTTGGCAGAGAAGCAAAAAGCTAAATATACTTATGGCGTTCTAGAACGTCAGTTCCGTAACTTGTTCGAAAAAGCAGCTAAGGCATCAGGAATTACTGGTGAAGTTTTGCTACAACTTCTTGAATCTCGTCTTGATAATGTTGTGTTCCGTATGGGTCTTGCACCTACACGTGCAGCTGCTCGTCAGCTAGTTGGACACAAACATATCATCGTAGATGGTAGTGTTGTAAACATTCCTTCATACTCAGTAAAGCCAGGTCAAGTTATTGGCGTTCGTGAAAAGGCTAAATCTCTAGAAGTTATTGAAACAGCTCTAGCAGGTTTTAATCACAGCAAATATCCTTGGATTGAGTGGGATAACGCAACAAAGAGCGGTAAATTCTTGCATACTCCTGAGAGAGCAGATATTCCTGAGAACATTAAGGAACAGTTAATCGTTGAGTTGTACTCTAAATAAATCATTAAGTTAATGGCGATATTAG
>JBQMYA010000052.1:0-4154 GCA_052173735.1 Prevotella sp.
TGCGGAAGATAGGTCGCCCAATCATTATCTATAGCATTTCATAACTCATTAGGCATTGAATACCAATCGTTTGAACCAAAATGATAGATTTTACGGAGACAGTTTTTCTCTATCCATATTTTGTGTCAACCCATATAATACAAGAACTGCGATTTATCGGGTAAGCCAATAATCATCTTTGTTTTTTAGGTTCCCACCTATTTATTAATCATTCGTTGAGATTTCTATGGGAATATTAACCACGGTTTCTATCTTTGTCTTAACGGTATTATAAAAATCTATATTTTCAACAGGGGTATCCAAAGATATAATCAAAGAATACCGCAGCTTATTGTTATATTGTTTCAAATTAGTACGTGTTTTCCACCAACCTCCAATTGGATAAACAACTATCAAGTTACATACTGCTAATTGAGCAGCTGTGAGGTTTAATTCGTCTGAATGTATTGATCCTTTATTTCTATTGTCCGATCCAATTAACCATCTGGTAGAATCATTCCTTCCACGCTCTTCGTTTTCTTCGGCTTCAATCAATTTATTAATTCTTAATTGAAAAGCCCTTTGATCTTCATCTTCTTTATTTACATCAAAACGCAATCCGCATGACGCATATCTGTATTTATCTTTCCAACCGATTTCTCCAGGAGCTGGTTCAATAAAATATGATAAAGTTACTCGCATTGTAACATTTGTTTCTGCAAGTTGCTCTAAAACCTCACGAGGCCAAGGTAACTCAAAAAAGTGCATTTCATTTATTTTTGGAGAATTATCTCCTCGCTCCTTGATAAAGGGCTGTATTATTTCTTGGGCAACATACGTTAAACCATTTTCTGTACTATAAAATGCTCTTTCTTCTGATGGTACACCATAACCACAATGGCGCAATCTTCGTTCCATGTCTCCTCTATTTCTTACAGGGAATTGTATTTCCATAGATGAAGTCCATTTTGCAGAATGAACCATTATTCCACGAATGCTTTCTGCCCATAAATGAGGATACCGAGCCTGCAATTTACCTGCAAAATTTGCAGCTAACGCCGTTGCTGCACTTGTCGCATTAATAGTGTCAAAATAACTGCTTATTTGGTAATTTTTACTCGTTGTTATCAATTCTAAATCTTGATGAGAAGAAAATGGGAATTGAAGATCATTGGTTTTATATAAATTTCCTCCTTCAAACATAACTTCTGGCTTAATCAATGCACCTTTTTCCCATAGTGATGACGTTCGCGAAAAGGGACTAATTCCACCACTTGGCGCAACACGATCATAGTTTCTCAAATTAGGACTATCTATTGCTACAATATTGGTAAAGGCCCCAACAGTCAAACCATTCCAAGCTTGAGCAGGATTCTGTATTGGTCGAAGGCTATTTCTGTTTGGATAACCAGTAACAATTTCCTTATCCAAATTATTTATATCCCTAATATTACCAGCAGAAACCATAAATAAGCGACCTGTATTGCCATTGTTGTACGCAATCGAATCAACTGCTCCTGACCAAGATGTTGGCTTTCCTTGCTCACTATCTTCTGCCGTTATTGCCATGCAATAGCAAACGGTTTTGTGAGGGAATATAATTTCAGACGTCAAAACTGCTTGTTCTGTCAAAAATCCCCATGCTTCTTTGGGATTAGGAAGACCATGCGGATATAATTTAATTGAACCAACTTGGTTATCAATTTGTATTTTCTGGGTGCTGGCAAGGCAAGAAGACATATCACCATAAATGACGGTTCCGCACATTCTTGTGCCATGTCCATCCCTATCCGCAAGACCCTCTCCAACGACAGAACCACAATTTCTTTCTGGAATTATAGGTTCCAAAAGAGGATGTCCATTATTAACACCTGAATCTAATACACAAATGACGGAATTTGTATTTGGGTTAAATTGGACTCTATTATGTAAATCTTCCACCCATTCTTGTTGCTCATTTCTATACTCATCAAATAGAAATCCTGTCAATACACGTCCACTTCGCAATTCTGCTAATTGGTCTGAACATCCCAATAATTTAGTCAGAGCATCTATATTTGCATATACTAAAAATACAGTCCTTTCTGGAAATGTTAGAATTGAATCCTCTTTGAAGTGAATATCGAGACTCTGAAGAGAATCTATAAATCTGTTATGTTGATTTACAATATCTTCTGTTACAGAAGTTCTTATCCAAACCTCATACCAATCATTGTGATCAGTTGGAAAATCTTCATATCTGTCAGTCCATAATGCTTTCAGGAGAGCTACATTAATATTTTCGATACTTCGGAAAAGAGTGTCATTTTTAGGTTTCCCATTACGTAACTCTTCCGTCGCATATTTATGTAGCTTTTCTAAAAGTCTATTTTCCTTTCCATGAGGAATATAGATAGTTGCAAAAGTCTGTTCCTGGTTATCTTCTGTTTTTACCTGTCGAATATTTAACAATCGGATACCAGCTTTTTGATCTTCTAAACTTTTTGATACTAAATCATAAGTGGGAGCACTTGCAAATTCGAGATAAATTCCACTTCTCGCAGGTAAGGAGATTGCTTCCATTTGTTGTTTGACATTTGTATCATCAACTCTGGCAGCATCAAATTTCCGTTGTAAATATTCTGCATGTGCTTGCCGATTGCGCACAGGTATAGAGAGACCGCCACCACCACTACCTCTGGGAGAATATTTAATAGCTTTTTTTATTGTTTCAGGGATAATAATATGCTCGTATTTATTCATATTTATTATTTTAAATTGTAAGCTGATTTTCTTTCTTGAATTGTCTTTGCAAGCAAATCTGTGGATATTTTAACATTATTTATTACAGATTCTTTAATTGCATCTAAGCATGCTTGATTTATTTCTGCATGACTTAAAGAATCTAACTCTGGCAAAATCGAATCAATATTTTTTTGTGAAAGCTTCCCATATAATCGGTTTTTAAGCAGTTGAACTTTTTCAAGTTCGCTTGGAAGATGATAATGAATTACATCATCAAAACGTCTAAATAATGCCTGATCTAACAATTCTAAATTGTTAGTTGCTGCAATAATTAAACTATCAGAATGGTCTCTTTCAATAAATTGTAAAAATGAGTTTAATACTCGACGCATTTCGCCCACGTCATTATCCTTACCTCGTTGTCCTCCGATTGCATCAAACTCATCGAAAAGATAAACGGCAGGAACATCTTCAATATAATCGAATATTTGCCGTAATTTAGCACTTGTTTCTCCCATGTATTTTGTTACTATTTTATCCATTAGTACTACATATATTGGCAAGTGCAATTCATTGGCAATTATTGATGCTGTCATAGTTTTTCCTGTACCAGGATGTCCCGAAAAAAGAATTTTTCGTCTGTTTTCAAGGTTATGCCTAAACAATTTATCTTTATAGGTAAATTCATTAATAATTCTTTCTATTCTATTTTTTACTTGCGGGGCAACAACTAAATCTGTTAAATGTTCCTGTGGATAAATTTCTAAGAATAAGCCTTGTAAATTAGAATCTATGTTTTTTAATTTAGGCTTATTGATTTTTGCAGCATCAATAATTTTTCGTATATCATTGGCTAAATTTGTATGTCCCAATTTAGCTTCATGGGCTGCAATTTGTAATGCAACAGTGTTAAATCTCTCGCTATTGTCTTCAAAGTGGCTCTTTACGAGCGTTTTTAATTGATTCGCTGTTGCCATATTATTGCTTATTTTTAATTTGTTCTATATCATCTTTTGAATATAGTAGTTCATTTACCTCTACATCAAGAATTGAAGCTATTTTGTATAGAGTTTCAAGGTTTGGCTGAGTCCTATTTTGCACATAAGAATTAACCATATTAAAACTCTTTCCTAATTGCTCCGCTAACCATTTCTGTTTAATGCCTTTATTGTCAAGCACAAGTTTTATCTTATTCATAGATCAAATACTTTACTCAATTTTTCAGTGCAAATATACAAAATAAATCGAGATGTTTATATCTCAATCAGATAATTCTTTTGTGATTTTAAACCTATTTAAGCTCTTCTCCGCCTGCTTGAATATGGGAAGACTAATTTTGCTTGTGCCTATCTAATTTATGGCGTAATGGACATTTGGTAGGCTGAAAACCTCTCGTATTTTAGTAATGGACATTTGGTAGGCTGGTAATTCCAGCCTACTTTTTTATATTC
>JBQMYA010000053.1:0-3370 GCA_052173735.1 Prevotella sp.
CATAGAAATGTGCCCAACAAGCAAAAACGGCTCAAATGCAGCAAAGGGAGTAAGACTACTTCCTTGAACACGACTTAGCACAAAAAAGAAATTGCATAGATGATATATAAAATAATCGTTCTCGATTTGGACGGAACACTAACTAATGAGAAAAAAGAAATCACGCCGCGCACAAAAGAAGCACTCATCAAAGCTCAAGAACAAGGACTGAAAGTAGTTCTCGCATCAGGCCGCCCTACTTATGGCATCACTGCGCTCGCCGAAGAATTGGAGCTACCACGCTTTGAAGGCTATATTCTAGCATTCAACGGAGGGCGTATTATTGACTGCAAAAACAACAAGGTAGTATTTGAACAAACGCTCGACGAAACGCTTGTTCCCAAACTCTACAATAGCAGTCGTGAAGCAGGCTTGGAAATATTAACTTATAAGGGAGAGGGCATCATCGCAACAAAAAAGGCAGATCAATACGTTCAAATTGAAGCTTCTATCAACAAGATGGAAGTAGAGGAAGTAAACAATTTTCTCGAAGAAATTAAATACCCCATAAATAAATGTCTCATTGTGGGAGATCCCACCTCACTTCATGAATTAGAACTACAATTGGTCGAGCAATTAAAGGGACAGATGGAAATATACCGCTCTGCAAGCTACTTTCTCGAATGTGTCCCCTTAGGTATCGATAAAGCAGCCTCGCTCAACCGGCTTATCACAGAACTACACATACAATCTGAAGGAATCATTGCGTGTGGTGATAACTATAACGATCTAAGTATGATAAATTTTGCAGGTCTAGGCGTTGCAATGGCCAATGCTCCAAGCGAGATTCAGAAACAAGCTAACTACGTCACTTACTCCAACGAAGAAGAAGGCGTTGCCCACGTAGTAGAAAAATTCATTTTAGATCAAAAATAAGAGTTTTTTCGGCAAATAATAAGGTAAGCCTAAGAAAGAAACATTCGCAATTATTACTCCTAAAAATACAATAAGCGCGTCAGCTGACATCCTTATTCTGTCGACTGATATCCTTATTGTATTTTCAAACGCAATAAGGATATTTAAGACTGTTGAAATAGCTAAAGAAACAGGAAGTAAAATTATTGAACTAGAGCAAACATCATATTATCCCAAAGTGATGTCTGGTGCTTTTGTTGAGAATATATACTATGGATTTTGGTCTGATAAAACATTATACAAATACTTTATTAAGCATCTTTTTGGCAAGATATGCACTCCGCCCCAAATACATCACCACGTTTATTCAGGTGTTGCCCAATCACAAGCATATCGTCTTCTAAAAGACAATAACATAAACCCTTTAAACTAAGAATGAGTAAATTATATTATGTAGATAAGGTTAATAAACTATTGGTTGCACAAAGAGTTTTATCTAAGAAAAGCCATCTTTTGGTTTGGGGAAAATTAATATCATTTTGTCTTATGCTTATTGCTGGATGGAATGGACTGGATGGTTTCCCGAATATATGGTTGTCTCTCTCGGTCATATGCCTTCTTGTTTATCTATTTTTTGTGTATGCAGATAATAGAGTTGATAGAAAAAGAGAGCATAACCAACAGATGATACAATTTTACGAAGATGAGATTGGATATTTGGGTAATGAGTTTTCTTTTCAAGACGGCAGTGAGTATATAGATATACACTCGCCATATTCTTATGATTTAGATATATTTGGCCCTGGGTCTTTGTTTCAAAGATTAAACCGAACCACAACAGTGCCTGGTGAGAAAGCTCTTGCACACAGGCTGATCAATGTGAACACAAGAATATCTAAGAACGATATAGACCAGGATGCAATAAACGAGCTTATGTTGTCGTCAGATTTTCGTGAGGATTATTTATCAACTCCTCACTTTAAGTCTAAAGTGATGGGAACTAGCATGTACTCTAATGTGAATACGATGCCAGATAAAAACATTAAATGGCTTCAAATATTTCCTATTTGTAGTTTTTTGTTGATTCTGTATCTTATTCTTAGCTACATACTTGTAGGAAAAATAAGTTCTATCACATCGGCAACCTTAACAGTATTATTTGTATTACAATTATTTATAACGATAGCGTTAAGCAGTAAGCTTAAAACAGCCTTTTGTGTTTCCAAATCAATAATAGACTTCAATAAAGGTTATATGCCTGTCATTAAAAAGATTTCCGCTTATAACTTTAAGGCTTCGGAGCTTCGGGAAATTCGTGATATAGCTCAAGAGTATCTTGAGGATTTAAAATCAATTCAGCGAATTGAAAGTATATATGCTTTGAGGGCGAATCCTTTTTTATGGTTGCTTCTGAATGGTTTTCTGTCGATAGACGTTATGGAAGTTCTGAAATTTCAGCGATGGAAAGTAAGAAGATTAGCAAGCCTTCCTACGTTGTTAGAAAGTATAGGGAAGATTGAGGCTTTAGCAAGCTTTGCTCAATTCAATTTTAATCACGCTGATTATTGCATTGCAAAGCCGCAAGAGAATATGCTAATCAATATGAAAAATGGGAAGCATCCTTTTTTGGGAAACTCAGGTGTCGGAAATGATTTCTCGATTTCAAAAGGTTCTATTTCTATTATAACGGGAGCTAATATGTCTGGTAAAAGTACGTTTTTAAGAACGATAGCTCTTAATCTTATTTTGGCAAAAAATGGATGTCGTGTTCCTGCTGATAAGTTCTATTTTAATCCCAACTCGCAAATATTTACAAGTATGAGAACTCGTGATGATATTAAAGGTGGGATATCCTATTTTCAATCTGAAATAATAAGACTGGACAAAGCTATAGACGTTGCATTAAACACTCCTAACGTAATTCTTTTTCTGGATGAAGTGCTTAAAGGAACTAATTCTATAGACAAGTTAGAAGGGACTAAAAAACTTTTGAGTTTCTTTGTAGAAAATGGGATTACAACAGTATTAGCAACACATGATATAGATGTTACATCTTTGAAATTATCAGGAGTTAAAAGGAACTATTGTTTTGAGATAACCGCAGAAAATCCTCCGAGTTATCCTTACAAACTAACCAATGGAGTATGCCAGAATAAGAATGCTACTTTTTTAATCAATTGTATTTTGCAAAAACAACATAAATGAAAACTCTCATATTAAACACGTTCTCAACATTTCCAATGTTTAATCCTGCATACTTAAAAGGGTTCCTTCTAAGGGATGGAATAGAATGTGAACATATAGATATCAATCAAATAATTTGTTCCAAACTATTGAGTAAGGATTTCCTGCAATCTTTGGTATTCAATAAAAATAACGTGAGTTCGACGAATTCAGAACAATGTAAGCTGTATGCCAATGGTCCTTTGTACATTGATACACGGCTTCTTTGGAAACAGACAATAGGCAGCAATTG
>JBQMYA010000054.1:0-3277 GCA_052173735.1 Prevotella sp.
ACGTGCGCACTCCCTTTGTGCGGTCGGCAGGAATTGCGCTGTGTGGAGCTTGCGCGCCTTGCGCATTGTTTGGGATATAATAGTAGCGCGTACCTTTCGTGTGGTCACTGCCGTGCGGGGTGTAATTATTAAGGTTTGCTTCGCCGGTTGCGCTTGAGGTGATGCCCCGTGTGCCGAGGAAGGTTTCCGCTTCTTTTACGATCTCAAAGGAGAGTCCATCATAGATGGTTCGCATCCCGCTCTTGGTGCGTTCTGCTGTGTGGATACGCCTTCCGAAGCTGTCGTAGCGGTAGTCGGTGATGACATGGGTGTTGTCGCGGTAGTTTATGATGTCGCTTCCTTCCATCTACTTTTGCACACAGGGGGGCATCTACGGCGTCGCTTCCGCCACGGATGGCGTTGGTTCTTAGCAGCAGCGACGTTTTTGCGATAGCAAAAACTCGCCATCAACAAATGTACAGGGACGTATATTTGTTGATGAGGTATCTGCTCCTCATATTTGCAAAAGCACCCTTTTCACCAATTATTTTTTCTGGTTTCTTCTCTCTTTATGGCGGACTGCTGCATTTTGATAACCATTTACAGTCTCCGTAATGTTTTCAGTACCGCCATGGATGGCGGTGGTTCTACACAGTAGCCACGTTTTGCCATCTGCAAAACGTGTTGTCAAACCTGTACACGGATGTACAGGTTTGACATGACCGCGCTTTCCGCTTGTATCTTTTTGTCTTTTCTGTTCAATCCCCGCAGTGCTTCTCCTCTCGTCGAAGACTGCTTCTGCTTATTCTATAAGACAAAAAGGATACCGCTTCTATCGCTGTCCGTAAGCAACCTTCCTTATATATGTACGCATCCCCCATACCGCCGTAACTGGTTATGCGAGAATCTGATTATCTCTTTATCATAGAAAATATTGAAAATTACAAATTTTATGAGCCATTATTCTGCTTCTGCCATATCACTATCCTTAAGTACTAACAAAGCAATTGTTTCTCCGGTAATTTTATCTGAAAACTCAACTTCATATCTGCCATCACTATATTTTTCTAGAATATACCCAATCATTCCAGGATATACTTTTTCAAATTCATAATCCGAAGATGTTATTCTAATCTTATCGTACACTTTCATTTTGTAAATCCTGAAAATGGAGTATTAAGTGTAATAGAGCTGTTTTCTCTTATCATCCAACCTGATTATATATAGCTTTTCTTTCCAACTGCATTTCGCACACCAGACGATTTCAATTTAATAATTGAAATACTCTTTTCCCTATGGTGTCCTATGTATTTTACCTAATGCATCCATAAAAATGCAAACTTCGAGTTGAAGGTTTTTATTTACCTACTTTAAAATTGTAAACTTCTCGTGATACTATCGACATATACTTATTAAACTCATTGTTGCTGTAATAATATTCCTGAACACAAAAGCTCGATATTTACATTTCCTTCATAAAATTCTATATAAAAATAAGCTTTTCCATCATCAGAAAATTCTTTTAATAGTCCCGATTTTTCATATCGTCCTCGGTAAATCGTATCTATAGTTAAAGGGGCAGTAAAATCACCCTCAAAGTTTAATTTTTCTATTTCACAATTATAAAATTGTAAAATTATCACATATTTTTCATGTATATGTTGAAAATATAAATACAGTGATTCTTCCTCTAAAAGAATTTTAATACAATTAAAATCATTATGAAAATCGTAATAGCAACGTCCGAAATTAAAAGACGATATATCTTCAAATAATACAAATTGATCAGCTACGATTTTCATTTTTTCACCTCAAGGAATCTTCTTACCGTTCTAATATCCTCCTGAGTCATAGGCAAAGCTTGTTTTGAAACTCTACTAATACTCTTTTGAACACCATTGACAAAATTTTTATTATAAAGTTGTTGATGAGGTGTTGGAACATTTCCATGGGCTTTCCCAATCAAATCGTAACGTATTTGTTGTGAAGATGTCCTAATTGTTACAGAATTCCTGTTAATAATTGAAATACTCTTTTCCCCATGGTGTCCCATGTATTTTACCTAATGCATCCATAAAAATGCAAACTCAAAATTGAAAGTTTTTATTTACCTACTTTAAAATTGTAAATCTCTCGTGATACTATCGACATGCAATTTCTTTAAGAAAAGTATATACATTAAAAGTATCATGTTCGTCTCCGAAAATATCCCAATACTGATATAAATCTTTTAAAAGTTCAATATCATCTTTTAATAATTCTACTAGTTGAGATTCAATACTCATATTTCGATGATATTTATCAAGATAATCATTATATGAGCTAATACAAACGATAATTAACGCTCTTTTCATTTGATCCGTTAAACTAACATCGTTTTGGAGGCTTTTTAAAAATTCTGTTATCCTCTTAGGATCAGCAACTTCAAGCTCCCAATCTTGGGAATCAATGGCATTTATAAGATGTAATTTTTGAGTCAAAGCAATACGGATATCTTGAGAAATAATCATATTCAATCCTTCTTATGGAACGGGATATGCAGTTTTCACACCACCACCACCCGGTACAAGATGAATACCTTGAGGCGCAATAGTCGAACCATCCGGAAGAAATATTCTCGCCGGTATATTTTCAGGAATGGGCAATGTAACCGCTCCGTTTGCAGTTTTCTTTATATTTTCTTCTATGAATCTTGCAGCTGCTTGATCATCAAGAAATTGCCCGATAGGGTTTCCGCTTCCTTTTGCTCGGTATTTTAGATATTCAACATTGGTGTTTGCACCATGTTCAGTAAAAGTATGTCCGAACCTGCTTTTTGTAAGTGGTATGATTTTTTCAGCAGCATCTGCAGCACTCTTTAACTGGCTGTAAATTTTATTTGCTTGATTGTATAAAGCGATTTCAGGAGCCAATACAGCAGTGGCAAACTCAATAGCTGGTATATCTCTACGAACACTTCCATTCAACGTGAGCCAAGATGGAACATATTTATCCGCAATATCGATCGTCTTATCAACAAGAGTGTTCGCATAAGCAACTCCAGAAAGTAGAAAATTCCCAACTGAGGAAACTAGATTCAGCGCCGATGCGCCAATTGCGATTCCATAATTAATGACTTTACTATTTGTAGTATTAACTTGCGAAATAGTTGGTAAAAGACCGGGTATATGGAATCCTGTTGAAACAGCTGTACTATTATTTTTCCCATCGCTCGCGCTCAATCCCCACGGATCCACCCAATTCACCGGATTATTCCCTACATACGCAAACCAGTTCTCCCCATCCCGTATCGGGTCTT
>JBQMYA010000055.1:0-3169 GCA_052173735.1 Prevotella sp.
TAGAATTCATTGCTAGCAACCCCGACTATGGTGTGGAACGCTACCCCATCAGTCGCATCCAGCAACTCTATCGCGTGGTTGGAAAGTTGCACACTTTCTAACCCTACAACGACAATCTAACAAAACTCCCCATCGTTCGCAGAGAAGAGAACGATGGGGAGTTTTCGGCGATACACAATACCCTATTCGGTTTAAGAAGCTCCTTTACATTGATTTCTCATATCACACACGTCCTTTCAAGCTTGCTCAAAGACCAAAGTATAATTGGTTCACGCTAAGTGTAGGTTAGAATGAAGTAAAATATTTCACGGCGACGACGACGGAACAGTAAGGCACTCTCCCACTTCAGGCAAGGATAATGAAGCGGTTTATGATGTTCAAGAACGATGAAAAGGATGTTTTGCTACTTACCGTCCTACCCTACAACGTCGAACCAGGCATCTTGCTGAGATAAGGAAGGCATACTTAGAGGCGATTACTGCGGAAGATAGAGTCGGGCGACAGGAACTTTCACCCTGAATTTGTCTCTTTCTGTCACTACAAGGGCAAAGTCCTCAGAGGTCTCATCAAACGACGAAAGGTGGAGTATGCTCTGTTTATGTACCCTGATTTTCAAACACGCCTCTTGCGACATTTTATGCTCCGCAAGAGGCTTTTTCTTGCAGTTTCATTCGTCTTCCTCGCTATTAGTGAGTAACTTTGTAATCTAATTTATAACAAATATGGTCATATCGCAGAAAACGATTGAAAGGCTGAGAATTTTAATAATTGAAGAAACAGAATATCGTTCTGGTTCTAAGCTTGTTGCTTTTTTCAATCAATATGGATTTAGAGATGTGTATGGAAATGGCTTTCCCTCAAGACGGATATACACAGAGGAGAAAATACGTGCATTGAATGGAAAGCCCGAATTAGATAGATGTATTAAGGATGTTTTTGCGCCAGTAAACTTTATTGGAAGATTATCTAAATTAGATTCTTTAATAGCAGACTTCAATCAATATCTCTGTTTTGATGGGTGGAATGTTGTACTCAAAGGCAGCGAAATAACTTTTTCAAAAGTAACAAGTGTAGATATTGACAAGGAAAGGAAGAAAGAAGCTCGCGTAAATAATACGGAAGTAGATTTCCTAAATGCGGAATTTGCAGACATTTCAATTGAAAACCTACCAATAGACAATTATGTATTACCCTATATAGAAGCACGTATCAGCGAAATCAAAACATGCTTATCTGCAAAAGCTGCTTTATCAGTAATATTCCTTTCTGGAAGTACATTAGAGGGTGTTTTGTTGGGACTAGCTCAAAATAATCCAGCAATGTATAATCAAGCTAAATCTGCTCCAAGAGATAACAAAACGGGAAAGATTCGGCCGTTTCATGAATGGACACTTAGTAATCTTATTGACGTATCTTGTGAGGTTGGTTTCCTAAGAGAGGATGTCAAGAAATTCAGCCACTCACTGCGAGATTTTAGAAATTATATTCATCCATTCCAACAGATGTCAGAGAACTTTTCCCCAGATGAGAATACCGCAAAAATTTGCTTTCAAGTACTGAAGGCCGCATTATTTCAAATAACTCAAAACAAGAAAAGATGAAAACAATTGCTTTTGTTATCGGGAACAATAATTATTTTGAAGGTGCTCAGCTAGAGTGTGCTGTAAATGATGCCTCGGAGATAGCAGAAATCTTTCGTCGTCTTGGGTATGATGTTCGTGAGGAACTAAATATCAAGTCAGAAGATTGCTCACGTATACTAACAGATTTTGAAGATCAGATAAAGAATTACGATGCTTCTATCTTTTACTTTGCAGGACATGGCTTTGAACTTGAAGGCGAAAACTATTTAATACCAATAGACTATCAAATACCCCCTGTAAATAAACATGAGGCAAACAGATTCTGCCTTAGGTTAACAGAGGTCTTAGGAATTCTCAAAACTAATTCGGGAAAAGTAAATATAGTAATAATAGATGCCTGTAGAAAAACTTTTGACAGAGGAGTTGCAAGTTCTTTTGCACAGGTGCAAGCTCCCAAAGGAACTCTTATAGCCTTTTCTACCTCTCCGAACGAAGGAGCAAAAGATGGTAATGGACAAGATGGTCATAGTGTATACACAAGTGCCTTGTTGCAATATATAGGAAGGGAAACATTATCTGTTGAGAGTCTATTTAAGAAAGTCCGGAAAACAGTCTATAATCTAACCAATGGAACTCAAACGCCATGGGAACATACGTCTTTAATTGGGGATTTCTTTTTCAATACTGGCAATTGGTTTATTCGGTAGAAATCCCTTATGATGAAGTTGTCGTTAAAGACTCACTGTTTGATGGAGGCGATGTATTTGGCAATTTAATCTTGGCACTCCGTTCTTGTAATTGGGATAGACAAAACCCTGCAATGGAAATAATTCGCGAAATACCTGCTTCTGACCTCAACAAAAATCAACAGTTTATTTTGGGACGCAATTTATACCAAGCTAATGGTCGTGCGTGGGAAGTGCAAAGATTTTTTAAAGACCTTGGGAAGAACCTATCAATATACAATAAAGATGGAGAAAATCATGTACTCAATGGTATTCTGTTCGAGATATACTTTGATAGTAAAGGAGATTTTCGGAATGAACTAAAAAGAATTAATTTTGACAGCGTGTTTCTTCTTCGGAAAAATCCAATATTTGCAAAATCTTTTGGATTTATAGGGGATGTTCTCCAACCATATAAAGAACAACTCTTTTATATTCCTACTATTCATGATGAGCCAATTGATATTGACATCAGTGCAGAAGAAAAAAACAACTCAACAATATCTGGAGATGAAACAATTCAAGTTATACACAAAGTTAATGTAGAGAATAAAGATATAACGAAAGCTTTCTCTCGCAGATGTGACCATGGCATAGATGAGTTAGGAGTAAAATCTTGTTTGTCTAATTTTCTTACAGCACCACTGGATTTAATTCAAATACATAGCAATGTTTCGTTACAGAATATAGCTTTTGCTAAAGAACTATTTAATGAAGATTTAACTTGGTAATGGCTTTTTGTTACTTTTGAGCCGTCTCAACTCACTGTCAAAAGTAACGAGGTGTTTTCATCGGGGTTTCTTGGCTCCTTTCTTTATCCACCCAAAGCTCTTGAAGGAAGCGGTCGGCAAATTAGCCGAC
>JBQMYA010000056.1:0-2821 GCA_052173735.1 Prevotella sp.
TAGCAGACGCTGTAAAAGTAACCCTAGGTCCTAAAGGTCGCAATGTAGTTATCGAGAAAAAGTTTGGTGCTCCAGTGATTACTAAGGACGGAGTGAGTGTTGCAAAGGAGATAGAACTAGAGGATAAGTTTGAAAATACTGGTGCTCAGCTTGTTAAAAGTGTAGCTAGTAAGACCGGAGATGACGCTGGAGACGGAACAACAACTGCAACTATTTTGACCCAAGCAATTGTAACTGAGGGTCTAAAGAACGTAACTGCAGGTGCTAATCCAATGGATCTTAAGAGAGGAATTGATAAGGCAGTGAAGACAGTTGTTGATTATATCAAAACTAACTCAGAGCAAGTTGGAGATAACTACGATAAGATTGAACAGGTTGCAACAGTTTCAGCGAACAATGATCCTGAGATAGGTAAATTGCTTGCAGATGCAATGCGTAAGGTAAGTAAGGACGGAGTGATTACTATAGAAGAAAGTAAAAGCCGTGAAACTTATATCAATGTAGTTGAAGGTATGCAGTTTGACAGAGGTTATCTCTCTGGTTATTTCGTAACAGACTCTGAAAAAATGGAGTGTGTTATGGACAATCCATACATTCTTATCTATGATAAAAAGATTAGCAACATAAAAGATTTCCTTCCAATTCTTCAACCTGCAGCAGAAACAGGCAGACCTCTATTGGTAATTGCAGAGGACGTTGATAGTGAAGCTTTAACTACTTTAGTAGTAAACCGCCTACGTGCTGGTTTAAAGATTTGTGCAGTTAAGGCTCCAGGTTTTGGTGATCGTCGTAAAGCAATGCTTGAAGATATCGCAATATTAACAGGTGGAACAGTTATAAGTGAAGAGAAAGGATTGAAGCTTGAGCAAGCAACTCTTGAAATGTTAGGTACTGCAGAGAAGGTAACTATCGATAAAGAGAATACTACTATCGTAAATGGTGCAGGCTCAAAAGAAAGTATTCAAGACCGTGTTAGCCAAATAAAGAATGAAATTGCAAGCACAACAAGCTCTTATGATAAAGAGAAATTACAAGAAAGACTTGCTAAATTGGCAGGTGGTGTAGCTGTTCTTTATGTTGGTGCAAATAGCGAAGTTGAGATGAAAGAAAAGAAAGATCGTGTAGATGATGCTTTCTATGCAACTCGTGCAGCTATTGAAGAAGGTGTAGTTGCAGGTGGTGGTTCTACTTATATCCATGCTCTTGATGCGCTAAAAGAACTTAAGGGAGATAACCAAGACGAACAAACTGGTATCAATATCGTTGAGCGTGCAATCGAAGAACCATTGCGTCAGATTGTAGCTAACGCTGGAGGAGAAGGTGCAGTTGTTGTTCAAAAGGTGCGTGAAGGTAAGAATGACTTCGGATATAATGCAAGAACAGATGTTTATGAAGACCTACGTAAGGCTGGAGTTATCGACCCTGCAAAGGTTTCTCGTGTGGCTTTAGAGAACGCAGCATCAATTGCTGGAATGTTCTTAACAACAGAATGTATTATAGTTGATAAGCCAGAAGAAAACGCAATACCAGCAATGGGACAACCAGCAATGGGCGGAATGATGTAAAAATAATTATTTCTAACATACGAAAGAGGGTGAAGTAATAAATGCTTCACCCTCTTTTTATATTTTATAATTAATCTTTTGCTGTTGAATAGTTATCTTTTAAACTGATAATATCAATTCTTTTGTTATCTAATAGATGTTCTTTTATTATTTAGATGTTCTTCCTTTGTGATGTTATGCCAATCCTTTAGATACCAACTTGTTAACTCTTGAATTTTATTATAACGTGAGTTTAGAGAATGCTTTCTGTCGATTAATTTTATTTATATCGTAAAAAATGTATATTTTTGTTTGTATTTCTTTTTCTTATCTATTATCTTTGTAAAACCATTAAGTAAAAACTGCTAAGTTAGAAATCACTAAATACTAAACAACTATAAATCAATCTATCATTATGCGTAATATATTTATAATTTTTTTTGCCCTTTCATGTGTCGTTACTTCTTGTTCTAAAGTTGATAAGAAGGTGCAAAGTGAGCTAAAACAAGAGGTGAATAATGGTGCTCGCTACGAATTGTATCCAACACAAAACATGTGGACCTTCTTAAAACTTGATACAAAGACAGGAAAAATATGGCAGGTTCAATATAGTATTGAGTCAGGAAAGCAAGGCGAATGGGTATTGAATGACCAATCTTTAACTCAGAATAGTGAAGGTGAAAACGGACGTTTTGAACTTTATTCAACTAGTAATATCTATAATTTTATGTTGCTTGACCATTTCAATGGTAAGACTTATCAAGTGCAATGGAGTCAAAAAGAAGAGCTTCGTATGGTTGTTCCAATAACAGATGCAACAGTTCTTCAAGGCGATTCAATATAGAAACTATTTCTGCCTTTATAATGTAATAAGCTAAATAATCTTTGGAAATATGGATGATAGTCATTTATCATCAAAATGGTGCTGTAAAAAGCTCTCTAAATCATTAATTACGCTCCAAATAATTATTCTTTTACTCTTAAAAAGTATAGTTATAAGGCGATATGTTTTCTCCTTTTGCATATCCAAAATGACTCTTCTACGGGTTGCTTTCACTCTGTGTGCTTGTTTCTCTGTTGTTTTTTCTCATGCGCAATCAAAACCCGATTGGATAAAAGACTATGAAGAATATGTAAATATAAATATGTTAGAGCAAGAAGCCGCCCAAGAGTTGTATGATATTTTGAGCGAACATGCTGATCATAAAATAAGCATTAATTCTATAACAAAAGAAGACTTAGAGGTTTTTACATTTTTATCTAGTGAGCAAATCGAA
>JBQMYA010000057.1:0-2814 GCA_052173735.1 Prevotella sp.
AATTGAAAATAAAGGAAGTAGATAGTGTTTTTCTACTTCCTTTTCTTCTTTTTATACCTCAAAAGGGTAAAAAACACCTAAAAATAGGTATGGCAAAGAATTGAGAAAGTGTGTATTTTTGCAGACGAAAGTTGGTGGTACACATGAAAAAAACAATTTTTTCGCAACTCGAATCGTCTGCTCTTTTTTCTGGATTAGATGCTAACGACATCGAAAGACACTTGAACACGCTTCGATATAGCGTGAAAAAGGTGCCTGCTGAAACTGTTTTTATATCAGAAAACGACTCTCTTTGCGAAATAATTGTGGTGGTTGAAGGACTTGTTTCGGCTAGAATGAGCACGGCAAAAGGCAAACATTTAATGGTAGATTATTTGAAAGCAGGCACCATGTTGGCTCCTGCTTTTGTGTATTCTGATGAGTGTGAGGTTCCTGTTGAAGTGAAAACGATAGAGAAGAGCGTATTATTTTGTATGTCAAAAGACGACTTTTCACTTCTAATTGGCTTCTGCGAGCCTGTTCGAAACAACTTTATTCATATTCTATCGCATATTAATTTCTTTTTAATGAGCAAGATTCGTATGGTGTATATGAGCTCTATTAAAGAAAAGATTGCCACTTTTTTACTTCGAAAGGCCACCATAATGCATTGCAATTCGGTACCTCTTAGTCTGTCGAGAAGGCAACTTGCCGATGTGTTTGGTATTCACAAAAGCTCGTTAATACGCACTCTTAACGAACTGGAACACGACAATTTAATTTTTGTTCGAAAGAAAGAGATTGTCATTCTCGACGCACATGGCTTGCAAGAGATATTGAAAGGCTAATCCATCTCATTGCTTTTGCACTCTAATCTCAATGCAATTGCACCCTAAAAGCATAGCTATTGCAATGTAAAAGCAATGCTTTTTTAAGGTTTCTTTTATTTGCTTTGATTACCAACTCATTACAACTCTCACTCTCACCGAAATGTTCTTCTTTATTATAATGTAAGAATGAGGAGGTGAAAAGGATAAAAATCCGCTCTTAAAAGCAAGGTGGAGGAGGCGTGTTGCTCTACTTTTTCGTTCAAGCTTCTATCGTAGACCATAAAAAAGAGCCTCAGTTGAGGCTCTTTTCAATTCTTATTCCCAATAAAATAATTTGCTTTTGGGCTTTTAATAGTGCCGAACAGCACCACATTTTAGTTGATTTTCTTTAGCTCTATGGCAAATCCTCCACTTGGAGCAAGCTTCAATTGCAAGCTATCGCCTTTGCGAACACGTTTTTGAGTGATTGCAAGTGGGTAGGGATTAGTGCGATAGTCGGCACCTTCTCCATCGCTATAGATAAGTGCTTCGTATTGAGCATCGTTATCTAAGAAGTCGAAATGAAGGGTAAGAGTGCGTGGGTCTTGGTCGGTTAAACCACCAATATACCAGTTGTTGCCGTTTCTTTCCTTGCGAGCGATAGTGACATATTTACCCAATTCGGCATTTAACACTCGTGATTCTTGCCAGTTTGTGGGCACTCTTTGTATGAATGAGAGGGCAGGATGTGCCTCATAGTTCTCTATTTTGTCGGCAGCCATTTGCCAAGGACTATAAATCACCACATAAGAAGCCAACTGTTTAGCGTTTGTTGTTTGTGGGTGACTTTGTGGAACGGCTTTATTTTCGAAGTTAAAGATACCTGGTGTGTAGTCGATTGCACCCGCTAACTGACGTGTAAAGGGCACAATACACAAGTGATAGGATGGGTTTCCGCCATCTTGCGACCACGCATTATAGTTGGAGACATTAAATCATCATCACTAAATAGCCATATCCAAGGCTCTTCACTACTTAGCGCAATGCATCGTTTCCATTGTGAGATCAAATCACAAGAACCGAGATTTGTTTTAAACCTTTTATAGGTTATTTTGTCTTGGGGAAAATCAAGAATAACGCTCTGCAAATCTTCTTTGCTGGCATCATCTCCTATATAGACATGGAAATTATCTAAAGTTTGAAGAAATATAGACATTAATGTTTTACGAAGAAACTTTCTTTTTATTGCAGGAATGATAATTGCAACCTTATAATCTTCTAAATTTTGTACTTCCATACATCTATTTTGGGGTAAAGATGAAATTGCTATTATGATGATAAGCTACCGATTGATAACATCTTTTTCTGATAGCACAGCACACAGATGGATAAAGTAGCGTTAGGCATGCATAACATAGACTTAATGTGTATTATTTGTAAAATAATCATTTTTCTTTCAGATGCGGAAATTTTTGATGGATTATTTTCTCTATTAGGGGTACAATCTGTACTTTTCCCAACATTTCCCTATTTATCCAGCCTTATCTCTGATTTCGGTTTGATTCATTTTATACTTATATTTTTGCAATATCACAAGGATTTACTCATAAAAAATATAAGAATTATGGAATCAAACAGCAATGATAACTATGTGCTGGTCTTGGAAGACCGCACGGAAGTGAAGAACGAAAAGGAAGTGGGTAAATTGTCCGTCATTTCCAGTGTTGACGACAAGGGAAACCTTAAAACCACTGAGGCAATCGCTGCTAACCAAGCGGTATTCTTGAAGTTCAACAACAAGGACGGACTTCTCAAAAACTTCATGACAAACTTCCTCAAACAGTTCAGTAACCCGACTCATTTCGGATTGTACAAGGTCGTGGCAGACAATGTGGAGCAGGGCGTAGGCAACCTGCGTACTATGCTCCAAAGCCGTGAAAAGCCCGAAAGCAAACTGCAACTGGCTGAGATGGGCGTTCCCTTTGGGGACTATCTGCCCCAGCAGAAGAATGCCACCGCTATCGAC